>CAYJIF010000079.1:0-7752 GCA_964370175.1 uncultured Rikenellaceae bacterium
TGGAAACTATCCTTGCCGTATTTTGCATAGTGGCCGCTGGTCACATACAGATCCTTCATGCCAATATGAGGAGTGATCACCTGCTCGTAGCCATATTGCTTTTGTACATTCTTCAAAAAATTCTCGAGTCTTTCTCTCAGCGCGGCTCCCTTTGGCAACCATAGTGGAAGACCTTTGCCTACTCTCTCCGAGAAGGTGAAGAGTTCCAGCTCTTTGCCCAATTTTCTGTGGTCGCGGGCCTTTGCCGCCTCCATTCTCTCCAGATACTCATCCAACAGGGCTTTCTTGGGGAAGGTCACACCATATATACGTGTCAACATCTTGCGTTTCTCGTCCCCGCGCCAGTATGCGCCAGCCACTGAGGTGAGCTTCACTGCCTTGATGGGCGAGGTCGACACCAGGTGAGGGCCACGGCACAAATCCGTAAAGACACCATTGGTATAGAAAGTAATAGTGCCATCCTCCAGTGCCTCAAGCAGCTCTACTTTATATTCATCGCCTTTCTCGCTATATTTCCTTAGTGCATCTTCCTTGCTTATCTCCTCTCTGCTGAATGTTTGCGAACTTTTGGCAAGTTCCAACATTTTCTGCTCGATTTTTTGCAAGTCGTTTTCGGTAATTGGCGTTGGGCTGTCCACGTCATAGTAGAATCCGACCTCGATTGAGGGGCCAATGCCAAACTTAATGCCTGGGTACAATTCCTCCAATGCTGCCGCAAGCAAGTGCGAAGAACTGTGCCAGAAAGCTTGCTTACCTTCTTCGTCATCCCACTTATGTAGTTTTAGTGTTGAATCTTCGGTAATGGGTTTTTGCAGGTCGTAGCTCTGTTCATTCACCGTAGCGGCGAGCACTTCTGCTGCAAGTCTTGGTGAGATACTCTGGGCAATTTCTATGGGAGTTACCCCTTTTTGGTACTCTCTTTTGCTTCCGTCAGGAAAAATAATATTTATCATAACTATTTGATTTTCTTTCGTTTTGATTGCTTTAGCACTGCAAAGTTAAAAAAAAATACCGAAAAAATTATGATTATTAAAAAATTATTTTCTATATTTGTCCTCCCGTAAGGCGGAAATGTGGTGATGGATACGCGGTCGGGGCCAAACTGCCCAGGTGGTGAAATTGGTAGACACGCTACTTTGAGGGGGTAGTGACGGTTTACGTCGTGCTGGTTCGAGTCCAGTCCTGGGCACACAAAACGAGGGGGCGATTGGAGAGGCGGAAAATGAATATAGTACATTACAATAGTGGGTAGTCGGTAGGAGAGATAATGGGGGTTAATTTGTTTTCTTTTATTAGAATTCAAAAATTTCTCTTACTTCTCTACCCACATTTTTAAATATTCCTCAATAGCTCAGTTGGTTAGAGCACCTGACTGTTAATCAGGGGGTCCAAGGTTCAAGTCCTTGTTGAGGAGCCAAAAAGAGGGGGTGACTTTTTTAGAGTCGCCCCCTCTTTGTTTGAGATAGCAACACTTTATTGAGCCCACCCACCTCTCTTTGTTTTAAGATAGCAACACTTTATTGAGCCCACCACCTCCCTTTGTTTTAAGATAGCAACACTTTTTTGAGCCCCACCCACCTCCCCTTTGTTTTAAGATAGCAACACTTTATCCCCCCCCACACACGCCTTTTTCACTTTAACCTCACTTCCTTTAACCCTGGACATCAAAAAACAAATCATGGAACAACGCCTTAATAAATTTATTAGCGATTCGGGAATGTGCTCCCGCCGCCAAGCAGACAAATATATCGAATCTCGCAAAGTCACCATCAACAAACGAGTGGCAACGCTCGGCGACAAGGTTCGCCCAGGGGATGAGGTGCGAGTTAATGGAAATTTGCTCGACAACGCCCCCGACAGAGTCTACATAGCCCTGAACAAACCAGCTGGAATTGTCTGCACAACGGATAGAAACGAAAAAGGCAATATCATCGACTTTGTGAACTTCCCGATGAGGGTTTTCAATGTCGGCAGGCTCGATAAGGATTCCTATGGGCTCATACTGCTCACCAACGATGGCGACATTGTTAACAAAATACTCAGAGTAGAGAACAAGCACGAAAAAGAGTACATAGTGGAGGTTGATAAGCCAATCACTGAGGATTTTATTCAGAAAATGAGCGATGGAGTCTCGATACTCGGCCGCATGACTCGAAAGTGTGTCGTCAAGCAGATCTCCCCGATTGTTTTCAATATTACGTTGACCCAGGGGCTCAATCGCCAAATCCGCCGTATGTGCGAGCAGCTCGGCTACGAGGTTGTGGCGCTTCAGCGGGTGCGAATCATGAATATCTCGTTAGGCAAGCTCCCTGTTGGCGAGTGGCGTTTTCTCACGCCTGGCGAACAGCGCGAATTAGACGAGCTTCTTAGCACTGCAAAGAGTAGCACTCCTTATGCTTCTCGCCCAGACAACGAGAGCAGCAAGAGGCGTGTGACGAGTCGTTCCAATAGTCGCCCCGTAAATCACAAGAATAATCGCAACAGCGGCAATGCACCCTCAGGCAGTGGTGGCGGTGGTGGTACAAAATTCTCAAAGAAGAGTGGTGGTGGCAGTGCATCTTCCTCGCTCAAGGGTAAGTCACAGCAGCCCAAACGTGCAGCAGCATCCAGTAGGCGTGGTGCGGCGGCATCGTCAGCCTCGTCGTCGTCCTTCTCGAAGCGCCGTGGCTCTAATTAAGCTCGGTGATAGATATTGTGGGAGTGTTGGGAGTGAAATCTCCTTGATTGTCGAGCGCACTGCCATCTTGTAGAGTCTGTGCCTCTTGCCTCAGCCCATCTTGAATATCGTACTCCAGCTTGGAGTTTACGTCCGTAAAGCTTTGCCATTTGTTGTGTTCCTCTTTGAGTTTGGCAGCATATTCGGCCCGTTGCTCATCGATGGCATCTTGTGTATTCTGAGCAATAGTTTCGTTTTGCAATCCATAGGTGGTTTGCCCTTGGTTGCTGTACGTGCCGAACGAGAATACTACCTGGTGAGTACGCTCAACGGGCTCGCCTTGCCGCATCGATGGCACTCCCCACGGAGGTAGATTCTTGATGGCTCCCAGAATTGCATAATCAACCCAGATGTTATAAGATTTTTTCACCTGTAGGTTTCCGATGGTGCCAGCGGTGTCGACCACGAAGTTCAGCACCACGTAACCATCCAGCTTTTTGATCTGCTCCTCGCTAAACTCCAACACCAGGTTGGAGGCAATGAAACTGATGATTTGATTTGCCTCTTTTTCGTTCCCAAAGATAGGGTTGACACGTTGTCGTACCATTTTGGGGCCCATTGCATCTGTGGGATGGTAAGCGCCCCCCACGGAGTCTTGGGGCGAGGTGCATTTTGCATCGACCCCGCCCCAAGTTAATAATAGTAATATGCTACTGAACAGAAATTTCATCGGCAAATATCCAGTTTACAGTTCCACCTCCTGGCAGCCCCATTGCAGTGGGAGGATTTACTCCAACAACGCGCACATAGCGATTTTTAGTGCCCGAGGGTGCAGAAATTTCGAATTTATGACGAACAACCTGCACCTTATTGGGGTCGAAGTCGTGTGTAGCTCTTCCAATTTCGTGCCATGTTTTGTTGTCGTCGCTCACCGAGACAATCACCTCGCGAGGCAGATATATCCACGTGCCCACGCTCTGCATGAAAGACGGTGTTACTTTCGTAATCTCGGTGATTTCGCCCAGGTCGATGGTGGCATCAAAGTCAGCAGAATTAAAGCCCTGCATAAAACCATCGTTGTGACGTTCAGTGCCGCTGAAACCATCGATGAGAGTTGCCGCGCCGTTGTTGCCATTGTATGCGTCCGAGGGTTTGTGGGTGTAGCTCACGCTCTTGCCCACTGCTTTGTGGTAGCCAATGGTGCGCAGAGATGGGATTTTCGAGATGCTCTTGCCATCTAGAGCGATAATAGCTCTGATGTCGCTCGTCTTGTCGATGGTAATAGGCTCAGTGTAGAGTGTCGAGGCGGTGGTTGGTTCGCTACCGTCGGTGGTGTAGTGAATCTCAGCTCCGTAAATCTCGCTAATCATCTCTATGTTGAATGTTTTGCTCTCTTTGTCGTAGCTCGTTGCAAAGTCCACAACAGTAGAGCCAGGGTGGTAGTTTGCCCCCATTGCCGCGAGTCTTTTGGAGTTAACCGAGAGGCGGCGTGAGAAGTCGTCCCAGTTTTTCATCTCCTGTGGAGTCCAACCAACTTCGGCAACAGCCATCATACGTGGTAGGGTCATGTACTCCACACCGCTGAAGTGCAGGATGTATTCTGTCCACAGGTTGCCCTGCACGCCCAAGATGTGCTTGCCCTCCTCTGCTGTAAGTGCTTCGGGGATTGGTTCGTAGCCATATACTCGCTTGGTGGTGATAAAGCCGCCAATAGCACGAGGCTCGGCCTCTGGGGTGTTCTGGTAGTAGTCGAAGTAGAGGTGAGAGTTTGGTGTCATAATTACGTCGTGGCCAGCACGCGCTGCTGCAATACCGCCCGCTATTCCTTGCCAGCTCATCACAGTGGCATTTGGTGCAAGTCCGCCCTCCAAAATTTCGTCCCAACCGATGATAGGCACTCCCTTAGAGTTCATGAATTTCTCGATACGCTTGATAAAGTAGCTCTGTAGTTCGTGAGTGTCCTTGAGTCCTTCTTCTCTCATACGCTTTGCGCACTTAGGGCAATTCTCCCAGAAAGTTTTATCAACTTCGTCGCCTCCGATGTGGATATACTCCGCCTCGGGGAAAAGTTCCATAGTTTCACTCAGTATGTTTTCCAAAAAGGTAAAGGTATCTTCGTTGCCAGCGCAAAAACAAGTAGGCATGGTTTTTGGGTAGTACCCACCAGGAGTTACTTCCTGGTCGGTGCCCAGGCAACTAAGCTCTGGGTATGCTGCAAAGACCTCAGAGGTGTGCCCCGGCATCTCAATCTCGGGGATTACCATAATCCCACGCTCTTTGGCATAAGCCGTAAGAGCTTTTATCTCTTCTTGGGTGTAGTACCCGCCATATGTAGCCTCTTCGCCTTTGCTTCTGTCGATTGGCTTGCGTGAATCCCACACAGTGTCGGTTCTATCCACTCGCCATGCAGCTTTTTCGTTGAGCAGTGGGTAGCGTTTGCTCTCCATTCTCCAGCCTTGGTCGTCGGTGAGGTGCCAGTGGAAACGGTTCATCTTGTTCATTGCCATGTAATCAATATAGCGGTATACCGAATCGATAGGGAAGAAGTGACGAGAGCAGTCGAGGTGCATGCCCCTCCATCCAAAGCGAGGAGAATCCTTGATCTCAACGCCTGGTAGCTCGAAGCTCGTACCTGATTTTTGTTGTTCGTAGCTGTATACTTCGGCAGGCATCAACTGCAGGATGCTTTGCAGTGCGTATGCGGCACCAGCATAGCTGCTCGAAGTAACTTCGATGCCGTTGCTCGAAACTTGCAGACTGTAGCCCTCCTCTGGGAGTTGGCTATCGTGCTTTAGGGTGATGTCCCCCTGGTTAGAGTCGCCAGCGTTGGTGATCTCGCCTGCAAATCTCTTGCTCAACTCTTTTGTGTAATAGGCAGTTGCCTCGTTAAGGTATGCCGCATCTTGCGCTCCTTGGCTGCCGATGGTCAGCGGAGTTGTGAAAGTGTAGCTGCTACCTGAAGTGCTCATCTCTACTGGCATAGGGATGATTGCAATAGGTTCACTCTTCTTGGTTGCGCAACCGATAGTAAGCGCCGCCATGATGGAGAGTAAAAAAAATGATTTTTTCATAGTCTTTTTGTGAGTTGTGTTAGTATAAGTTGTTGTTTTGAATTTTCTTAGAATGGTGCAACATCGTCATCCTCGTGGGGGGTAAGGCCGTAGTCCTGCATTTGTACCCGCCCTTGCGATGCGCTCAGAGTGTCGAGTCCGCTGGAGTCTGCGCTGTTGAATGATGTTGAGTCTATGGTGGAGAATTGTCTGCCGGTGTTGATGGAGCCAAAGCCAGTGTCGTCCCAGTCTACAAATTTTGCTTGTTCGTGTACGAAGCGTAGTTTTTCGGTACGCACCTCGCCGTTACGGTGCTTGGCAAAGACGATTTCGGCAAGCCCTGCCGTTGGGGTGTCATCTTCGGTCACCGTGAGCCCAAAGTACTCGGGGCGGTGGATAAATGCTACGATATCCGCATCCTGCTCGATGGAGCCAGATTCCCTCAGGTCACTAAGTTGCGGACGTTTGCTGCCTCCGCGTGACTCTACCGAGCGGTTGAGCTGCGAGAGGGCGATAATGGGCACGTCCAGCTCCTTGGCAATGGCTTTGAGCGAGCGTGAGATGAGTGCTACCTCCTGCTCTCTGTTGCCACGGCTGTCGGCAGTGCCAGCAGTCATTAGCTGCAGGTAGTCAATGATGATTAGCTCCACATTATCGCTGCGTTTGAGTCGGCGAGCTTTGGAGCGAAATTCGTATAGTGATAGTGCGGGGGTGTCGTCAATATAGAGCTTGGCGTTGGAGAGGGGGCGCGAGGCCGCTTCGAGCTGCTTCCATTCGTCGGGCGATAGCTTACCGCTCTTGATTTTCTTGGAGTCGAGCTGGCTCTCGCCAATCAAAAGGCGCATCATGAGCTGAGTGGAGCTCATCTCGAGCGAGAAAAATGCCACTGTTTTGTTGTGGTCGAGCGCAATGTTGCGTGCCATTGAGAGTACAAAGGCGGTCTTACCCATCGAGGGGCGCGCGGCAATGATTATCAGGTCGGAGGGCTGCCATCCGAGCGTAAGCCTGTCTATGTCCGTAAAACCGGTGGGGACTCCAGTCATGCCATCTGGGCGCTTGCCGGCATCTTCAATCATCTTCATCGCCTTGGACACTATCTCCTCACTCGATTGCATGTCACGGCGCATGTTGCCCTCTGCAATTTCGAAGATAGCTTTTTCGGCGCTGTTGACCAACTCTTGCACATCTTGGTCGTCACTGAATGCCTCTTTTTGGATTTTGCTCGAGGCGGTGATGAGTTGTCGTTGGATGTATTTCTGGGCAACAATCTTGGCGTGGTAGTCGAGGTGCGTTGCCGATGAAACTTTCAGAGTTAGGTCGGTAAGGTATGCCATGCCGCCGATGGCTGCAAGGTTGCCCTCTCTTTTGAGTTGTTCTCCAATGGTGTAGAGGTCTACGGGTTGGATGTTGGCGTTGAGTTCCTGTGCAGCGGCGAAAATTAGTTGGTGAGCATCGTGGTAGAATGACTGCGAGGTGAGTATGCCTTGAATGTTCAGTAGGGCGTTTTTCTCCAGCATGATGGCACCCAACACTGCCTCCTCGAGCTCAATGGCTTGGGGCGGGTGCTGGCCAACTTGGCGGCTGATGGCGCTAAGTTCATCGGCTAGGGCTTTCTGCTCGGCTATTTTCTTTCGTTCGGCGTAACTCTTCTCTTTTGCCATTGTTTTTTATTCTATAATCTGCCTTTTTTCGTTATGTTCGCTACATGTTTGGGGCGCTACCGTTTGTGTGCAGCGATACTATTCCAAATTCCTCACAAAGATAGTTTTTTATTTCTGTTTTCCTAAATTTTTATTTTTGTTTTTCTAGTAGTGCAACCACTCACAAGGGTTTCTGACCCTGCTTGCGCGGCGGCGGGTGGCGGGTGGCGGGTGCCCCCGCGGGGCATTTGTTTTGGTTGCTCTAATGGCGTGAAAATGTGGCGAAACTCCAATCGGTGTGCCCCTGCGGGGCATTTGTTTTGGTTGTTCTAATGGCGTGAAAATGTATCAAAACTCCAAACGGTGTGCCCGCAGGCACCGCCCGCGCGGCGTAAGCGCGCCCTCC
>CAYJIF010000080.1:0-483 GCA_964370175.1 uncultured Rikenellaceae bacterium
AAGGGAATTTCGTAAATTTAAAAATCGCCCCGCCGGCGAGGCGGATAGAGCAATCCACCGTCCCTACTAAGCGCACAACTCAATTAAACACGAGAGTGTTTGCGGGATGCCTCCGCGCCTGAGCGGCAGACCGCAATTTCCTCGCTATCGCTCGAAAATTAGCACTCTCCCGCCGGTGGCACCCGAAAAGTACAGAAATTACATATAGAAATTTGCAGCCACTGTTATTTGTTCAACAAATTGTGCGAAGCACGCGGGATGCCGCCGCGCCTGAGCGGCAGACCGCTGTTTTCTGCGCCCTTGCGGACGCATTCTTCAGCGTTCCACCGCCGGCGGCATCCGAAAGGAATTGCTCGGTATATTATACGCAGTTTACACGTGCAGGTTTTATGAAGTTCTTGGATGCCGCCGGCGGTGGAACGCTAATTTCTAAGCGTAGCGAAGAAATTGCGGTCTGCTGCATTGGGGCGGCGGCATCCCGCG
>CAYJIF010000080.1:583-7421 GCA_964370175.1 uncultured Rikenellaceae bacterium
TGCTACGCACAATATGTTGCACCATATTATTTATATTTCGATTATATGCGACAAATCTATTTTTTGGGTGCCGCCGGCGGGAGAGTGCTAATTTTCGAGCGTAGCGAGGAAATAGCGGTCTGCCGCGTTGGGGCGGCGGCATCCCGCGTGCTACGCACAATATGTTGCACCATATTATTTATATTTCGATTATATGCGACAAACCTATTTTTTGGATGCCGCCGGCGGGAGAATGCTGATTTTCGAGCGATAGCGAGGAAATGGCGATCTGCCGCGTTGGGGCGGCGGCATCCCGCAAATGCTTCGCATTTAATTGAATATTCAGGAGTAAGACTTAGTGCTGATTTGCTCTATCCGCCTCGCCGGCGGGGCGGATTTTAAATTTACGAAATTTCCTTCGGGTAATTTCGTTTTGAGCGTTTTTAGTTTGCGAGAGCCAGCACTAGCTCCCCTCGCCGGGGAGGGCGCGCTTACGCCGCGCGGGCGGGGTCAGGGACCCTTTTGATTTATTGTGCCGGTAGAAAAACAAAAACAAATGCCCCGCGAGGGCACTCGCCGCCGCGCGAGCGGTGCCTGCGGGCACACCGTTTGGAGTTTTGATACATTTTTACACAAGCAGAGCAAACAAAATCAATTGCCCAGCGAGGGCACCCGCCACCCGCCACCGTGCAAGCGGGGTCAAAGACCCATTTGATTTGTTGTGCTGATTGGTTAGGATATATATGCCCAACGGGCGGCGGAGAGTCGCACTAATACTGCAACTTGCGCTGAATTTCCTCCACCTTGCTCTTGATTAGCTTGTCAGTGGCAATGAGATTCTCGACCGTCTTGCAAGCATACATCACAGTAGCATGAGTGCGGCCACCAAACAACTCCCCAATTGAAGTGAGCGTAGTCTTAGTGTGCTCCTTGCAGATGTACATGGCAACCTGACGTGCCGTAGCAATATCACGAGTCTTGCGCTTAGATGAAAAATCCTCGACCTCAACACCCATCACCGAAGCCACTAGCTCCAAAATATTGTCCACGGTTATCTCCTTAAGGGTGAAACTCACGATGTTACGCATAATAGAGCGCGTCAAATCCAACGAAATCTTACGTCCTAAAAGTTTTGCATTAGCATCAATCGATGTGAGCGCCCCCTCAAGCTCACGAACATTAGCTTTGATATTCTCGGCCAAGAACTCAATCACCTCACCTGGGATGTTGATGTTCATCTCCTTGGCTTTGCTGTTCAGAATGGCGAGTCGTGTTTTGTAGTCAGGCGGCGTAAGCTCGGCTGTCAGACCCCACTTAAAACGCGTGATGAGCCTCTCCTCAATGCCTTTGAGTTCTACCGGTGGGCGATCGGCCGTCAGAATTATCTGCTTGCCGAGCATCTTTAAGTGCTTGAAAATATTGAAAAATACGTTCTGAGTCCCCGTTTTTCCTGCTATCTCCTGAATATCATCAATGATAAGCACGTCGATTGTTTGGTAGAAGTATATGAAATCGTTAATTTCGCCTTTTTGAGTAGCGTTCTGGAACTGCCTCTGGAACTCGTCACAGCCAGCATAAAGTACTCGTACTTTTGGGTTGCGAGCTTTGATTTCGTTTCCGATGGCGTGAACCAAGTGTGTTTTTCCGAGCCCCGAATTTCCGAACACAAACAGCGGGTTGAATGCCGTTGTGCCTGGGTTCATCGCTATGGTGCGACCCGCCGAGCGGGCTAAACGATTGCAATCTCCCTCAATATAGTTCTCGAAGCGATATTTCGCATTGAGCTGAGGGTTGAGTTCGTTTTTCTTGATTCCAGGTATAACATAGGGGTTCTGGAATTTAGTATTAGATGCTTTTGCGTTGACTTCTGTTTTATTCGCTGTATTTTCGTTGCTATTGTCGGGAATAGCGTATTGGAGTCGGGTTTGGATTCCGAATCTATTGCGAATAATTGGTCGAATTGTGGGGATGTAGTTTCTGTCTATGTGTTCGCAGTGCGAGCGGCTTGGCACAGAGAGTCGTAGCACGCCTTCCTCGAACGATATGGGTTCGAGCACAGAGAACCATTTAGAGAACTCCTCCTCTGAGCAGTTTTTCTCTATGGCTTTCAGGCAATCGCCCCACATAGTTTTATATTCTTGGCTTGCTAGCATCTTGTTTTGTTTGTTTCTTTATAATATTTATAGTAATTTTGTATAAATATGCGGTTTTATATTATTGTTGCCATCTTTGCTATAGCGCTCCGCCACATTGCGTACCGTTTTATTGCGGCCTTGAGGTTTGAGGCTAAAAAGTCGGCTCCAACTGTTTAATTAGTCGAGTCGTCGAATTTTTTTTCTATGTATTTTGGTTCGAGGCAATCAGTGTTACCTGTATGTGTCTGTGCCTCTTTTGGTGGGGGTGGGCGCTTAGATGACAGTGCAAATATGATGGTAAAAAAATATAAAAAAAATTATTTTTGTATTGTTTTTTCGAATTGTTTTTCTATAAATATTTTAGGGCTGTTCGTGGAGGCTTTATTTTGCTGAATTCTTGCATGTTCGGGTGTAAAGCATGTCTTTAAATAGCGGGGTTAAGTGCCTGAATGATAATTCGTTAGCATGTTACATTTTTGTAACATGCTGAAAGTCAAACATATAGGCTGTAGTGCTTTGTTTTTCACGTGTTTGAGGCTGTCTTTTGTATTTTTTATTCAAAATTACATTATGTTGAATTTGTTGTTTTGTAGTGAATGAAAGAGTGTGTTTTTAGCTTCAATTCGTGTCGTTAATTAAGAAAAAAACATTATCTTTGAGCAGTGTTACACCGCCTGCTACTGGTGTAATATGATGGTGAAATGTGGCGCAATTTTTGACTTTTTTAGTAAAGGTTGCCAAGATGTTTTATAGGGGGGGGCATGCAGTTTTATCGTGGATGATATGAAATTATTAATGAAAAAATAGATATGAAAAAGTTTTTTTTGACGCGTGGCGTGATTTTGATTGCCATTGCATTTGTTTTTGCTTCGTGCGCATCGGAGCAGAGTTCCAAAATTAGAGTTTATGGCTGGGAGAACGCTCCTCGAGGCGGGTTTGATGTAGACTCATTGGCAAAGCAATTCGAGAACCTCAGAGAAAATCACATCCAGGGGGTTTTCTATGGTACGGGCTTTAATGTTGAAAATACGACTAAAGCGGCCCAAGCAGCTAAAGCGCAGGGTATGGAGTTCTATACGTGGGTTCCTACAATGTTGCAGCGTGGCGAGGGGATTGATTCTTCGTGGTATGCGGTCTCGCGTGAGGGTTTCTCGGCGCTGGAGCGTCCAGCGTTTGTTGGCTACTACAACTTCTTGTGCCCCAACAAAGAGGAGGTTTATGATTACCTCGCTCCGAAATACGTGGCGTTGGCGCAAATCCCTGAGGTGGACGGTATTCATCTCGATTATATTCGCTATGCCGATGTGATACTTGCGCGCGGGTTGTGGGACAAGTATGGCTTGGTGATGGATCAGGAGTACTCGCCCTATGACTACTGCTACTGCGAGAAGTGCGTGGGCGATTTCAAAGAACTTACGGGAGTGGATATTCTTGCCCTTGGAGATAGTGCTCAGTACAACAGAGAGTGGGCGAAATTCCGAGAGGATGTGCTGACTCGTTTTGTGAACCGCCTCGCTGAGGAAATTCACAAGACTGGCAAAAAAATAACAGCTGCAGTATTCCCAGGCCCATCGCTGTCGAAAAAAATGGTGCGCCAAGCCTGGGATGAATGGAATCTGGATATTGTGCTGCCTATGAACTACAACGACTTCTATCTCGAAGGGCCAGAGTGGCTCTACGAAATCAACAAAGAAAGCGCCGACAGCGTAGCGGGGCGTATGCCTATATATAGTGGCCTGTTTATTTGCGGACAGCCCGACAAAAAAGCACAGATTAAAGATCCCGAAGGTCATGGACTCGTGCCAAGCGAAATGAGAGAGGCCGTGTTGGGTTCTATTAGTGGCGGAGCAGAGGCCGTGTGCTTATTCCAACCAGGGCGCATGACTCCTGAACACTGGGCTGCGATTGAAGACCTTATCGAATTGTAATGTACCATCATAGATAAAACAAAATTTTCAAAACCACATAAAAATTAAACAGAACTATGGAAAAGACTATAATGAACCGTGCTCAGAGTTGGCTGAGCGAAGATTATGACGAGGCAACACGTGCCGAGGTGAAAGCACTAATCGAGAATGACGAAAAAGAACTCACCGAGCGTTTCTATCGCACGCTTGAGTTTGGTACGGGCGGGTTGCGAGGCATTATGGGGGCAGGCACAAACCGCGTGAATATCTACACCATCGGCATGGCGACCCAGGGGCTTGCCAACTACCTCAAAAAAGAGGTGCAGGGAGAGATAAAGGTCGCTGTGGCCTATGACAGTAGAAATAATAGCGAGCTGTTTGCGCGCACTACTGCCGAGGTTTTTGCAGCAAACGGTTTTAGAGTCTACCTCTTCGAGAGCCTGCGCCCAACGCCAGAGCTTAGCTATGCGATTCGCCTCTTTGGGTGTCAAAGTGGTGTGGTGGTGACCGCCTCGCACAACCCCAAAGAATATAATGGCTACAAAGCATACTGGGCTGATGGAGGCCAAGTAATTGCCCCGCATGACAAAAATATCATTGCCGAGGTTAATGCCATTGAGAGCATGAGCCAAGTTCAACGCGACTTCTCGAAAGGCGAAATTGTGATGGTAGGCCAGGATGTTGATCAGAAATACATCGATATGATAAAAGCCCTGTCGCTGAGCCCAGAGGCAGTGGCCGAATACAATGACCTGAAAATCGTATATACGCCGATTCACGGAACGGGTGTGAAACTCGTGCCAATGGCACTGGAGGCCTATGGCTTCAAGAACGTGTCGGTTGTTGAGGAGCAGGCCGTCTCTGATGGTAACTTCCCTACGGTGAAATCGCCCAACCCCGAAGAGCCCGCTGCTCTGCAAATGGCGGTGGATTTGGCAAACGAAATTGGCGCTGACCTTGTGATGGCGACCGATCCCGATGCCGATAGGCAAGCAATTGCTGTGCGTGATTTTGATGGCAAAATTAGACTCCTCAACGGCAACCAATGCGCATCACTGCTGACCTTCTATATTCTGCACCGCTGGAAAGAACAAGGTAAGTTCCAGGGGAATGAATTTGTGGTTAAAACAGTGGTGACCAGCGAACTGCTCATAAGAATTGCAGAGAGCTTCGGTGTGAAACACTACGACGTGCTCACGGGCTTTAAATTCATTGCAGATATCATCCATCGCACCCAAGGCAGTGAGCAATTTCTCTGCGGCGGTGAGGAGAGCTACGGCTTCTTGGTGGGGGATAGCGTGAGGGATAAAGATGCAGTTGCATCGCTCGCAATGGCTGCCGAATGTGCTGCATGGGCTAAGAGCCATGATAAGAGTCTGTGGGGGTTGCTCATGGAAATATACGTGCAGTACGGCCTCTTCAAAGAATCTCTGCTATCCATCACTCGTGGCGGGCAGCAAGGAGTCGAGGAGATAAAAACTATGATGAAGAACTTTAGAGAAAACCCGCCTGCAAGCCTTGCTGGTAGCAAGATTGTGGAGGTGAGAGATTATAGCGTGAGCAAGAAGTGGGTTAATGGCGTACAAGAGGTTATCGACCTCCCTAAGAGCGATGTGCTGCAGTTTGTGAGCGAGGATAGCACTATTGTTTCGGTGCGCCCAAGTGGAACGGAGCCAAAGATTAAATTCTACTTCGGAGTGCGTGGAATGCTGGATAGTGTCGAAAATTATGAGGCTGTGAATGGTGAGCTGGAGGCTAAAATCGAGGTTATCAAAAAGGAATTATCCTTGTCATAGCAACAGAAATTGTGAGTACACAAAATAGCATGGTTGTGACATTGCTGGGCACCAGTTCGTCGCTGGGAGTCCCTGTGATTGGTTGCGATTGTGAGGTGTGTCACTCTTCGGACTTTAGAGACAGACGTTTGCGCACCTCGGCACTTGTGAGTGTCGGGGGTGTGAACATTCTCATTGATGCAGGCCCTGACTTTCGCTACCAAATGTTGAGGGCGGGGGTGAGGCGCATTGATGGCGTGCTACTCACACATGAACATAAGGATCATACGGGTGGGATTGATGACCTGCGGACGTATAATTACCTGCAAGGTGCACCAATCCAACTCTATGCCTTGCCTCGTGTGGCGGAATCTGTACGCCATGACTACCACTATGCCTTCACGCCGCGTGATGTTCGCTATCAAGGAGTGCCAGAGGTGGAGGTGAATGAGGTTGAGGTGGGGGAGTGTTTTACAGTTGGGGGGGTGGAGGTCGAGCCGTTGGGGGTTATGCACGGTCGATTGCCTATTCTTGGTTATAGAATCGGGGGGCTTTGTTATATTACGGATGCGAGCGAGATGACGGATGTTCTGTTGCAGCGGGTGAGGGGGTGTGATGTGTTGGTGTTGAATGCTTTGCGTCATAAGGAGCATGTTTCTCATCTTTCTTTGGCTCAGGCGTTGCGAGTGGTGGAGGAGGTAGCTCCTCGCAGGGCTGTTTTTACTCATTGTTCTCATAATATTGGGCTTTATGCGGAGGTTCAGAGTTCGATGCCGTTGGGTGTTGAGTTGGGTTATGATATGATGCAGATTTCTTTGTAGTATGTGCAGCGGGTGGCGGGTGCCCCCGCTGGACATTTGTTTCTGTTTTTCTATCGATGCAACCAATCAAAAGGGTCTCTGACCCCGCCCGCGCGGCGGCGGGTGCCCCCGCTGGGCATTTGTTTTTGTTTGCTCTAATGGCGTGAAAATGTATCGAAACTCCAAACGGTGTGCCCGCAGGCACCGCCCGCGCGGCGTAAGCGCGCCCTCCCCGGCGAGGG
>CAYJIF010000081.1:0-7239 GCA_964370175.1 uncultured Rikenellaceae bacterium
GCTCCAGGCTTTATCGTTACGGAGATGACTCACCAACTGCCCGAAGAGGTGCGTGCCGAATGGGCATCGAAAATTCCACTTCGCAGAGGCGGTACTCCAGAGGATGTGGCAGGCGTGTGTGTATTCCTTGCCAGCGACCTCTCGGCATACGTTAGCGGACAGGTTATCAACTGCTGCGGCGGTATGAACACATAGAAATTAATATTTTTACACGATGATAGAGCAGCTCAAAGAGAAGATATTAGAGGGCGGGGAGGCAACGCTCCAAGAGATTTTGGAGTGCAGCGGTGAGGTGAGCGACTCGGAGCTCTTTGCCGCCGCTCAGGAGGTGACACAACAGTGCGCCCCAAGGCGCTTTGATATGTGCTCTATCATCAATGCCCGTTCGGGGCTTTGTAGCGAGAATTGTGCTTGGTGTGCCCAATCCGCTCACTTTAAAACGGGGGTAGCAACCTACCCACTGGTTAGCGAAAGTGAGGTGGTGCGCCAAGCACTAATCGTACAAGAACAAGGGGTTGGCAGTTTTTCGATAGTGACCAGTGGCCATAGCCAGGTGGGTAGCGAATTTTCCGAAATTCTGAAGACAGTAAAGACCCTGAAACAGAAAACCGCTCTGAAAATTTGCGCCTCACTCGGGCTCCTCGACCAGGAGCAACTCCGTGAGCTCAAGGAGGTTGGCGTGGAGCGATACCACTGCAACTTGGAGACGGCACCAAGCTATTTTGCTAAACTTTGCACCACACACACCATAGACGATAAAATAAAGACTCTGAAGTCGGCTCATGGAGTTGGCATGAAAATCTGCTCGGGGGGTATAATCGGCATGGGTGAAACTATGGAGCAACGCATAGAGATGGCGTTTGTACTCAGAGAACTGGGGGTGATGTCCATTCCCATCAATATGCTCGAACCCATATCGGGGACACCAATGCAGCAGGCAAAGAGACTGAGCCAAGACGAGATTCTGCGCACTATGGCGCTCTTTAGGCTTATCCACCCGCGAGCACACTTAAGGTTTGCAGCAGGCCGCCGCCAACTCACCAAAGAGGCGGTGGAGCAGGCGCTAAAAATCGGGATGAATGCGGCTATTGTGGGCGATATGCTCACTACGCTGGGCAGTGACGTGCAGAATGACAAGAAACTTTTCTCGACTTTCTATGAGTTGTAGTTTCTGCTGTCTTTCTCTATCTCGCCTTGTCATCATCTCACAGAGATACAAAAAATCTATACCCATAAACTAAGAAAAAGAATGAAATATCGTAAGATAGCAGCGCCCATGGCACTGGCACACAACGGCGAGTTGATAAAAGATGCACTATTGACCCTCGATGAACAGGGGCAAATCATTGATTTTCAGAGCGCAGTCGAGCGGCTCGATTCGATGGCTGGCGTGGAGTACTATTCGGGAGTGCTGATTCCGGGAATGGTCAATGCCCACTGCCACTTGGAGCTGAGTTACCTGCAAGGTGCAGTTGCAGAGGAGGGTGGATTGGCGCAGTTCATCAAGGATATCACCTCGGTGAGGGGCGATTATAGCGAGCAGCTGCAGCAGGACAGAGCTACTGCCGAGGACAGAAAGATGTGGAGCGAAGGGGTGCAAGGGCTTTGCGATATTTCCAACGGTGTGGCGAGTTTCCATGCCAAGAGCACCAGCAATATCCTCTACCACACCTATGCTGAGTATTTCAACATGCCTACCCCCGACGCTGTGGACGAGTATTTCGAGCGAGCGACCTCGCACATGGCTCCAGCCACAGAACTGGGACTCTCCATCTCGCCTTCGCCTCATTCGACCTACATGGTGGGCGATGCGCTGTTCAAGAAGAGTAGTGATTCTGCTCGCCTCTCGATACACTTCATGGAGACACGCGATGAGCTTGACTATTTCGACAAACGGGGGGCAATGTACGAACTCGTTGCCGATTATTGGGATATGACCCCAGATTTTCTGCACTATGGCGGCCACGCAGAGCGTTTAGTGGCATCGTTGAGGCCTGACACGCCTTTGCTATTGGTGCATAACACTCTGATTACCCGGGAACAGCTGAAGATGCTCACCGACTACTTCACCGACGTGACTTTTGTCATCTGTCCGCTTAGCAATTACTATATCGAGAGGGCGTTGGCTCCTGCCGCGTTGCTGGATGAGTGCGGCGTGAATGTGGCAATAGGCACCGATTCGCTGACCTCGAACCACAAGCTCTCGATGGCGGGCGAAATCGAGCGACTACTCAACGATAATCCCACCCTGCCGTTGGCAACGGTGCTGAGATGGGCAACGCTCGGAGGAGCAAAGGGGTTGAAGGCGGAGGCTACTATCGGTTCTTTCGAGGTGGGCAAAACCCCAGGGGTGGTGCTTCTTGAGGGCGTAGACCTCTCGACACAACGCACGGCAGAGGGTTGCGAGCTTTCGACTCGTCGCCTTGTGTAGCTCTTGGAGTTGAATTAAGCGAGCCAGAGTGCAGGCGGCGTGCTACTGGCAGCGATACTTGGCGGTGAATTTGCCACGAGCCATGTTCTGCAACTTCGAGCGCAGTAGCTGGCGTTTGAGTGGCGAGAGCCTGTCGCTAAAGACCTTGCCTTGGGTGTGGTCGTACTCGTGCTGAATGACTCTTGCCCACATGCCCTCGAAACGCTCGGTCTTTTGTTCAAAATTCTCGTTCTGGTAGCTGAGTTCCACCCACACAGGGCGCACCACATCTTCGTTGATACCGGGGAGGCTCAGGCATCCTTCGTTGTAGGGTTCAGTTTCGGTCGAACTCTCTGTGATTTCGGCATTGATAAAGACTCTTTTGTAGGGTTGTGCCTCGGTTGGCTCTTCGTCCAAAACCGCCTCAATATCACAGACGAAAAGTTGCAGGTCTTGCCCTATTTGTGGCGCGGCGAGCCCAATGCCATCGGCTCCGTACATGGTGTCGAACATGTTTTCGATGAGTTTGTCGATGCCCTCCATCTCGGGGGTGACTTCTCTGCACTCTTTCTTTAGAATATCGTTTCCGTAGGTGTAAATCGGTAGTATCATAATTGCTGTCTGTCTATGCGCTTTAAAGTGTTACTGTGTCTGTTTCTTTTATCTTTGTCTTTATGGCCTTATAACGTTTCCATGTGTCGTTGCAGTATAATCACCGCAGCGGTGCGGTCTACAATGCCATTTTTTTCTCTGCGTTTGCTCTTCTGCACCCCCGCCAGAATCATTGCCTGGCGAGCCTCCACAGAGCTGCCTCGTTCCTCCACGGTTTTCAGCGGCATATCGGGGAATCGCTTTTTGAATCGCCCGATGAACGGCTCTATGAATCGCATCGAATCGCTCGGTGTGCCATCAAGCTGAGTCGGGATTCCGATGACAACTTCCTGCACTTGTTCTGTGCCGAAGTACCCTTCAAGGTAGTCGAGGCACTCGCCCGAGCTGATAGTGGTGAGCGGCTGAGCAATAATGCGCAGAGGATCGCTCACTGCAAGCCCCACCCGTTTGCTGCCAAAGTCTATTGCCAAAATTCGTCCCATCGTTTTCTTTGTTTTCTGTATTGTTCTTGCTGCTTAGGGGTTGTAAATGTCGTTGTGGCGGAATGCCATTATGTCGTTTGCAAGTTCAATGAGTGTTTGCGCTTCGCTGTATTTCGAGCTGCCCGCGGGGCATTTTCGCCACTGGTTTATCGCCCCAGCAATATCGCCTTGGTTGTAGAGAGCACGGCCTCGTTCCACATTGTGGTCGTAGACTTCGTTTTGGGTGATATACTCCCACACAAGCGGACTAACGCTCTGCTCTTTATACCCTTGGCGCACTTCCGTAGAGCTCACGTCAACAAAGGCGGTGGTGTTGTTCTCATAGCGCGGGTACTCCACAAAATCGACCTTGCTGAGCAGTTCCTCGGCACGATGCCACTTGTGGTTGCTCTGCTTCACGTCCGTGCCGCAAAGTATCACAAAACGCTCTTCGGGGTAGAGCTCCTCCAGCCGCTCGATGGTGTTTATCGTGTAGAACGGCGCGCTTAGGTTCTCCTCCACTGTGCAAATCTTGATATTTGACTCGCCTTGTAGCGCCAGTGCCAGCATTGCGTGGCGGTGGTGGTAGGGTGCGGCCGAGCTGTGTTTCATAGGGTTTTGGGGGCTCAGCACCATCCACACCTCCGTGCAACCACCTTGGTCGAGTGCCCAGCGAGCAATTGAGAGATGTCCGTTGTGAACGGGGTCGAATGAGCCGAATAGTAGTCCTATCATGTTTTATCGAGAAAAGGTAGAGTGTTGTTGTTTTGCGGTGGGGTGCAAATTTAACAAATAAAAGATAGAATACAATGCTCCGACCCTCAAAAACGTGCCCGACCCCGCAAGGAGCGGCAGTGCGAGTGCAAGAAGAGATGTGGGGGGGTGAGCTTGGGTGCAAAGTAGCTTTTAAGCGAAAGGGAGGTTCTGTGAGCCCAGCGCGGAGCTCCTAACGCATCTACAACTTGCTGCCATGGCCAAGTCGCCCGTGTCGCCAATACCTGGTACGATGTAATTTTTCAACGTCATTTCGTCATCCACACTCACTGTCCACAGCGTTGTTCGCCCCGTACAGAGCAGTGCGTCAAGATTTTCCACCCCTTCTTTCGAGCAGATGGCGCTACAAATATGCGTATGTTTTGGTACTCCGCCCTTTTCAATCAGCGCTTCGTAGGTGAGTTCCAGCGATGTGGCAGTAGCAATCATCGGGTCAACGATTATGAGTATTTTGTCTTCAAGCGAGGGGGTGATAACGCTTTCTACTTTAATCTCCATTTCGCCTTTTTTGCGATAGTGGCGGTGCGCCGCAACAAAGCCCATTTCCGCGCGGTCGAAGTAGTTGAGCATTCCGTTGCTCATTGGCACGGCGGCACGCAGTATGGGGATGATTACCACCTGTTCGTCCATTAACATTACTTCAGCCTCGCCCAGTGGGGTGACTACTTTTTTTGCCGAGTAACCCAGCGTCTTGGCGACTTCGTATGCCAGAACCTCGCCAATGCGCTCCAGGTTGCGCCTAAAGCGCATGGAGTCTTTCTGTATGGTTTCGTCACGTAGTTCTGCCAAAAACGTTGTCAGTAGAGTGTTCTGAGTATCAAGTATTCTTTTCATAGTGGTTGCGGTCTTTATAGTTTTTCGAGTAATTTTTTTGTGATAATCATATCGGCGGGGGTGGTTACCTTGAAGTTTGAACTTTCGCCCTCCACCATTTCGATTTCATAGCCAGCGCTTTCGACCACCGACCCATCGTCCGTGAATCCAGGGTTGTAGGGTTGTTCGTACGCTCTTTTCAGCACCTCGTACCCAAACGCCTGTGGGGTTTGCACTGCCATCACCTCCGAGCGGCTCAACACTCCTCCGCTCACTTTGCGCAGGGTGTCCACCACGGGGATTACTGGCACGGCGGCATCGCAATTTCGCACCACGGCAATCATTCTGGCAATGAGTTCGGGTGTGACAAAGGGTCTGACTCCATCGTGTACGAGTACGATGTCTGTGTTATGGTTTACCGCCTCAAGCCCTTTTTTTACAGACAAGAAGCGTTCGGCGTCACCCTCTACCACCTTGTGTGCAGTGCCAAAGCCGTGTTTCTCTACGAGTCTTTGCCACTCACTCCGCCCGCCATTGCTGGGAACCACCACGATGATTTCTTGCACGTTGTTTTCAAAGGCCTCGATGGTGTGCATGAGCAGCGGCCTTGCGCCCACCTCCACAAATTGTTTGGGGGTGTCTGCCGCGCACCTCAGTCCGCTTCCCGCAGCCACAATTATAACACTACTATTCATAGACCCTGATTTTTCTTTGGTTTTGTTGGGTAAAGTTAAAAATAATTTCTAATTTTACGCGCAGTTTTATGGCCTTTTTTTGCAGAGCGACCAAAAGTTTCGAACTATTTTAAATAATACATTACATAACATAAAGATTGTCAACAATGAGTTTTAAGTATCAAGCCCCCTTCGAGGTAGCGCAGCCAGAAACTACGGAGTACAGACTCCTCACCACGGATTACCTTAGCACTGTTGAGTGCGACGGCAGAACAATTTTAAAAGTAGCCCCAGAGGGGTTGCATCTGCTTGCCAAAGAGGCCTTTGCCGATGTGTCGTTTTATCTGCGTGCATCGCACTTGCAGAAGCTCTCCGATATCCTTAACGACTCCGAGGCTTCGAGCAACGACAAGTTTGTGGCATACACAATGCTTGCTAACCAAGTGGTTTCGGCCGAGGGCGAGCTGCCTACTTGCCAGGATACTGGTACTGCCATTGTGGTGGGACAGAAAGGTGAGGATGTTTACACGGGCTGTTGCGATGCAGAGGAGCTCTCGCGCGGGGTCTATGACACTTACAGCGAGCGTAACTTGCGCTACTCGCAAGTGGTGCCATTCACTATGACCGAGGAGAAAAATTCAGGGACAAACCTCCCCGCACAGATTGATATCTATGCAACTCAGGGCAATAGCTACAAATTCCTCTTCATGACCAAGGGTGGTGGCTCGGCCAACAAGACATACCTCTATCAGCAGACAAAGGCCCTGCTTACGGAGGAGAATCTAAGCAATTTTATCCGCGAGAAAATCAAGGACTTGGGGACTTCGGCATGCCCTCCCTATCACCTTGCGTTGGTGATTGGCGGCACGTCGGCTGAGGCTAACCTCGCAGCGGTTAAAAAGGCATCGGCGCACTACTACGACAACTTGCCAACGAGCGGTAATGATGGTGGTCGTGCCTTCAGAGACACGGAGTGGGAAGAAAAAATCCTAAAAATTTGTCAGGACAGCGGTGTTGGAGCGCAATTCGGCGGAAAATACTTGGTGCATGACGTAAGGGTAATTCGTTTGCCAAGGCACGCGGCATCTTGCCCAGTGGGTCTTGGTGTGAGCTGCTCGGCGGACAGAAACATCAAGGGTAAAATCACCCCAGAGGGTATCTTCCTCGAGCAACTCGAAAAGAACCCCGCACGATTCATGCCTACCGAACCGCCGATTATGAGCGAGCCAGTGGATATTGATCTGGACAAGGGTATGGACTACCTGCGTGCGGAGCTCGCCAAACACCCCATTAAGACTCGCCTAAGACTCACCGGAACACTCATCGTGGCTCGTGATATTGCTCACGCAGAGATCAACCGCCGCTTGGAAGCTGGCGAACCTATGCCCGAATACTTCAAGAACCACCCAGTCTACTATGCAGGCCCAGCCAAAACCCCAACGGGAATGGCAAGTGGTTCGTTCGGCCCCACTACTGCGGGCAGAATGGATAGCTA
>CAYJIF010000082.1:0-7125 GCA_964370175.1 uncultured Rikenellaceae bacterium
ACCAGAGTAACCAAAACAATAGCCCAGCGAGGGCACTCGCCACCCGCCACCCGCCGCCGCTTTGCCCGCATAAAAAATAACACAAAGCCCCCCCCTCCCCCATTGTTCTAAATTATTCACAACCCATAACAAAAAAAATACTATCTTTGTGATTATATAAATTCCGAAAATCAACCACCAACAAAATGAAAATACTACTTATCGGCGGGAGCGGCAGACTCGGCAAGATGCTCTGCCAACGACTCAGCGGCCACGATGTCACTACTCTATCTCGCAGGGAACTAAATACTGAAAATGCAAAACATATATCGGGCGATATCCTGACTTTTAAGGATTACAGCGGCTTCGATGTCGTGGTGAATTGCGCCGCGATGAAGGACGTGGCAAAGTGCGAAGAGAGAGTCGAAGAGTGCGTGGAGATTAACTACCACGGTACGTTTACTTCGCTGAATGAATCCATACGCTGTGGTGTGAAACGCTACGTGTACATCTCAACGGATATGGCATCCGAGGTGAATAGCGTATATGGAGCCTCGAAATTGCTTGCCGATGCACTGGTGGTCAATGCCGCTAAGGCGGGTGTAATTCAAACCTGCGTGATTCGCCTTGGGAACATCATAGCCAAGAGCGGCTCTATTTTCACGCTTTTCGAGCAGAAGGCCTCAGAGTTAGGGCATATCCCTATTACAGATGCTGGAATGACTCGTTTTTTGATGCGAGATAGTGAGTGTGCAGACTTTGTGATTGAGACGATATGTAGCGACACCCTATCGGGTGAAATCTATGCCCCTCGCTGCAAGGCATATCGTATAGGTGATATTGCCACGGCCGTTGCCCCCGACATAGAGCAACGCATAGTGGGGCTGCGCCCTGGCGATGCTCTGAGTGTGGTGATGGTAGCCCAGAGAGAGGCTCACCGAACAGAAATCAGGGGTGATAGGTATGTGATTCATCCTCAGTGGTGTGCACTAAATTTCAGCGATGTTGATTCGCAGATTAGCTCTGCTAACAACTATGCCTATGCTACTGTCGAGGAGTTGCGACAATTATATTGCGAACTCATGGCGAATTAAGAGCAAACGACCGCCAAATGCTGCATAAAAACCACATTGCGATACTTGCAGGCTCATTAGCTGCTGCTGTCCCCACGACAGTAGCTCGCCCTCTATATCCCAGTGGCGATGCTCCCGGCGATAAAAACAGGCCGAATATCGTCATAATCTATTGTGATGACTTAGGCTATGGTGACTTGAGTTGCTATGGCAACCCCTCGATTAAAACCCCGCACCTCGATTTGCTTGCCACTCAGGGGCAGAAGTGGAGTTCGTTTTATGTTGGCGCATCGGTTTCTACGCCCTCACGTGCAGCGCTGTACACGGGAAAATACCCTGTGCGTAATGGCCAGCATAATGTCTACTTTCCCGAAACACCTGGCGGCTTACCACACGAGGATATAACCATTGCGGAGTTGTTGCAAGAGGCGGGCTACGCCACTGCGCTGGTGGGAAAGTGGCACCTTGGGCACCAAAAGCCCGAAAATTTGCCACTGAGCCACGGTTTTGACCTTTTCTATGGCATACCCTACTCCAACGATATGAGTGCAAAGGAGCAACACCTGCTCGGCAACATGAATTACAGCAACAAGCTCCCGTTCTATGATGGTGACAAGATAATTGAGTGGGAGTCCGACCAATCGCTCTTCACTCGCAGGTTCACCCAGTACGGTTGTGATTTTATAAGTCGTCACCGCGATAAACCTTTTTTTCTGATGCTTGCCCACCCTATGCCCCATATTCCGATATATTCGAGCAAGGAGTTCGAGGGTCGCTCGGCAGGCGGTCGCTATGGCGATACGGTGGAGGAGATAGATTGGAGCGTTGGGCAGATTATGGAGCAACTCCGAGCGAGTGGTCTGGCCGAGAATACCTTGGTGATATTCTCATCGGATAATGGCCCTTGGTTGATTACTAAATATGAGAGCGGTAGCGCCGGCGTGCTGCGCGAGGGTAAGGCCTCGGCCTATGAGGGTGGTTTTAGAGTCCCTTTTATTGTGTGGGGCTCGATGATCAAGCCGCAGTTGGTAACCGATATGGGCTCTACGCTCGATATTCTGCCCACTATTGCCGAGCTGGTTGCAACAGAGCTTAGTGCGAGCGATATTTATGATGGAGAGTCTCTGCTTCCAACTTTCGAGCATGGTGCCGTTTCTCCACGCGAGGGTTTCGTTTTTTATCGCTCCGATGAGGTCTATGCTGTGCGTGTGGGGGATTATAAGGCTATCTACGCCACAAAGCCCACCTACACCCGTGGCGACAAGGTGGTTTATTCCACCCCCGAGCTCTATAACGTTGCCGTCGATCCATCTGAGCGATACAACATTGCCGAGCAGTATCCCGAGGTGCTCGAGCGTATTGAACGCTATTTGAGCGCTCACAGGGCATCTTTGCTGAAGGAGTAGAACTCCGCCTTGTACTGGACAGTTCTGTTGGCTATGTGTTTTTGTCGGTCGTTGTGATTTTTTGCTACAAAAACCGCTTTTTATAGGCGAAAATGGCATTTGGAGTTGTGAAATATTAAAAAAATTCTATATCTTTGTATTGTGGTGGATTATGCTGAATTTTAAGTCTAAATCCTATGCGCCGAGAGTGAGTAGAATGAGCAAAAAACAACAATAATACAAACCAAAACAACAACAACTATGAAAATCAGAAGAGTATTAGTCACACTTTTTCTTGCGTTGAGTGTTTCGCTATCGTGGGCACAATCCAAGAAAGGTGTAGCAAATGATTGGATGGCTCAGATGCTTGCTGCAAAAAAAGCAATATCTGAGAACATACCAGCCTCCCTGCCTTTTGTATCTAAAGAATTCACATCTAAGGATGAGCCCGTAGACGTGAACTTGGATATTACTGGAGTGAACGAGCTGGTAATCTCAACGTGGGCAACCACCGATGGCAACGACTACGACCACGCAGTGTGGGCGGATGCAGTTCTTGTCGACAAAAATGGCAAAGAGTACCGCCTACAAGATGAGAAATTTAAGGTGCGAAACGTAGATGGTGGTTGGTTCCGCTTGGGTACTAACTTCTCGGGAAGACCTTTCTCGATCGGTGCAAAAAAATACACCCACGGAGTTTTAGCGCACGCCAATTCACTACTTGTGGTTGACCTCAAAGGTCGTGACATCGTTCGTTTCAAATCGGACATTGGTATTGATAATGGTAGCGCCACTGGTACTGCTGTTTTCAAAGTGCTGCCAACAAGCGGAATTACCGAGGCTGAAACTCTTGCTAAAAACGTTCCTCAGTCTACCGAAGTCTTTAAATTGTTCGGCATTAATGGTTCAGATTGGATGACCACTCCAGGATTTGCCGCAGAAATTGGCGCAATTAAAAATGTTGCCAAACAACTCAAATCAAGCTCGTACATTGACGCTGAGCTGGCAAAAATCGAGAAATTGCCAACCGAACTTGCCAAATTTGCTGCTTACATCAAACTCGAAGAAGAAGCAAACCAAATTCGCTCGATTCAAGACCAACTCGAATGGCTTAATGTAAAAGCTATCAAGGATGCATACGCAGATTTCAGCGACGCTAAAGGCTACGATAAGGCAAAATACCAAGCCAAAATGGACGAGCTGTTGAAAATCTCTAACAGCGGATTCGGAGATATCTATAACAACGACTCTAAAGCAATTGCAAATGCAGAAAAAGCACTCGCTCTTAAAAAAGAGATCCTGTTCAGCAACCCCGCGCTCGACTTCGATAAGATTCTTGTGACTCGCTATGGACTTGGTAGAGCAGCTCGCTCGGCAGGTGCGCAAGCGCTTGGCACGCCTCCTGCAAACTACTCAAGCCATATGCAAACCCGCCGTACGGGTTACGATTCTGAGATTATCGAAATCAGCAATCTACGTGGCGATGAACTTAAAACTCGCACAGTATTCTCGGCAACGAATGGTGGTCCTATCGCAGAACCTGAACTGCACTGGAATGCAGATAAAATCCTATTCACCGCAACTAACGAGAGAGAAGAATTCCAACTCTACGAAATTGGCGTGGATGGCGGTGAAGCAAAAAGACTGACAAATGTCAATGAGGATACAGACCTCGAGTTCTTCGATGCTACCTACCTACCAAGTGGAAAAATTGTCACTGCCTCGAACATCTCGTACAACGGTGTGCCATGTGTGAGCGGTGCCGACCACGTTAGTACTTACAGCATCTTCGATCCTCAGACAGGCCAACTTCGTCGTCTGACTTTCGACCAAGACTGTAACTGGAGTGCAACTACGCTTCAAGACGGTAAGGTGATGTTCACTCGTTGGGAGTACACCGACCTTATGCACTACTACTCGCGTATTGTCTTCACCATGAACCCTGATGGTACAGAACAAAAAGCACTTGTTGGTTCGGGTGCAATGTTCCCTAACTCTACATTCGATATGCAGCAGTTGCCTGAGAATCAAAACCGCTTTGTGGGTATTATCTCTGGTCACCACGGTATTGTACGTAGTGGTCGTATGATTATCTTCGATCCAAGTAAAGCTCGCAAAGGCGTTGAGGGTATGGTACAGGAGATTCTTCACCGTGGCAAACCTATCGATGACACTCCTCGCGACTACCTGGTAGACGGTGTTTGGCCTCAGTTTATCGCCCCACAACCTCTAACTGATGACTACTATCTTGTTGCAGCAAAACCGTCTCCAACCTCACTTTGGGGTATTTATTTGGTTGATACTTTTGACAACATGACACTGATTTCAGAACAAGAAGGTGATGGTCTAATTTGGCCTATCCCAGTTCGTAAGCGTCCTGTTCCTGCTGTTATCCCTGAGACAGTACCAATGGAAATTGCAAGAACTCCACAAGAGGCAACTGTATTTATCCAAGATATCTACGAAGGTGAAGGACTCGAAGATGTACCTCGTGGAACAGTTAAAGAAATCCGCGTGATGTCATACGAGTACGCATACTGGAACTCGCAATCAGACCACATGAACAATGGTGTTCAGTCGGGTTGGGAGATCAAACGCGAGTTGGGTAGAGTCAAAGTGAACGAAGATGGTTCGGCACTATTCAAAATCCCCGCTAACACTCCTATTTCACTCCAACCATTGGACTCTATCGGAGCTGCTGTGCAGTTGATGCGTAGCTGGTTGACAGGTATGCCGGGCGAAGTTGTTTCGTGCGTTGGGTGCCACGAAGACCAAAATACTATTGCAAAACCAGTTCGTACAATGGCATCGACCCAAAAACCTCAAGAGCTTATTGCTCCTGAAGGCGGTGTTCGCCCATTCACTTTCGAACGCGAAATCCAACCAATCCTCGATCGTGCTTGTACTGCTTGCCACAATACCGAAAGCTTGGCAGGTGGCATTGACTACACTAAAGGTCGCAAGAATAGCTACCGTGGCAAAGACTTTATCGAAGGTCGCATGGACTCGCTCAATGCGTGGGGACAACACTACTGGTCTAAATCATACCTCTCATTCCACCCTTACTTCTATCGTCAAGGGCCAGAGGCTGAAATGGCAGTGCTCAACCCTTACGAATATCACGTTGACAACTCTGAGATGATCCAAATGCTCCGCAAAGGTCACCACGGTGTTGAACTTACAGACAAAGAGTGGAAAACACTATACACTTGGGTTGACTTCAACCTTCCATACGACGGTATTCAGCGCCACAATCCTCACCACGCTCGCGATGGTAAGGTGTACAACCAGTACGATCGCCGTATTGAACTAAGCGAAAAATACGCTGGAAACAGTGTGAAATGGAAAGAAGAACTCGAAAACTATGCAGAGTACCTCAAAAAACAACCAGTACCAGAACCAGTAATGCCTGAGGTTAAGGATGTTGAGGTGAAGAATGTGACCGCAAGAGGATGGCCATTCTCGCCTGAAAAAGCTCAAGAAATGGTAGCTGGCAAAGCTCCACGTGTGATTGATCTTGGAAATGGGCAGACAATGACATTCGTTTACATCCCTGCTGGTACTTTTGTAGCGGGCGGTAATGGCAAAAATGGTCAAAACTTGCCTAAACGTACTGTAATCAGAAAAGGCTTCTGGATGGCAGACAAAGAGGTGACTAACGAACAAATGAGAGCGCTGGTGGCAGACCACGATAGCCGTTACATTGGCCAACAGTGGAAAGACCACACTACTCCAGGTTACTATGTCGATTCTAACCACTTTGCTGCAACTAAGATTAGCTATAATGATGCTATGATGTTCAACAAGCGTTTGGCAGATAAATCGGGATTGAAAATCACTTTACCTACGGCAGACCAGTGGGAGTGGGCGGCAAGAGCTGGCTCAGATAACGCTTTCTGGTATGGCGACACTAACGCAGACTTTGCGGAATATGAGAACTTGGCTGATAAGAGTCTCGACAAGATGGCAGTAATTGGTGTAGATCCACAGCCAATGTCAGAAAGAGATGCTGCGTTTAGGTTCCAAGCATACATTCCTAAAGACCGTGGCGTGAACGATGGAAATATGTTGGTTTCTGCTCCAGGGCAGTACAAAGCTAACCCTTGGGGACTGTATGACATCAATGGTAACGTTGCTGAATGGACACGCTCTACTGGCAGCGGGCTCAACTATATTGTCAAAGGCGGTTCGTGGTACGACAGAGCTAAGAAAATCACAGTGGCTGATAATCGTGAGTTCTTGCCTTGGCACGAGGTATGGAACGTAGGCTTTAGACCAATTATCGAGGAATAGTCTTTGATATAGTAAAGTAATTTTGAGGGAGGTTCCCGCTTCACATTGTGGAGGCGGGAATCTCTTTTTTTTGATGAGGTGTGATGCTCTGCGGATAAAAGAATCTATGTGACCTCGCCTGTGCGTCGGCGAGTGGCGTGTGGCGGGTGTCCCCGCAGGGCAATTGTTTTGGTTGCTCTGCAGGTATAAAAAATGTGGCAAAATTCCAAACGACGTGGCGGGTGCCCCCGCGGGGCAATTGTTTGTGTTTTTCTACCAGTTCAACAAATCAAAAGGGTCTCTGACCCCGCCCGCGCGGCGTAAGCGCGCCCTCCCCGGCGAGGGGAGCTAGTGCAGGCTCTTGCAAACTAAAAAAACGCTCAAAAACGAAATTACCCGAAGGGAATTTCGTAAAT
>CAYJIF010000083.1:0-6969 GCA_964370175.1 uncultured Rikenellaceae bacterium
CCCTCGCCGGGGAGGGCGCGCTTACGCCGCGCGGGCGGTGCCTGCGGGCACACCGAATTGTTTTGTTGTACTAACTTCCAGAATAACAAAAATCAAATGCCCTGCGGGGGCACCCGCCACCCACCTACAAACTAATGCAAAAAAAATGCGCCCCCTAAAACTAGGAGACGCACTACTATTAAAGTCAATCAATGACTACAAAATAATCACCACTAGTATTGCTGCTGCTGATTTTCAAGTACAAATGAGCGTTTGAGACTCGCCCAACCAATCAGCTCGAATACCACCGACAAAATCCACAACACTGGAATTGCAAGCCAACCAATGATAGGAATAAATACGGCTCCAATAATACACAGCAACAAGATATATGCCGTAAAG
This sequence comes from uncultured Rikenellaceae bacterium, assembly GCA_964370175.1. Taxonomy (GTDB): domain Bacteria; phylum Bacteroidota; class Bacteroidia; order Bacteroidales; family Rikenellaceae; genus Mucinivorans. Next base: position 382 of record CAYJIF010000083.1, read on the forward strand.
ATTTTCTTCGCCCCAGCACGCCCTTCGTCACTAAGAGCTGCAGCCTTTTTCAACCCCGAGGCACCTGAGAGCAGTATGATAATACCCACCAATCCACAAAGCGGAGCAAGAATAGCGATTAAAGGCACAAACGAGCCGATTAAGCTACAAGCCGCAGCGATCAACACCAAAAGCGCACCAGTACTCATTGTTCTTAGGCTGCTATTGGCATACTCGTCAAATTTGTTTGATAATTTTTTAATTCCAGCGTAAACGAGTGCTACCCCCACAACATATCCTGAATAAGTAATAAAGAGTATGATTACGAGAATACCCATAGATGGGATAATTTGTTGAGCGAGTTCAATAGCCATAGAGTTTGTAATCTCCACGCCCGAAGCCGATAGTTCTGCGATTTTCACTATCCAATCGCTGCCCGAGGTGAAGCTCCAAACCGTTGCACCAATTAACGTGAGCAGGCTTGAGCAAAATGCAATTAAATACCCATTGAATGCCCACGAAGCTCCCTTAATTTTGTCTGTGTTCATTTTATTTTAAAATTTTTGTTAGTTTTATACGGACAAATATATATTATTTTTCTCAATATATCAAATCTTATCTACTATCCATGGATTGCTTCGCCCAGAGCGGCAGCAGCGGCTTCCATTATTGATTCTGCGATGGTGGGGTGAGGGTGGACTGTGTCTATAATTTGGCGAGCCGTGGTACCACTCTGCACCATGTATGTCAGTCCTGCCACCATCTCCGTCACGTTCATTCCTGCGAGATGTGCTCCCAGTAGTCTTGTGCTACTCTTTTCGAAAACCAGTTTCACGAGCCCATCTCTGCTCGATGCGGCAGCGGCTTTGCCACTTGCCATGAGCGAGAATTTGCCGACGAGCACTTCCACACCATTTTCTGTGGCTTCGGCCTCGGTCACACCCACCGATGCAAGCTCCATGGGAGTATACACGCACGATGGTATAGCGCCATAATCCACGCCAGCAGGGCTGTGTCCCAATATGCCCTCCACACAGGCTATGGCTTCGGCAGTGGCTACGTGTGCCAGCGCGGGGGTGGCAATCACATCACCAATGGCATAGATACCCTCAACGCTTGTTTGGTAGCTCTTCAAATCGACTTTGATTTTACCCTTCTCCACTTCAACGCCCACTTCTTCAAGTCCAAGTCTCTCGATATTTGCGACCACGCCTACTGCACTTAGCACCACATCACATTCGAGCGTTTGTTCCCCTTTTTTGCCTGTCACCACCACGCTACAGCCATGCTCAGCGGCCGCCACGTTCTGAACCGTGGTCGAGGTCATCACCGTTATTTTATTTTTGCGCAGGTATCTTTCCAGCGTCGACGAGATTTCTGCATCTTCGAGCGGGGCGACTCTGTCCATAAACTCAACCACGGTGACTTTCACTCCGAGGCTATTGTAGAACGAGGCAAATTCCAGCCCTATGGCACCGCTACCCACCACCACCATTGTTTGGGGCAGTTTTTCGAGCGTGAGTGCTCCGCGAGAGTTAATAACTCTTACACCATCGACTGGTATGGCATCTACTCCACGTGGGCGGGCTCCCGTTGCGATGATAATATTGCGGCATTCATACACTTCGCCATCGACCTCCACTTTGCCAGCGGCTACGATTCGTCCAACGCCTGCGATAACCTCGATGCTATGTTTTTTCATCAAGAATTCGATGCCTTTGCTCATCTGCGAGGCGACACCACGACTACGCTCGACCATTGCGGGGAGTTGCGCCACCGCCCCCGAGCATTCCACGCCGTATGCTGCTGCACTTTTGACGTAGTCAAAGACTTGCGCGCTTTTGAGTAGTGCTTTGGTGGGAATGCAGCCCCAGTTCAGGCATACGCCTCCGAGTTCTGCTTTTTCCACCACTGCTACTTTTGCGCCTAATTGGGCTGCTCTCACTGCTCCGCCATAGCCTCCTGGGCCCGAACCAATAATTATTATATCGTACATATTATTTTTTTTGTTTTTTTCTATAATTTGTATCTTGGGGTATTCTCCATTGGGTTGAAGTTCATTTCACGCTTGGGGTTGTCGAAATTTTCGAGATAGTCTGGCTCACGCTCATAGATTATCGAGTAGTTGAAGTAATAACCTTTATCTGGCTTGCCTTGTTGTTTTGCTGTGGGGATAAACTCCACTGTGGCGGAGAGCACAATAGGTACTCCCTGTTGGGTGAGCCCCCGTAGGTTTATGATATCTTGGGCATGGGCAAAGTAGGTTATCCACCACGCCTCATCGCCAGTGAGTCCAGTCCCTGTGGAGGTAATGACCTCTGCAATGATATTCACCCGAGCCATGAGCCTTTGTGCGATTTGCTCTCTTCCCGTGATGGCATAGAGGTATGCCAGCGCATTTATATCACGCATGTTGAATGGTTCAACGCGGAGTATTGCAGTTGCCAGATCTATTGCCTTGACATAGTCTTCTTTGGTGGGGTTTACACGCCCACTCATGATTGTTTCGAGTTCTTTGCGCGCGCTATTGTCGAGCAGTGGCATATACTGCACCTGTTCGGCATAGCCATAATAGAGGTGGTAGTACTCCTCGAAGTTCAGCGTAGTGTCCATTGCCTCGTAGCGTTGGAACAGGCGGTCGTAGTAGTATGGCGAGGCGGGATCGCTCACCGAGTTGCGTATTGCCTCCATATCTGGAGGGGTCTGCCCCCACGCCACTGAGTAGCCACTCAGGCACAGCAGCACCGCTATAATGATTGTTCTTACAATTCCCACTTCTCGATATTCTTATGCAATTTAGTTTTCAGCTCTTCGCTTGCCTCAACAAGGGGGAGTCTCACAGTTGCGGTGCACACTTGTTTGAGTTCGAGAGCGGCTTTTGCTCCAGCTGGGTTTCCCTCGGCAAAGAGCAGGTCGGTGGCTTCGAGCAAATCGAGGCTCAATTTTGATGCCATATCCATCTCTCCTTTACGAGCGTAGTTCACCATTGCGCACATTTTTGACGTAAAGACGTTGGCACTAACCGAAATCACGCCATCGCCTCCAAGAGCAATAGTGGGGAAGGTTAAGTTATCGTCGCCAGAAATCACCAAGAAATCCTTTGGCCTATCCCTTAGGATGTAGGCAACCTGCCCCATGTCGCCCGATGCTTCTTTCACCGCTACGGCCTTTCCACGGAAATCGTGAGCCAGCTTAAGGGTAGTTTGAGCGGTCATGTTCACTCCCGTGCGCCCTGGCACGTTGTAGAGCACCACTGGTAGTGGAGAGTTCTTGAGCACCTCGGCATAGTGGGCATAAATGCCCGCTTGGGTAGGTTTGTTGTAGTATGGCACAACTGAGAGAATCGCATCCACACCCTTTAGCTCTGCGCTCTGCAACTGGCGCACAACCTCCGCTGTGTTATTACCTCCGATGCCCAGTACAATTGCTCGCTCACCTTTGTTGTGCTCGATGACAAAGCTCAATACTTTTTGTTTTTCCTCTGGGCTGAGCGTCACACTCTCGGCAGTAGTGCCCATCACCACGTAGTAGTCGCACTTCTGAGTGTGGTCGAGCAGACGTGTGAGTGCCGCATAGTCAACCTCGCCTGTTGGAGTAAATGGTGTAACAAGTGCAACACCAGTGCCTATTAACTTTTTCATATTGTTATTATGTTTTTGTTTTTCTTGAGTGCAAAATTAAGAAATAAAACTCAAAGTCTGCTCTGTTACTGCTGTAAAATCTCTTCAAACTCCTCTTCACTCACCACCCTGATTCCAAACTTCTGAGCCTTTTCCATCTTGGCAGGTCCCACGCCACTACCCGCAACCATGAGTGCCGTGTTTTTACCCACGCTGCTTTGGTTCTCGCCGCCGTGAGCCTCGATAAGCTCACGGAGCCCATCTCTGCTGTGTCGCTCAAAAGTGCCTGTAATGACAACTTTCATTCCGTTGAGCGCTTCGGATGATAGTTCACGTTTCTTGCCCTCGAGCTGTACGCCTGCAAGCCTCAATCGCTCAATGGTGCGTAAGTTTTGCTCCCCGCCGAAATACTCTATTATTGAATCTGCAATTTTACCCCCCACCTCTTCTACTTCGAGTAGCTCCTCACGCGTGGCATTTGCAATAGCATCGATTGAGGGTATTGCTGCGGCGAGCTTTTTGGCAGTAGTCTCGCCCACATAGCGGATGCCCAGAGCAAAAAGCACACGAGCAAATGGCACAGTTTTAGAGTTCTCAATGCCCTTTATAATGTTGGTTGCCGAGAGCGCACCCATCCTCTCCAGCCCCTCAATATCGTCTGCCCTCAGGTCATAAAAATCTGCAACACCACCGAGTAGCCCGTTCTCCATAAAAAGCTCGATAGTTTGCTCCCCTATGGAGTCGATATACATTGCCTTGCGAGAGACAAAGTGCGAAAGCCTCCCCACGATTTGTGGCGGGCAACCTGCGCTATTGGGGCAGTAGTGCTTGGCCTCGCCCTCAGGCCTGATGAGTTTTGTGTCGCAAGCGGGACAGCACTCTGGAAACTCTATGGGGGTGCTAAATAGTGAGCGTTCGCTCATCTCCACTCGAGTGATTTTCGGGATAATCTCACCTCCTTTTTCAATAACCACAGTATCACCGATGCGAACGTCCAGCAGCGCAATTTGCTCGGCATTGTGCATCGAGGCTCGCTTGACCGTTGTTCCGCTGAGCTTGACTGGCGCAAGATTCGCAACCGGAGTTACTGCCCCAGTGCGCCCTACCGAAAATTCTACGCTCAGCAGCTGTGTTGCAGCTTCTTCGGCCTTAAATTTATATGCAACTGCCCATCGAGGAGCCTTTGCCGTGGAGCCTAAGTTTCGTTGTAGCTGTACGCTATTCACCTTAATGACCACTCCATCGGTTGCAAAAGGCAGGTTGTGCCTCTCGACATCCCAGTAGCTCAAAAACTCTTTAATTTGCTCTATGTTCTCGCACTTGCGAGAAAACTCCGACACGCCAAAACCCCATTCCTTGAGGCACTCCAACATTCCATAGTGAGTGTCAGCCACCACACCATCGCTCTGCACTCCGTAGAGTACGCATTGGAGCTGGCGACGAGCAATCTCTTGAGGACTCATCAGCTTGAGCGTTCCCGATGCAGCATTTCGAGCGTTGGCAAAGAGCTCTTCACCACGACTACGCCTCTGCTCATTGAGCTCGTCAAAGACCCCAAAGGGCATATATATCTCTCCACGCACCTCCATAGTGGCGGGTGGAGGAGTTTGCCGTGGGCGGGGGGCGAGGGAGAGCGGAATTGCCCTGATTGTGCGTACTGCTGCGCTCACATCGTCACCACGAATACCATCTCCACGAGTCAGTGCACGTGTAAATTCACCGTTCTCATACCTTAGGCTAATGGCTGTACCATCGAATTTCAGCTCACAACAACACTCCACGCTCTGTTGCGCTATATCTTTTCTCACACGCACGAGCCACTGCTCCACCTCTTCGAGCGAGTAAGTGTTTGCCAACGACTGCATAGGGTATTGATGCTCATAGCTGTCAAACCCGCCGTTCAAATCACTCCCCACTCTCTGCGTTGGGGAATTTTCGTCTCTGTGTTCAGGGTGCTGTGCCTCCAGCTCTTCGAGCTCTCGCAAAAGCGAATCGAATTCTCGATCGCTCACCTCCGAAATATTATCGACATAATAGAGTCGATTCAAATGGTTAATTCTTGCTCGTAGAGCCTCTATTCTTTGCCTTTCCATACCCCAAAATTACGAAAAATGAGCGGCAAAATCATCAAATTCATTTTTTTTTCAAAAAAAAGCCGTTTTTTTTTATGATTTTACTATTTTTGCACGTCGTAAGAGAACAACAACTATAGACTACACACATTTATTTTACTCAACATTAAGACTCAAACGTACAATGACCACGAAAAAAGAGAATGGAGCAAAAAGTAGAACTCCAAAGAAGAGGGTGATGATTAGCTACGAAAACCTCCCCCAAGAGCTCCTAACAATGCTTAAAGAAAAATACCCTAATGGGTTGACCGACCACATGACAAGGGTTGACAAACCTAACGGCGATTTTTTCCATGGTGTGCTGCTCGAAACTGAGGACACGTCATACTTTGTGAAAATCGCGGTGAAAGTTGACAACAAGAGCTCTGAGGATATTGAGAAAGATCTCTTTGAGGTTGAGTCTCCTGAGGATGAATTAAAAGTTAGCGAAGATATTGCTGACAGCGAGCCCTCTGACGAGTAGCCCATCCCCGTCCCTCGCTATCCCTGCCCCGTCAGTTGCCACTCGCTGTGCTTGTACACATTCTACGAGCGGCAGACATACACAAAAAACAAGACAGTAGAAGAGGAGAAATACGTATTTTTTCCACTTCTACTGTCTTGTTTTTTTGTGTGTAATTCTCTGCGCGATTTTACTTTCAGCACAATAAATCAAATGTATCTTTGATCCTGCTCGCGCGGCGGCGGGTGGCGGGTGCCCTCGCGGGGCATTTGTTTGTGTTATTCTATCGGTGCAACAAATCAAATGGGTCTCTGACCCCGCCCGTGCGGCGGCGGGTGCCCCCGCTGGGCATTTGTTTTGGTTTTTCTATCAGTACAACAAATCAAAAGGGTCTCTGACCCCGCCCGCGCGGCGT
>CAYJIF010000084.1:0-6853 GCA_964370175.1 uncultured Rikenellaceae bacterium
CCGGGGAGGGCGCGCTTACGCCGCGCGGGCGGTGCCTGCGGGCACACCGAATTGCCTTGTTGCACCGACAAAAAAACAAAAAAAAGAGAGCCACTCCTTTTACAAGAGTGACTCCCATACATAATCTGATCGAATATTACTCAATATCAGCAGTGATACCCTTTGCAACATTCATATACTCCAATATGAAAGCAACCATATCCTCTGGCGCGCTTTGTTGAGACAGTCCCTTTGAATTCTCTACCCAATCCAACTCCCACGCTGCAAAATCAAACGCTTTGCCGCTCTTCTTAGCCGCAAAATAGTGCTGCCAACGTGGCAGGTAGTAATCACGAATAAGTCCGCTCCACACACGTGCCGAATAGTCATCCACCGGAGGTCCCCAAATCGTCACCAAACGTTTTGCATTACTTTCGTACTTGTCCGCTTGCGCATCATCTTTAGCCTGCATACGAGTATATTCCACCCAATTTTCGAGTCTTAGCACTGGGTGTCCATAGAGTATTTTGTCGATACCTTGGAGAATCTTCACAAAAGTTGCCTCATATTCAGTTGCCTTTGCAACATCGCCATCGGCATACGCTTTTTCAATCTTATAGACCAGAAATTCTGCTTTACCAGCAAGATATAGCGCCGAAAATTCCATCAAATCTGCCATATAAAGCGGGTTATCCTTAAAGTCCTGAGCAACAGAGGCAAATTCTTCAAGCCCTTTGTAGAAGCTATCAGCAAGGTTGATAGAGCCTTTTGCCACGTTACCTGGGCGGAATTGCCAGTTGTAGCGAGGGTGGTCAGTGAACGTGCCATAAACCGACTTCTCTAACTCCTCCCACGTGTTTTTGATTGCCGCAGGGTACGCACCATATCTATTGAGTGAGTAATTTTCATACCATTCATTCAAATCAATTTCTTTGCTACTCCATCCCGCATCGGTGTATAGTTCATAGATAAGCTCATTGTTTTCGAGCCCCTCGGGAGCCATACCATGTCCCACGAGTTTGCCTTTGTTTGGCGAGCGCAATGCCTCGAGGTGACCATTGGCATAGAATTCCAGAACGCCAGTGAGACCAGTCTTGCCTCCCATGTTTGGAATCACGCTATATACCCACGGCTTGTTGTAGAAGCCTTTATAGAACTCCCAGTTAACTTCTGTTTTCCAGTAGTGTTTATTGTAGTCCACGGCCAAGTCCAAGAGCAGTATTTTGTCGTCTGGCACGTTGTGCAGTAGAGCTTCAAGAGTCTCATAATCCCAGATCTCACGCTGATAGCCGAACATCCAGCCTTGCATTGTCCACACTGCATCGGGGTTAGCCGCTTTGATTGAGTTGTACACTTGCGAGCCGTAGTAGTTCAACAAATCGTAACGTTCCTTGCTCCCTTTTGGTGGGAATGGGTTGTCCATCTCATTGAAGCTGTCCACGAGGTAGTACTTCGATTTACCAAACTCTTTTTCCCACTCCTTGATGTACTCTGTGCCAATTTCGGCAAAGAGGGGGTGCTCGGGTGAAATCATCCAGTTGTGGAAAGCTCCTCCACTCCACGATGTTTGAACCAATTCCAAGTCTGGGTGCAGACGCTTGAATGCTTGGGGGACAAAGCCTGGAAATCCGTGAACAATGGGTTTCATGTCCAGTTCCTTCATTCGATCCAACACTTTATGTTGGAGTTCGATGCGGTTAGCGTACCACGCTTCGTCGAGTGGTCCATTTATGCCGCTGATGTTACCCATACGCATCCATGGCAGGTGGGCAGGTCCCACAAAGTAGTTGTTGATTTCCTCGTCAGTGAGTCCCATCTTCTTCCACACGCGCGCTACGATAGCCTCATAAGCTATGAGTGAGAGTGGCATATCAAGGCCGTGCAGGGCCATCCAGTCCAGCTCCTCTTCCCAACGTTCCCATCCCCAGTATGGCATTGTGTAACCATAGGTCACGACATTAAAATTGTAGTGGTGCTCGAAAGGCGACACGACTCTTGTTTTGGTTTCATCTTTGAGTTCCGCAGGCAATTTCAGGTTACTTCCAGTCCAGCTGTATATACCATAGCCGTGTTTTTTGGCGTAGTCGTAGAATCCACGACATAGCGCCACGGCCGAGCTTCCTGTGATGTGGAGTGTGCCATCTTTGACCTCGTACTCAAAGAAAGTAGAGTCTGAGTTTTCCACCTCTGTCAACACGATTGGGAGGTTTTTGCTATTTGTTGCACGTTCAATGACTTGCATTGCTGCGCTACTCTGTGCATCTTGCTGCGTGCAGCTCTGCGAAACAAAGCCGAGTAGTGCTGCGATAGTCAACAATAGTACTTTTTTCATAGTTTTTATTGGTTTTTGTTAATTTGGATTTTGAGTAAAAAAAGGTGGTTGAAGAATAATAATCTAACAACCACCTAACTATATACAATCTCTCAACTCATCTCAACACATTTAAAAAAATCGCTGTGTGCTCATTTTTTTTTTGTGTGTGTAGCGCAAAGCATGTCGCGCACGCACTGTGTGAGTTAATGGCGTAGAGATTTTCTCACTGTTTTCGCAAACAGCAAGGTATTATTCTTTAGCCTTTGCTTCTGCAGCTGGAGCAGCCTCTTCGCTACCAAGTTTAGCTTTAAGTTCAGCAAGACCAGCAATATCACCAAGCGTTGTTTTCTCAACCTGCGAGGCTACTTGTTTCATAGCCGATTGGGTAGTACGCTCTTTGATTTGGTCTTCTTTGATTTTAGCTTCTTCGAACACGCGAGTGTGCGACAAGATGATTTTCTTGTTAGCTTTGCTAAACTCAAGCACGCGGAACTCAGCAGTTTCGCCTTTTTGAAGTGTAGTACCATCTTCTTTTTGCAGTCCACGACCTGGAGCAAATCCTTCAGCGCCAGCCTCAAGAGTTACAATAGCACCTTTGTCATTAACTTCGGTGATAGTACCAGTAACGATTGAGTCAGGTGAGATTTGTGTTTCGTACACATCCCATGGATTTTCTTCGAGTTGTTTGTGACCGAGGCTCAGACGGCGACCGTCTTTGTCGATTTCAAGAACCACAACTTCGATTGGTTCGCCAACAGTAGCTGCTTCAGATGGGTGTTTGATTTTCTTAGTCCAGCTCAGATCCGAGATGTGGATAAGTCCATCGATTCCTTCCTCAACCTCAACAAACACGCCGAAGTTAGTGAAGTTACGTACTTTTGCAGTATGTCTCGAGCCGAGTGGGTATTTAGTTTCAACGTTTGCCCATGGGTCTTCAGAAAGCTGTTTAACGCCAAGTGACATTTTGTGCTCTTCCTTGTCGAGGGTAAGAACCACTACTTCGATTTCGTCGCCAACGCTCATGAAATCTTGTGCCGAGCGGAGGTGTTGGCTCCAACTCATTTCGCTTACGTGGATAAGACCTTCAACGCCTGGAGCAACCTCAACAAATGCACCATAGTCCGCCATTACCACTACTCTACCTTTTAGTTTATCACCAACTTTGATCTCTTGTTCGAGAGCCTCCCATGGGTGTGGAGTAAGTTGTTTGATACCAAGAGCAATACGTTTTTTCTCTGGGTCGAAATCCAGGATAACAACGTTGATTTTCTCGTCCAGCGAAACCACTTCTTCTGGGTGCGATACTCTACCCCAGCTAAGGTCAGTGATGTGTACAAGACCATCAACTCCACCAAGGTCAACAAACACACCGTAAGAGGTAATGTTTTTAACAAGTCCTTCAAGGATTTGGCCTTTTTCGAGTTTTTGTACGATTTCTTTGCGTTGTTCTTCGAGTTCAGCTTCGATAAGAGCTTTGTGAGAAACAACCACGTTGCGGAATTCTGGGTTAATCTTAACAACTTTGAATTCCATAGTTTTATCAACATACACGTCGTAGTCGCGGATAGGTTTCACGTCGATTTGCGAACCTGGCAAGAAAGCCTCGATTCCAAACACATCGACAATCATACCACCCTTTGTGCGGCACTTGATGTAGCCTTTGATGATTTCTTCTTTTTCCATCGCTTCGGTCACGCGATCCCAAGATTTTAGTTGGCGTGCTTTTTTGTGCGATAGTAGTAGTTGGCCGCTTTTGTCTTCAGTGTTTTCCACATAAACTTCTACTTTGTCGCCTTCTTTGAGTTCGTCATCGTAGCGGAATTCCGATGCTGAGATAACACCGTCCGATTTGTAGCCAATGTTAACAACCACTTCTCTCTTGTCCATAGATACTACTGTACCTTCGACAACTTCGCCAGCTTGCACCGAGCTAAGAGTTTGGTCATAAATTTCGTTTACTGCTTCTTTAGAACCGCCATAAAGCGATGCGTCAGTTTCGAATGCTCCCCAGTCAAACGTAGAGTTGTCTGCCGAGGCGTTTTTGATTTCTTCTGTACTCATTTTGAGTGTACTGTGTGGGTTTTCTCGGTGTTCTTTGGCCCTCGATTCTCAAAGGATGACCAAGGCAAAAGGCTCACTAAAAAGTCCCGTTTTAATAGGTTTAACTTAAAAAATACTCCCAAAGCGGCAGTCATCCTGGGCCACTTCGGGAGCACAAAGGTAGGTTTTTTTTTTCGTTCTACCTAATTTTTCACTATATTTAATATACAGCCTGTTATTTCACTCATTCTGAGGTTATAACCTTGCGAGCATATTCTTGATATTATTTTCGATGCGCTCGTTGATATTTTCGGTTTCAGCTGGCACAAATTCCTCGCCCACGATGTTCTCGTAAAGCTCGATATATCGCTTCGAAACGCTATCCACAAACTCTTCGCTCAGCTCAGGCATTGTGTCCTCTGGGCGGCCTTGGAAGTTATTGTCCATGAGCCATTCACGCAAAAATTCTTTGCTAAGCTGGTGCTGTTGCTCGCCTGCTGCAAAGCGCTCTTCGTAGCCCTCGGCATAGAAGTAGCGTGATGAGTCGGGCGTGTGAATTTCGTCGATGAGGTGTATCACACCATCTTTCTTGCCGAACTCGTACTTCGTGTCCACAAGAATAAGCCCTCGTTGCGCTGCAATTTGGCTACCACGCTCGAATAGTGCAAGCGTGTATTTTTCGAGCTGTTCGTAATCCTCTTTGCTCACAAGCCCTTGGGCGATAATCTCTTCTCTTGAGATATTTTCATCATGCAGCCCCAGCTCCGCTTTGGTTGTTGGGGTAAGGATTGGGGTTGGGAATTTTTCATGCTCGCGCATGCCGTCGGGAATGGGCACTCCGCAGATTTCTCTTGCACCATTCTTATAATCTCTCCACGAGCTGCCAGTAAGATACCCCCTGACAATCATCTCCACGGGGAATGGCTCACATCGGTAGCCAACAGTCACTTGAGGGTCTGGCGATGCTATCTTCCAGTTTGGACAAATATCAGCCGTTGCATCCAAGAATTTTGCTGCAATTTGGTTCAGTACCTGTCCTTTGTGAGGCACTCCTTTGGGCAGTACCACATCAAATGCCGAGACTCTGTCGCTGACAACCATGACGAGCAGTTCCTCGCCAACGCTGTACACGTCGCGCACCTTTCCGACATATAGATTCGTCTGATTTTCGAATGAAAAATTTGTTTTTACGAGTGCTTCCATAGTTCTTTTTTGTTATTTTGTGATTAGGATTAAATAATAATTGTGTCTCACTACACGTATCTTTCAAGAGTGCAAAGTTAATAATTTTTTGCACAATTCGCCTCTCTTCTCAAAGCTCTGCGCCGTACAAGCTGAGCTTTACTGCTCGTAGGCCTTTACAATTTTGCTCACCAGCGGGTGACGCAAAATATCTCGTGCGCCAAATTCTATTATCGAGATACCCTCAATATCCCTCAACCTCTCGGTGGCATAGGATAGTCCCGAACTCACGGTCGGTGGCAAATCGACTTGAGTCATATCACCTGTGATCAGGAATTTTGCGCTACGCCCCATACGAGTGAGGAACATTTTGAGCTGTTCGCGAGTGGTGTTTTGCGCCTCGTCGAGTATCACCACCGCATTGTCGAGCGTGCGCCCTCTCATATAGGCAAGCGGCGCAATTTGCACAACCCCCTCCTCTATCATCTCGTTGAGTTTTGCTCGTGGGAGCATATCCCCGAGTGCATCGTAGAGGGGCTGGAGATAGGGGTCGAGCTTCTCTTTCATATCTCCGGGCAGGAAGCCAAGCTTCTCGCCAGCCTCTACAGCAGGGCGAGTGAGTATGATTTTTTTGACCTCCTTGTTCTTGAGCGCGCGCACTGCAAGAGCAATGGCAGTGTAGGTTTTACCACTACCCGCTGGGCCAATGGCAAAAATCATATCGTTTGCGGCGTAGTCCTTCACCAACACTTTTTGCGAAGGGGTTTGAGCCTTCACCGCCACTCCGTTATTGCCAAAAACAATAAGATCTTTGGGCATTTTCGCCGCCGTGGCTTGCTCTTGGGCTTTTGCCGCATCGCCAGCTCGTTGCTCCATAGGGCTGAGGTCGAGCAGCGCATCAATTATCTCGGGTGACAAGTGTCCGTATCGCTGAAAATAAGCCACCAGCGTCTCTATCCTATCCTCATAGCGATCCATCTGCGCCTGTGAGCCAGTGAGTTTAATTTCGCTCCCACGCACAACTATTTTAAGTAGTGGAAATTTTGCGTTTACGTGTTTGATATTTGTGTTATGCGCTCCGTAGAAGTCGGCAATGCTGACAACAAGAGGTTTGATAGTCCTTTCCAATAGTTTATCGAATTGAGTTATAATACGTTAGTTTAGTAGTGCGGGAGGGTTGGGCTTAGTGCGAGTAAAGGTAGTAATTTTTGCCAAAAAAAAGGCAATGGAGCAGAAAAATCAAAAAATTCGTAATAGTGTGTACAAAATTCAAAAAAAAATATTACCTTTGCCCCTCGCTTTAAGTATATAAGTATCAACCAAACAATTAAATTACAG
>CAYJIF010000085.1:0-6777 GCA_964370175.1 uncultured Rikenellaceae bacterium
TAGCAAACTAAAAAAACGCCAAAAAACGAAATTACCCGAAGGGAATTTCGTAAATTTAAGAATCGCCCCGCCGGCGAGGCGGATAGAACAACCCACTACCCCTCCTATCGCACCACTCAATCAAACACGGAGTGTTTGCGGGATGCCGCCGCGCCCCGCAGCAGACCGCTGTTTCCTGCGCCCTTTCGGACGCATTCTTCAGCGCTCCACCGCCGCCGGCATCCATGAATATCATAAAACCTACACGTGTAAACTGCATAGACTGTATAGAGCAATTTCTCTCGGGTGCCGCCGGCGGTGGAACGCTAATTTGTGAGCGTCAGCGAGGAAATTGCGGTCTGCCGCGTTGGGGCGGCGGCATCCCGCGTGCTACGCACAATTTATTAAATCGTGACCTACTTAGATGTTAAATATCTCGGCGAAAATTGCATTCCTTTTTTTATCCTCGGGTGCCGCCGGCGGGGGAACGCTAATTTGTGAGCGCCAGCGAAGAAATAGCGGTCTGCCGCATTGGGGCGGCGGCATCCCGCGTGCTGCGCACAATATGTTGAATAGAAAATTAAATACACATTGGAGAGTGCTTAAAAAACACATTTCACCTCCCTCTCTCGGGTGCCGCCGGCGGGAGAACGTGGTTGAACGCACCAACGGTGCGGACAATAGCGGTCTGCCGCTTGGGGCGGCGGCATCCCGCAAGCACTACGTGCTTAATTCATTAGGCAGGGGGTTGATAGCTCTATATCACACAATTTATTTCTGGAGATTTCTTGCTCTATCCGCCTCGCCGGCGGGGCGGGATCTTAAATTTACGAAATTCCCTTCGGGTAATTTCGTTTTGAGCGTTTTTTAGTTTGCACTAGCTCCCCTCGCCGGGGAGGGCGCGCTTACGCCGCGCGGGCGGGGTCAGAGACCCTTTTGATTTGTTGCACCGATAGAAAAACAGAAACAAATGCCCCGCGGGGGCACCCGCAAACAAAAACAGCAGGCGGATCACTACCCACCTGCCGTTTCTGAACATCTATCAATATCGACACGCCGAGCCCTCCCCCAGCAAAGCCGATTCTAACCTATTTCACCTCCTTTAGCACCTCGCCATTACTCTCCACAATAATCTTCTTCCACTCGTCAGACAACTCTGGGAAGTGTGGCATTGCAGGGATATCGTAGTTATTGCCATTATCTGTGAACACGCCCGGAGCATCCTCTTTCTTGATGTTTCCATCGAGGTATTTCACAAGCAGATAAGCATCGAGATCTTCCCACAGTTGGAATAGATTTTGCGCCATTAGCACCGAGTAGTCAGTAAGGTACTGCACCGCAAGTTTCGGATCTTTACCATAGAGATCCAGTGCGATCTTGTCGATATGCTCTTGTTCGGCATAGCGACCATTTTCCCATTTGTCCATTGCCAATTTCACATCTTTATATATGTCTTTATATCTTGTGTAGGCAAAGTTCGTCACGCGGTTTTGGATCCAGAACATAGAGGTTGGCGAGTATTTTGTCATCGAGCCATTGCCTTCTTCGAGCGAGTGAGCGATGCGTGTAGCCGAGCTATAATATGGAGTTAGTGGTGATGTAGCGGTATCATCTGTACCGAACCAGTATACTCCACCCACTACGTCTGGCAACCATTTGCGGCTTTCGCCCACGAACCACCATCCTGTCTGTTGAGTTGAGATTGCACGTTCGTGGATGTAGCTTTCGCCTTCATACTCCCATGTCATTGGTCTCCAGCGGTAAGGCACACCGTAAGGGCCTGCACCTGCATCTTTGGTCATATCCATTTTGGTTCCTTGGTAGTGGTCGCGCATGATGTCTGCAACCATTGCAACGTCGAGTTTTTCGGTAGGTTTCACCCACAGCGGCATACGGTTGCTTGCGTTGTACCCCATTGCGTAGTCTTCGTATTTTTCCATCGAGCCGTCAGTCACTGCTCCACGGAAGATGCTCCACACCCTTGCCTCGCAGAATCTCATTCCGCCAAACTCCAATGGGTTGTAGGCATCTGCAAAGCTAAAGTTTTTATCGTCGCCTTTGTAGTATCCCATTTCTTTTGCAAACGAGATTACATCAGGAGCGTAGAGGCAGTTTTCTGGGTCATTGAGCGGGAATGTGGTGATGCGAGCTTGGTTAGCGTGTGCCGAGATCATTCCATCGGGGACTCTCAGCGCTACCCACACTGCTCCTTTATTAACATTTTCGAGCTCTTTGGTTTTGCGATTTTTCTCCATTTTGGTACCTTTACCAATGATTTCGAGGTACCAAACTTCTTTACCATCAGCAATCGAGATGCTCTCGCCCGAGCTATAGTAGCCGTACTCTGCTACGAGTTTACCCATAGTTTCCACTGCTTCGCGAGCGGTTTTGGCACGTTGCAGGGTGATGTAGATGAGCGAGCCGTAGTCGATAATCCCCGTAGAGTCGTGTAGTTCCGAGCGGCCTCCCCACGTACTTTCGCCAATGAGCAGTTGATGCTCGTTCATGTTGCCCACCACCGAGTAGGTGTGTGCCACCTCTGGGATTTGCCCCAAGATTTTTCCAGTATCCCACTCTCTTACCGTGCGCATTGCACCTGGAGCGTGGTCGGCTGCTGGCAGGAAGTATAGCGCTCCGTAGAGGCTGTGGCTATCGGCCGTGTATGACACCATGGTAGAGCCAGTCTTCGATGCTCCGGCTGTCACCATAATATTTGTGCAGGCAAGCGCACCAAGGTAGGTCGCACCCACGAAAAGTAGTACAAAGAGTAGTTTTTTCATTTGGATTTTGTTTTAAAAGTGTAACTTTGAGCTAACAAAAGTACTCAATTTTCTGCTAATAAACAAGACCCATCAACAATGACCATCGCTCAAAATTACAAAAACATACTCGAAACGCTACGCTCAGGGGTTGCACTCACTGCGGTGAGCAAGTATCAGAGCGTTGAGAAAACACGTGAATTGTATGATGCGGGGCAGAGGATTTTTGCCGAAAGTCGCCCTCAGGAGCTCGTGGCAAAGACGCAGGAGCTCCCCTCGGATATTGAGTGGCATTTCATCGGCCACCTGCAGACCAATAAGGTGAAGATGGTGGTGCCGCACGCCTCGCTCATCGAGAGCGTGGACAGTTACCGACTTCTCGAGGCTATCGGTCGTGAGGCGCAAAAAATTGGAAAGGTTCAGCAAGTACTCTTGCAGATGCACATTGCTGCCGAAGAGCACAAACAAGGCTTTAGCGCTGAGGAAATACGTGAAATTCTTAGCTCACCTTCACTCGCGAACGTTGAGATCGTGGGGCTAATGGGTATGGCGACTTACACCGAGGACAGACACCAAATCAGAGAAGAATTCATGGCTCTTAGCCGACTCTATGGCGAATTCGAGAGCCTCACTGTGCTATCAATGGGGATGAGCGGCGACTACGACATAGCCATGGAGTGCGGCTCCACACACGTGCGCATTGGCACTGCACTTTTCGAATAAGGTCTTTCTCTACAAAGCCTTGCCATCACCAACGACTTTACCATCGCCAGTGTACTTAAAGGCGCTAAAGCCGCTACTTGTCGCTCGTGCATCCTTCTCCACAAGAGCTTTTATTAGTGCCGTACCGGAGGTGATTGCCTCGATGTTCGAGACTTTGAAGTCAAGGGTGTTGAGCAGCGAACTGCCAGAGCTAACCATACGAGCACTTTCGGCCTCGCCCTTGAGTGTTACATTAGCACTCCCCGCGGTCTCAACGTTGCACTCGCCCGTGGTGAGGACTGTCACTTCATCAATCTTAGAATTTTGTTTTGCGATGATTGTTGCCTGCGGGCATTCCACCTTGACAAAAGAGGCGTAGGACTCGCCCGATAGATTCATATAAAAATCCTCCGAGTATGAACTACCACTGCTGAGCAACGATGTCGAACCCGATAGCACGATGTAGTCAGCACGAGTCAGAGTGACGTGTGCTTTTGGACGTTTTTTCTTGCCCACCAACAGCGCTGTGGTGTTGTCTCCATAGCTGATTATTACGTATTTGTCTTCGTTGACCGAGATGTTGAGTTTCTTCTCGTCCGCCTCGCCCAACTCCACCACTACGCCAGTTTCTCCGCCAACCTTCAGGTTGATATCCACTGCACCCGATGCCACTATGCCTCGTAGCTGCTCGCCGCTGAATTTCGTAATCTTAGCTCCCTGAGCACTCGCCATAATAGGGATAAATAAAAGAGTGAGGAGTGTAATGTGAAACTTTTTCATAACTTTGCACTTTAATTAGTTAGTAATGATTGCAAATATAGTAAAATTGATGAGAATATGAAACAAAAAATAAAAATCGGCATAACAAGCGGGCACAAAAGCGGCATTGGTACGGAGATTATCGAGGAGGTTATGGGCTCTAAAAACCTGTGCAATATGTACTCCCTGAGCAAAGTTTCGGTGGACGACGACCCCACAGGCATCGCTGCGCTGGAGAGTGCAAAAAACATGCTCAATGACAAAGAAATAGACGCTGTTGTAACCATGCCAATTTCCAAAGAGGAGGCAAGTAAGGCTGGCTTCCCGTATGTTGGACATACCGAATTTTTTAGCGAGAACTATGCAGTTGCAGGACGCAAACCGCTGATGATTATGGTCGCTGGCGATATGCGCATAGCACTTGTCACCAAGCATGTTGCGCTGAAGGATGTGCCTCAGATGCTGAGCGTACAACTCATCGTGGATTGCTTGCGCTCGCTCAGCCGCACAATGAAGGTAGACTTCGGAATTGCTGGAGCGAAAATAGCGGTGCTGAGCCTCAACCCACATAGTGGCGAGGGAGGAATGCTCGGCAATGAAGAGCGAGAGATTATCATCCCCGCCATCGAAGCCGCAAATGGCGAAGGAATAAACGCTTTTGGAGCTTATGCCGCCGATGGATTTTTTGGCAGCGGAGCCTACACCAAGTTCGATGCTGTGCTGGCTATGTACCACGACCAAGGACTCGTGCCATTCAAAGCTCTGAGTTTTGATTCGGGCGTGAATTTCACGGCAGGGCTGCCAGTAGTGCGCACTTCGCCAGCTCATGGCGTAGGACTCGACATTGCAGGACAAGGCATTGCCTCGCCAAGCGCAACGCTGGCCGCTATATACCTCGCTGCTGATATTGTGCGTTCACGCAAACAGTACTCGGAATTTAGCGCCAACCCTCTCCAAAAACAACGTCGCGAGGACAACGATGGTCGCCGTGGTGGAAAAGTCAAAGACGCTAACGTTGATGAGCTGCTCTCGGAACTCTAATGGCGTACACTACGCTGAAAAACCCTGCACATGAAATACTATAAGTCTATTATCTACCTGGCACTACCAATCATTGTCGGGCAGATAGGGACAATCGTCACGGGTGTTGCCGATACCATAATGGTCGGCCAACACAGCACCGATGAACTCGCAGCCTCGGCATTCGTCAATAACGTCTTCAACCTCTTTATGATATTCGGAGTGGGATTCACATTCAACTTCGCACCGCTGGTGGGCTCTTCGCTCGCCGTGGGAGACAAAAAGAGTGGCGGAGAGTGGCTCAAAAACAGTCTGCTGGTCAATTCCATCTTGGGTGTAATTCTGGCATTATTGCTCGGTGTGATATACCTAAATGTCGGAAAAATGGGGCAACCCGAAGAACTCCTCCCGCTTATCAAACCATACTTTTTGATATACGGGCTCTCCATCATCCCCGTGATGCTCTACACCACCTTCCGCCAATTTGTGGAGACCGCGCTCAAGCCCGCCACTTCAATGTGGATATTCCTCATAGGCAACCTGCTTAACATCATTGGCAACTATATTCTCATCTACGGCAAGTTCGGAATGCCAGAGATGGGGCTCTTTGGGGCTGGGGTCAGCACGTTGATTTCGAGGTGTGTGATGCTCGTGGCCTTTGTCGCTGTAATCTGGCTTTTCAAGTACTACAAAGAGTACAGAGAGGGGTATTCGCAGGGGAGGGTATTGAAAAGTAAGATCAAAAGTCTCATTAAAGTTGGAACACCTATTGGGTTGCAGCAGGGGTTCGAGGCCGCAACTTTTAGCGTCACAGCAGTGATGATTGGGTGGCTGGGCAGCATAGATTTGGCGGCTCACCAAGTGGCAGTTTCTATCTCTGCCATATGTTATATGTTATTTTTGGGGTTGGGTAACGCTGTGGCTATTCGAGTAAGCTATTTCAAGGGGATGGGCGATGTGCTCGCGATTCGTGAGGCAACAAAGGCGGGGGTTGTTATCAGCCTTGTGATTTCGGTGTTGATATCAGTGGTACTTTTTTTCTGGACGACTCAGATAAGCCAGTTTTTTACTCAAGATGATGAGGTTGTCGGCATCGTAGCATTGTTGTTGCCAATATTGATGATATATGTCTTTAGCGATGGGATACAGATTGTGTTGACAAACGCTCTGAGAGGGTTGGCGGATGTAAAGTACATTATGTACATTTCGGCAATAACATATTTTGCGATAGCTATTCCTGCTGGTTATTTCTTTGGGTTTACTGCGGGGATGGGGATTTCGGGGGTATGGTTGGCGTACCCTATTGGATTTTTCTTTGCATGCGTTGTGTTTTATTTTAGGTTTGTGAAGACGTATCGTTCGGCGTTGCGGGGCGATTGATTTTGTTTTGCTATTAGTACAACAAAACAAAAGGGTCTCTGACTGCCGCCCGCTCGGCGGCGGGTGGCTAGTGCCCTCGCAGGGCATTTGTTTTTTGTTTTTCTATCGGTGCAACAAAGCAATTCGGTGTGCCCGCAGGCACCGCCCGCGCGGCGTAAGCGCGCCCTCCCCGGCGAGG
>CAYJIF010000086.1:0-6607 GCA_964370175.1 uncultured Rikenellaceae bacterium
CTCCGTTGTGAAATGCCTGAACGCTAAATTCAGGAACTCTTGAATTGATAATTGTCTCCATGATTTTTGTTTTGTTTTTTAATTGTTATTTTTGTTATTAATGTTGTTGCTTAAACAAGCGGGGCATATCCCCCAGCAGTACATATGTACTCGGTCGATTACAAACCCTTCGAGCGTAACATGCTCGTAGCGGGGTTGTGGAATATCGTATAGTTCTCCGCAGGAGGTGCACTTTAGGTGTGAGTGCTCTTCGGTAGTGGCATCGTAACGAACGTTTTTCTCGTCAATATTCAGAGCAAGTATCACACCACACTCCGCAAAATTTTTCAGCACGTTATACACTGTCGTCTTGCTCAAAGTAGGCATCGACGGGCTAAGCGACAAATAAATCTCATCCGCCGTTGGATGAACACGATTGTGCAACAGATACGAAAGTACCGCTATGCGTTGCACCGAGGGTCTAATACCGTGACTACTCAGCTTTTCTATTACTTGTTGCTGTGAAAAATTTGTTGTTTTCATTTCGTTTTTGTAATCATTACAATTTTGTAATCACTGCAAAGATATGTATATTTTCTTTTCCGTGCAAGAAAAATCGCAAAAAAAATTCACCCAAGAGTATTTATACAACTCTTGGGTGGATAGGAATACTAATGTTTAAAGGGGTTACACGCAAATCAGGTGTAGGAAGGGAGGGGCGAATTATTTTTTCTGAAAGACATTAAATGCCAGAGATTCGCCCTCTATGAGCAGTGTAACTACACCATGGCTCGGCACCTCAAACGAGCGATTAACCTCAGTTGATTCTCCATAGGCCTGCTTACTCCACAAATCACGCATTGTGTACCCTTTAGCGGCATCAATACCGACACTCTGCAAAAGAAACTCGATAGATTGGCTCTTTTGTGAACGATTGAGCAGAGTCACAGCCACCCGCCCACTCATAGTGTGAGTCAGTGGTTTTGCCCACACCTCCAAGTCACCACCATCCGCCACTCGGCGAGCCTGATAGAAAAGAGGATCTTGGTTCAGCGCAATGACATCGGCATTGGTGATAATACTGAGCGTCTCTTTAGACATCTTAGTGAGGTCATTGCCAGCCAGCAGCGGCGAGACCATCATACACCACATGGTGAAGTGTGCTTTGTCTTCTTCATAGCTCATCCCCCTGCCTATTTGCAACATATCCATATCATTGTAGTGCCCAGGCGAGCAGTGCATCCACAAGTCGGCATTAAGATCTATGATATGGCAGATGGAGCCAAACTCTGCGGCTATATCACCAGACACTCGCCACGAGTCAGCAATCTGTATTGCCCATTCGCCTGGAAACTTCCAGCGACAGATGTTGAAAGTGGCATCGGGGCGAATATCATAAATCATCTCAGAGATGGCACGGTAGTGCGATTCGTCATCGAGCCCCATCCAATCTCCGCCGCACCAATCGACCTTAATGAAATCATAGTCCCACTCCCCAAGCATAAGGGTCAAATCCTCGTAGGCATGGCCATAAAGTCCGCACCCAAGCGAAATGCTATCTTTATCCCAGTGCGAGCCGCAGGTGTTGATGCCGCCATCAGTGTATATGCCCGCTTTGAGCCCTCGTGCGTGGATATAGCGAGCCAGCGACTTCATTCCATTGGGGAATCTCTGGGGGTGCACCAACAGGTTGCCCTGGGCGTCTCGCCCTCCGAAGAAGCCATCGTCTATATTAATATAAGTGTAGCCTACATCCACCATACCATTGCTGGCCATCGCATCTGCCTGAGCCTTGATGATGCTCTCGGTGATGTGTATGCGATAGTTATTCCAGCTCGACCATCCCATAATCGGCGGACGCGCCTCTACGGGTGGTTCGCCTGCACGCAGTGGCAAGGCACTCAGCAGTGTAGCAATCAGAGTTAATAGTTTACTAAATTTTGGTTTTTTCATACTGTATATCAATCTATTTGTGTGCGTGTGTGTGTAATTTTGTCTAATGGTAATCAAGATCACTTATGGGGAGTCGGTTTGGGGGTGGATTTTGGAGCAGGATCGTTGAGTTCAGGGATAGCTCCCCCTGCCACCGCCCAGAAGTAAAGGCTTGCCACTGTGCCATAGGGCGAAAACTTACGTTGATATTTTGCAAAGAGCTCTTTTGTAATCTTGCGATGGCGAAAAATCATCCTCATCCCGCGCACTATTGCCAAATCCCCATAGCTGATTATATTTGGACGTTGCATCGAAAAAATCATTATCATCTCGGCCGTCCAGACCCCTACGCCATGGAGCTTGGAGAGTTCTCGGCACACCTCCTCATCGCTCATGGCGTGGAGCGACTCCACACTAAGCTCCCCACTGAGTATTGATGCGGCAATGCCCTGCATATACTCCACCTTCTTGAAACTCAACCCATAGCTCTGCAAGCACTCTTGTGACTCCTCACTAATAGTGCTTGGGGTCACCTCGCCAAGCCCCTCGACCATCCTTCCCCAGATGGTGGCGTGCGCCTTTGTGGAGATTTGCTGCCCGACAATAGAGTGCATGAGCGAAGAGAAAAGGTCGGGATTCACCTCTCTGTTGATGTGACCAAGTCGGCGGATAACCTCTGCGAGGCGCTTGTCCTTGCCACTCAGATACTCGGTCTGGAGCTCTGAGTACTGAAAATAGTGCACACTCATCGTTTCTCAGGGAAGTTTTCGTTGTAAACTGTTGCCGCCTTTGAGACCACAAGTTCGCCATCTTTGACCCACTTCTCGCCTCTTATCTCAAGATGCTTGACCATCGCTGCACGCATTTTCAGTAGGGTAGTGCGGTATTCACTACTTTGCGAGAGGTCGTTGATTTCCGACTCATCTTGGTGGAGGTCGAAGAGTTGTTCCTCGCCAGTGGCTCTATTCCATATATATTTATAGTGGTCATTTGCCAGCGCCATCCAATAATTCGTATCCCAGTAGCAGGTCGAATGCTCCATGTCTATGAATTCTCGCCACTCAGGCGAAGAGCTCTGAATTAGCGGTAAGACCGACTTGCCGTCCATTTCTGCTGGTTGCTCAATGCCTGCAATATCGAGGAATGTGGGTAGCACATCCCGCAACTCCACAGGCTCTGTGATAGGCACTCCAGCTGCCACCACTCGAGGTTCAGTCTTTGGCATTTTCACGATGAAAGGAATTGCAGCCGAGCCCTCGTACGCATAGGTCTTGCGCCAGAGGTTGTGGTCGCCCATCATATCTCCGTGGTCGGAGATGAAAACAATCAGCGAATTATCATACATACCTCTCTGTTTGAGCGCCTCCACAATGCGCCCCACCTGCTCGTCAATGAAAGTGGTGGCGGCATAGTAATGCCTGCGGCTGTTCATAGCGTACTCATCGCCAAAAGCGCCTATCGGAGAAGTCTTGCCAGGGGAATTATCTGTGGTTTTCTCTCGCCATGCTTGGGGCACCCACTCGCCAATGGCTGGAGCAGGAATATCTCTACCCTCGTACATATCAAGCACACGCTGTGGGGGGTCATAGGGGCTGTGCGGGCGAGCAAACGAAACTTTTAGAAAGATTGGCTCATCGCCGCTGTAACTCTCAATAATTTCGACCGCCACATCGCCAGTCCAGCGAGTGGGATGTAGTTCCTCGGTGAGCTTATAGACTGAGGCCTCGTGAGAATTCCAATCTATTGCCGTAGCATCGGGATTTTGCCCCGCCGCCACGGTATTGAACCACTTGCGATAATCGCTCATGAAAAATGGCGATTCAATCCGTCCGCTCTCGTCGGTAAGCATCACATCAAAGCCATGAGTGTTCTGCTGGGGGGCGAAGTGCATCTTCCCCACGCCCACTGTCCAATATCCGCCACCCTTCATCATTCGTGGCATTGCGTGCTTGTAGTGCGCCGCCTGCTTGCCATAGCCAAGCATCCCGTGCTGCCATGGCGAAGAACCCGTGAGCAAGCCCGCTCGTGCAGGAGTACTGCTCGGAGTCGATGAGTATGCCGCCGTAAATAGGTTGCCCTGAGCTGCAAGTGCATCGATACTGGGAGTAATAACAGCGCTATTGACACACCCCATCAGGTCGTAGCGTTGTTGGTCGGTCATTATCATAATGACGTTTGGTTTGCTCTGTTGCGCCGATGCGCTGAGCGAAGTGATAATGGCAAGTGCACAAGGCAATGGTAGCTTGGTCATAGTGCGTGAGAGTGACTGGTGTCAGAAACAATGTGTAAATTTATAGTACACAAATATAGCATTTTTTTATTACCTTTGTGGATGTGGTGTCCAAAATACCACTCTTTTTTCCACAAAACAAATTATTATCTAACCATAAAACTATCAAAAAAGAGATGAGAAAGACAATTCTACTACTCGCTGTTGCATCGCTGTCGCTGGGAGCGAGCGCACAAGGCCCAAAAGCCTACACTTTCACCGAAACTCGCAACATTGCACAAACACCTGTCAAGGATCAAGCCTCATCGGGTACTTGCTGGAGCTTTGCTGGGCTGGGCTTCATCGAGAGCGAACTGCTCAAACAAGGCAAGGGTGAGTTCGACCTCTCGGAAATGTGGGTTGTACGCCACACATATTTCGAAAAGGCAAAGAACTATGCACGTATGCACGGAAAAACAAACCTCGGAGCTGGCGGTGTTGGCCACGATGTTTTCAATGCTATCGACAAGTACGGGATTGTTCCAGAAGAAGTGTACTCAGGGCTTCAGTATGGAACTGATGAACACCGCCACGGCGAGCTCGATGCTGCCATTGGTGCATACATGGACGCTATTATCAAGAATCGCAACCGCCAACTATCCGAAGGCTGGGAAAAGGGACTCAACGGCATTTTGGATGCGTACTTTGGAGTATTGCCTACGGAATTCAACTACAAAGGTAAGAAATATACACCCAAATCATTCGCCCAAGAACTCGGCATCAAAGGCGAAGACTATGTTTCTGTGACATCATTTACTCACCACCCATATGGAGAATCTTTCGTGCTTGAGGTTCCCGACAACTGGGCTTGGGGCGATGTTATCAATGTTCCTATGGATGAATTTGCAGCTATCATCGACAGAACCCTGCAGAACGGTCACTCAGTGTTGTGGTCATCGGACGTGAGCGAACGTGGTTTTAGATACAACGATGGCTTTGCAATCCTGCCAATCGACAACATCACCGATATGGCCGACTCTGAAAAAGCACGCTGGAGCACGCTAACTCAGAGTGAGCTTGGAAGCCGTGAAATAACCCAACCACTACCTGAAATTCAAGTAACTGCACAAAATCGCCAAAAAGGCTTTGACAACTACACCACCACGGACGACCACGCAATGGTAATTACGGGCGAGGCAACGGCGCAAAATGGGGACAAATTCTACAAGGTGAAAAACTCGTGGGCAGCCGAAAACATCTACGGTGGCTACTTCTATGCCTCTGTGCCATTTGTCATGGCAAAGACGACAACTATTATGGTGCCTAAGAGCATGTTGAAAAAATAAGCAACCTGGCTGGCGAACTATGAAAAACATTAAAGCAATACTTGGCAGCACACTCTGCACGCTCGTAGTAATGAGCGCATCGGCGCAGAGCCCGAATGTAGATGTAGTGAAACTCGGAAGCACTATCTCCAACGCCAACGTGCGCAACGAGGTGCGCATACCAATGGTCGATGGATTGATACCTATAAAGTGTGATCTACACACCCATACTATCTTCTCGGATGGCTATATCATGCCCTCAGTGCGAGTGGACGAAGCATGGCAAGATGGTCTCGATGCCGTGGCTATCACCGATCACATCGAGTATCGCCCATTTAAAGAACAAGTGCTCGGCGACCATAACGAGGCAAATAAACAAGCCATTGCCCATGCCAAAAACCTTGGCATAATTGTTATCCCTGGTACAGAAATTACTCGTAACAAACCGCTTGGACATCTCAACGCCCTCTTCGTAGAGGACGCTAACAAGATCGCGGTGAAGGACGAGCTGGAGTCTATTGACAATGCCGTGGAACAGGGTGCATTTATACTGTGGAACCACCCAGGATGGCCCGATGACAAGTCGACACTATACCCCGTGCATGAAGAACTCATCAAAGCAAAGAAAATACACGGCATCGAAGTGTTCAACTACATGGAGTATTACCCAATTACATTTGACTGGTGCAACGACTTTGATCTGGCATATGTGGGCAACTCGGACATTCACGAAACTATTGAATATGCCTATGGCAATGTTATTCGCCCGATGACAGTGGTGTACGGCAAGGCGCTTGATGCCAACGCAATCAAAGAGGGACTCTTTGCCAGACGCACTTTTGCTTACTTTGCGGGGCAGCTCGCAGGCGATAGCGAACTACTCAAAAAAGTTGTTAAAGCATCGCTCAAAACTCGCACCTTTGAGGATTCAATGGTTGAGGTCTACAACGATTCTGATATTAGCTATACACTCACCAATGGTGAGGGGCGCACTATCATTCTGCCTGCCGAAAAGACCGTGCGTTTCAAGACCCAAGAGGGTGAATTCACAGTTACTAACTGCCACACGGGCGCTCTTAAGAACTTGACTGTAGAACTCAGCGATATTCTTTAGTTCGTTAACTATAACCGAGATATAAAAGCAACAGAAGAGGGAAGAGTC
>CAYJIF010000087.1:0-6486 GCA_964370175.1 uncultured Rikenellaceae bacterium
TCCATACATCGCCTCGACTGGCATCCTCGTCATTCCCCCTGACAATAGAGTGCCCCGTGTGTTTTCCTGTCAACATCACGCAGCGCGACGGTGCCGAAACCGTAGAGCCCGAATACCCTTGAGTAAATCGAATGCCATTACTGGTCATTTTGTCGAGATTAGGGGTTTCGATTTTTTGTTGGCCATAAGCGCCCATATCGCCATAGCCCATATCATCCATAAGTATCACGATGACATTTGGGCGCGAGGGTGCTACACCGTCACAACCCGTGAGCCCCAGAGCCCCGAGTGCCGAAATAGCTAATAGTCCTTTGTGCATAATGTTTTAGTAGTAGTTTTTTGTATGTGTAGTATCGTTATTTTTAGTCGAAACCACACAAAGATATTACAAATTTTTATAACGACAAAGACTATTTTTCGATATAACTTCTTAGCGATTCGACATATTCGGCAAAGGCGTCCAGCCCTCCCTGCGTGATGGTGCACACGGTGCGAGGTTTCTTGCCTACAAAGCCCTTGGTGATGGTAATGTAGCCAGCTGTGCTGAGTTTATCGAGCTGTACGCTGAGATTTCCCGCGCTTGCCCCCGTCTGCGTGCGCAGGTAACTGAAATCTGCCTCCTCCACACTCATCAGCAGCGACACAATGGCCAGCCGCAGTTCGGAGTGCAACAGCGGGTTTAGTGGTCTAAGCATCTCTTCTCCTCCTTGCGTATAGGTTTAGTTTCACGCCAGGAATCACCATAGCGACAAGTGCCCACAGAGCGAATATGAAAGTGTAGTGCTCCCACAAAAAGAGAGTCCCAAAGGCAAGGACTATCCCCACGCCCCCACCAATGCATAGTGGTCGGAATTTAATAATCGCCCCCGAGATGATGATTCCGAGGTTTGTGACAAGCATCGCCAGTAGCGGAATAAGCGCGAAGAGCGAGTAGTAGTTAATAAAGGTATCCACCTCAAAGTAGTATAGTGCCAAAAATGCAACTGGAATAGCAAGGTTTATGGCAAGGACAGACCTCCATACTATGGTTGTTGCCCTATCGATGTGTGTCTTTACTCCCTTTGGGCGCTTTCTCTCCAAGAGTGCTTGCCATACGCTCCCGATAATGGGGATGATTAGCCACAGCCAGTGGAGTAGTGGGTTTTGCCAGATTGTTAGTGCGGTGGTCACGACTATGGATGCAATGAGCGTGGAGGCTCCCCATATTATATAGTAGTTCCCATCGCCGCGATCTGTGTTGTGGCGTGCATTCTCAATCATATCGGTTATGATTTTCAGGCTTTTTTCGGAGTTTAGTCTTTCGTTATTCATTTTCTGTTTTGGTATTTGATAGATGTTTTGTGTCGATGAGGTAGAAGGCGGTGCTCAGGAGTTGGAAGGTGCCCCATCCAGCTACCACCCACAGAAACCATAGGTTTTCACTCTGTATTTGATACACATTTATAAATGCGAGCAGCGAACAGATTACTATATACATCACCCACGAGCGTAGTAATTGCCGTCTCTTCTCTATGAGTTTTTCACGTGTTTTCATGGTTTTTTAGTTGTTAATTTGGTTGATTAAGTGCACTTCGGTACTGCAAATATAAAGTAGTTTATTTTATAAATCAAACATTTTAGGTATTTTTTTTAGAAAAAAATATGATATTGACTAAAAAACCCCTATCTTTGAGCCTGTTAGGTGTCACTTTTAAAACCACAAAACCTATGTTGACAATTCTAAGACGCAGTCTGGCATTCATTTTCTTTGCCAGCATCACATTGCTATTTCTTGATTTTACAGGAGCTACTCATGCGTGGCTTTCGTGGATGGCAGAGGTGCAATTTGTTCCCGCCGTACTGGCAATCAACCTCGGAGTGATAATCTCCCTGGTTCTTCTCACCCTGCTCTTTGGGCGGATTTATTGTTCTGTGATATGCCCGCTGGGGGTGATGCAGGACGTAGCCGCCAAAATCGGCCGCAAAGCGAAGAAAAATCGCTACTCCTACTCAAAACCACTCACTTGGTTACGCCTTGTGATGTTGGTGCTCGCAGTAGTGGGACTCGTTGCGGGGCTTGCCTATATAGTGGCTCTGCTGGACCCATACGGCGCTTACGGACGTATAGCCCAGAACCTCTTTGCGCCGCTGTGGCAGTGGGGCAATAATCTCTTGGCCTCAGCCGCTCAGAGTATGGATAGTTACGCATTCTATTCCGTGGATGTGTGGATTCGCAGCCTGCCTGTTTTTGTAGTTGCCGCACTCACATTCGTTGTCGTTGTTGCGCTGGCATACAGAAACGGCCGCACATACTGTAACTCCATCTGCCCAGTGGGAACAATACTTGGGTACGTGTCAAAATTCTCGCTCTTCGGAGTTAAACTCAATAAAGATAAGTGTAGGAGCTGTACGCTGTGCGAAAAAAACTGCAAATCGGCGTGTATTGACACCAAGACAAAATCTATTGACTACTCTCGCTGCGTGAGCTGCTTTAAGTGCATTGGTAAGTGTAAGTTCGACGCAATGAGCTATGGTTATAAGTTCGGCAAAACTGCCCCACAGCCAGCCGCGTCAGCACCCCAAACAAAAGAACCACAAGCGGCAAACGGTGCCAATGGCCGCAAAACCTTTATTGTGTCGGCATTACTGCTCGGAGCATCGGCTGTGAAAGCCCAAATACCCGAAGTCGTTGACATCAACCTCGATGGCGGTCTCGCCCCTCTGCCTAACAAAAAAAGCCCGGTGCGTGAGAATAGAATCACACCCCCTGGCTCAATCTCGCACAAAAACTTTGCTCGCAAATGTACGGGTTGCCAGCTCTGCGTGACGGTATGCCCCGAGGGAGTGCTGTGCCCCAGCAGCAAGCTCGATACCTTTATGCAACCAGAACTCTCGTTCCTCAAGGGCTATTGCCGCCCTGGATGTACGAAATGTAGCGAGGTGTGCCCAAGCGATGCAATAGACAAAATTACGGCAGCCGAAAAGAGTGCAATCTCGGTGGGCAAAGCAATCAGACTCGATGAAAAATGCTTGGCGCATACCGGTGAGGCTGAGTGTAGAGCGTGTGTGGAGCAGTGTCCTACACAAGCTATTAGAATGGCGAAAGACTCGGACGGAAAATTCAAACCAGCCAAGGTGATGCACTCTAAGTGCACGGGATGCGGAGTGTGCGAGTACGTCTGCCCTGTAACCCCTATTAGTGCAATAGTGGTGGAAGGTAGCCCAAGGCATAGAGAAATTTAGTAACGACTGCAATATTTATAGAACTATGAAGAAAAAAGTAAATAGAAAAGATTTTCTAAAAATCGTAGGAGTTAGTGCAGCTACCGTTACGGCGGCTACTACCATTGGTTGTGCGACAAAAAACTCCAGCAAAGAGGCTACAGCCGCTGGCGAGCTCGTAGTGCCAAAAGGAAAAATGGAGAAGAAAAAAATTCCAGGCATCGACCCCAATGTCGGACTATTGGCATACGGGTGTATGAGATGGCCGCTGCTCGAAAATCCCGAACCTGGCACTTGTATAGTTGACCAAGAGGCGGTGAACGACCTTGTGGACTACTCGTTGGAGCATGGTATAAACTACTATGACACTGCCCCCGTGTACATGCAGGGGTGGAGCGAAGAGGTAATGGGCAAAGCACTGAGCCGACACCCGCGAGACTCTTACTTCATTGCAACCAAAATGTCGAACCAGTCGCTACGTGACCCGTCGTTCGAAAATTCAGTGGCAATGTATTACAACTCCCTCGAAAAACTACAGACCGACTATATCGACTTCTACCTATTACATACAGTGGGGCGAAGTATGGAAAACTTTAACAAACGCTTTATCGATAACGGTCTCTTGGATTTCTTGCTCAAAGAGCGCGAAGCGGGGAGAATTCGCAAACTCGGATGGTCATTCCACGGGGTAAAAGATGCCTTTGATGGTATTCTTGCACTCCACGATAAATACAACTGGGACTTTGTGATGATTCAGCTTAACTATGTAGACTGGAGGCACGCCTCAGGCGATAATGTTAATGCCGATTATCTCTACGCAGAACTTCGCAAAAAAGATATTCCTATGGCGATTATGGAGCCACTGCAAGGCGGACGCCTCTCCAGAATGCCCGAGTACATAATAAACCGCCTGTATGAACGCGACCCATCGCGCACACCTGCATCGTGGGCATTCCGTTATGCGGGTAGCATGCCTGGTGTCTTTACCGTTTTGAGTGGTATGGCTTACCTGGAGCACGTGCAGGAAAATATTACAACCTACTCGCCACTCGAATACTTGACCGAGGAAGAAAATAACTTCTTGACACAAACGGGCGATTTGTTGATTGAATACCCAACAGTGCCGTGTAATGATTGTAAGTATTGTATGCCGTGCCCCTATGCAATTGATATACCGGCTATATTGCTGCACTACAATAAGTGCGTGATAGAAGGTAATATACCAAGCAATAAACTCGACCCGAACTATGCAGAGGCTCGAAGAGCATTCCTGGTGGGATACGACAGAAGTGTACCAAAATTGCGACAAGCTGAACGTTGTATATCATGTAACCAGTGTATTGAAGACCGCCACTGCCCGCAGTTTATTGACATACCAAAAGAACTGATGCGCATTGCGGATTACGTTAACGAGCTCAAAGCAAGCGACTTTGCGTAGTGCAGAAAGAAAAACGGAGCGATGGAGAAACTAATTGAAGAACTGCACAGAGGTGGATGGTCGTGCGTGGTGGAGAGTAAAAACTCGGAAGTACGAACTTTTACCCGAAAAGGAATCATAGACCTGTGGGAGCTGATGCACAACGAGAACGAGTTTCTCGAAGGCGCGAAAATTGCAGATAAAGTTGTAGGCAAAGCCGCCGCCGCTGTAATGGTGGCAACAGGCGTGAGCGAACTCTACACAGACGTGATTAGCAGTGGAGCATTAAGCCTGCTCAATGAACGAGGAGTGAGAGTGAACTATGGCAAAGAAGTAGAATACATAATCAATAGAAAAGCTGACGGAATGTGCCCGATGGAGCAAAGAGTGAAGGATGTAAGCGATGTCAGCGTGATGATAAGCGAGATTGAAAAACAACTGGCGATTCGGAATGCCGCACTAAAAGCCGAAATAAAATAGTATAAACCCTTAAATTTAAAAAAAAATGGAAAGAACAACGCAACTCTATTCGTTAGCCTACACACAAGGACGCACATATCTCCTCGCTGCAATATTTGTACTGGGTAATATTTTGCTCCCACAACTTACTCACTTTGTACCACAAGGAGGCTTTATTTTCTTGCCAATCTACTTCTTTACGCTCATTGCAGCCTATAAATATGGATGGAAAGCAGGACTTTTGGTGGGGGTGTTATCGCCCGTGATTAACCATCTGCTCTTTGGAATGCCGGCGCTGGCAGTGATGCCTGCAATTCTTGTGAAATCAGTGCTGTTGGTGGCAGCAGCAGCCTATATAGCTCATCGTACGTCGAAAGTGTCGCTCGTAGGACTTGTAGCAGTGGTGCTATTCTACCAAGTTGTAGGAACCCTTGTAGAGTGGGCAATGGTTGGCGATTTTGCTGCGGCAGTTGTAGATTTTAGACTCGGCCTCGTTGGAATGGCAATTCAAATCGTAGGCGGATACTTCTTGCTCAAGAGATTATAGATATTGCTATGACGGCAGTTTGAGAGGACTGCTACTACTGGTCATAGCGACAAAAGATAAGTTGCACTATGTGCGTGCTCACAAAATAGCGCGCGCGTGGTGCAACTTTGTTTTTGTGTGCAGTGCTCAGCTGAGTGTGTTTGGCGGTGTTAAGAGTGTAAGGGGGGGTAATAAGAACTGAAAGGCAGAGGCGGGATGAAGTGAGGGCGTGATGTTTGTGTGTGGTGGTGAGAGGTCGTTAGGGGGGAGGGGAGTAGTAGTGGATAGAGGAGGTGGGATTAGATCTGGAGTGGAGGTGTGGTAGAATAAGAAAGGGGATAGAATCATGCAGATTCTATCCCCTTTGATTTAGATGCGCTTATAAATTGCGCAGATGCTTATTCAACAGCTTTAGTAAGCTCAGCACCTGGTTTGAATTTAACAACTTTTTTCGCAGCGATGTCGATAGAAGCACCAGTGCGTGGGTTGCGACCTGTACGAGCTGGTTTAGAAACAACAGCGTAAGATCCAAAACCTACTAGAGAGATTTTGTCACCGCTTTTAAGAGTTTCACCTGTAACTTTTACGAATGCTTCAAGAGCTTTTTTAGCATCAACCTTAGTGATTTGTGCTTCGGCCGCGATTGCGTCTACGAGTTGAGTTTTGTTCATAGTTTTTTGTTTTAAAATTAAAGTATATTATTTGGATTGTAAAGTGAAGTGTATCTTGTATTTACATTTTTTTCTGTGCAATCTACCACAAAGTAAAAGAGAAAAATTGTAAATTCCAAATAAATTAACTGAAAATGACAAAAAAAAACGGAATTGCTGTAGATATGTAGCAGTTTCGATGGTTTCGTGTTGTTTTGGGCTATGTAGTGTGT
>CAYJIF010000088.1:0-6465 GCA_964370175.1 uncultured Rikenellaceae bacterium
CAGCGGGGGCACCCGCCGCCGCGCGGGCGGGGTCAGAGACCCATTTGATTTGTTGCACCGATAGAAAAATAGAAACAAGTGCCCAGCGAGGGCACCCGCCGCCCAACTACCGCCGCACGCCACCGCACGCCTGCACCTGAAGATTATCTCAAATGCAAACTACCGCGTAGATTGATACAATATAATAGCAGTCGCAATACCCACATTCAAAGATTCACCACTCCCCCCAATGCCCCTCGAAATCGTTATCCGATGGTCGCACAGCGCCTCAACCTCAGCAGAAATACCCGAACCCTCACTGCCGACAACAATAGTAGCATTATCATGAAACTCCGTACTTCCAACTGGCGTAGAATCGCTCAGAAAAGTGCCGTAGATGCTCCGCGGAAAAAGCTCCTTGCGCCTCGAAATCCACTCGTTGAGCTCCGTATACGTCACCTTGATCTTGCCCAACGCTCCCATGGTAGCTTGCACAACCTTTGGGTTGTAGATATCCACACATGCAGGCGAGCACACAATCTCACTGATGCCAAACCACTGTGCTGTACGCAATATTGTGCCCAAATTCCCTGGGTCCTGCACGCCGTCAAGCACCACCACCTGCTCTGTGCCATTGGTCGGAGCATTGGGCGTGGGAATATGGAATGTGGCGAGCATCGAACTTGGTGTTTTGAGCATCGAGATGCGTGCCATCTGTGCGGAGCTGCAATTCTCGCCCGCCACGAAAAGCTCGTCAATAGTGAGCGTTTTTTTGAGCTCCTCAATGAGTTTTTCGCCCTCGGCAATGAACACACCAGCCTCCGTGCGCCCTGCACGAGAGTGTAGGGAACGCAAAAATTTTATTTTTTCTTTGTTTATCATCTTTGATGATGCAAAAATAGGAAAAATTTTCTTACCTTTGTATGTTGAAAGAGAGAATAAATTTTAGAAATACTTCAATGATAAATTCAACACCTGCACGTCTTGTGCTTGAAGATGGCTCTGAGTTCAAGGGCTATAGTTTTGCGAAGGAGTGTTCTGTTTCTGGAGAGGTGGTCTTTTCCACAGCCATGACTGGCTATCCAGAGAGTCTGACAGACCCTTCCTATTCTGGTCAAATTTTGGTAACTACTTTTCCGCTCATTGGCAACTATGGCGTGCCCGTGATGGCGGAGAGCGAGTGGGGATTACCGCTTAATTTCGAGAGCGATAGAGTTCACGTTCGTGGGCTTGTGGTTAGCGACTATGCATTCCATCCCGAGCACTGGCACAGCGAACGTACGCTGGGCGAGTGGCTCAGTGACGAGGGCGTGCCTGCGATTTTTGGCGTGGATACTCGCGAGATTACAAAAATCATTCGCGAACGTGGCGTCATGCTCGGTAAGATTATTATCGAGGGTACTCAAGAACCCAAAGAGTTCGAAAATCATAACGCTCGTAACCTCGTTGCCGAAGTTTCGCCAACCGAAATCACCGAGTATGGTGATGGTGATTTGAGGATAGTGATGGTGGACTGCGGTGCGAAATTCAACATCATTAGATGTTTGGCGAAGCGTGGTGCAACTGTAATTAGAGTGCCATGGGATTATGACTTCTCGACGCTCGACTACGATGGCGTGATGCTATCCAATGGTCCTGGTGACCCAGCAATGCTCGATGCCGTGGTGGAAAACATCCATAAAGGATTTGAGGTGGGTAAGCCGATTTTTGGCATTTGCTTGGGCAACCAACTCTTGGCGCGTGCAGCAGGAGCAACAACATACAAGATGAAGTATGGCCACCGCTCACACAACCAGCCTGCTCTGGAATGTGGCACAAACAGAGCCTGCATTACATCGCAAAACCATGGTTATGCCATCGACCCAACTAACCTTGGAGCGGATTGGGAACCCTACTTTAAGAACCTAAATGACGACACCCTTGAGGGCATCCGTCACAAAGAAAAACCATTCTTTTCGGTGCAGTTCCACCCCGAGGCTACAAGCGGCCCTGTGGATACTGAATACCTCTTTGACAAATTCATAGACGAAGTAAAAAAGTACAAAAATGCAAAATAAAGTAAAGAAAGTATTATTGTTGGGTAGTGGTGCGCTGAAGATTGGTGAGGCGGGGGAATTCGACTACTCAGGTTCGCAGGCCCTGAAAGCTCTCAAAGAAGAGGGCGTTTACACCGTGCTCATTAACCCAAATATCGCTACGGTGCAAACCAGCGAGGGAATTGCAGATAAGGTTTACTTTTTGCCCGTAACCCCCGATTTTGTAGAGAGGGTTATCGAGGTGGAAAAACCAGAGGGTATTTTGCTTGCTTTTGGTGGGCAGACGGCGCTGAACTGCGGTGTTGCGCTCTACAAAGGCGGAGTGCTCGAAAAACATAACATCCAAGTGCTTGGTACACCTGTACAAGCGATTATGGATACTGAGGATAGAGATCTATTTGTCCAAAAACTCGACCAAATTGATGTGAAAACCATCAAGAGTGAGGCTGTGACAACTGTCGAAGATGCTAAGCGTGTGGCTGGTGAGCTGGGCTATCCAGTGATTATCCGTGCTGCGTACACGCTGGGCGGGCTGGGTTCTGGTTTCTGCGACAACGACGCGGATATGGACAATATGGCCGCTAAGGCATTCACATACTCTCCGCAGATTCTTGTGGAAAAATCGCTCAAAGGATGGAAAGAAGTTGAGTATGAGGTGGTGCGCGATAAATATGACAACTGCCTCACGGTGTGTAACATGGAGAACTTTGACCCGCTGGGTATTCACACCGGAGAGTCGATAGTTGTTGCTCCGTCACAGACGCTCAGCAATGGCGAGTACCATAAACTCCGTGAAATTGCTATTCGCATCATTCGCCACATCGGAATCGTGGGCGAGTGTAATGTGCAGTATGCGCTCGATCCCGAGAGTGAAGATTATAGAGTGATTGAGGTGAATGCTCGTCTGAGCCGCTCTTCGGCACTGGCATCAAAGGCTACGGGTTATCCACTTGCCTTTGTTGCGGCTAAGTTAGGTCTTGGTTATGGACTCCACGAGCTCAAAAATAGCGTGACTAAAACTACCACTGCAGCATTTGAACCTGCACTGGACTATATAGTATGTAAGATTCCTCGTTGGGATTTGGGTAAGTTCAAGGGTGTGAGCAAGGAGCTCGGTAGCTCGATGAAGAGTGTGGGCGAGATTATGGCAATTGGTCGTAACTTCGAGGAAGCTCTGCAAAAGGGTCTTCGTATGATTGGCCAGGGTATGCACGGCTTTGTGGCTAACCGCGAGATGAGCTTCGAGGACATTGACAGCGAGCTAAACCGCCCAACAGACCAACGTGTCTTTGTTATTGCAGCGGCGCTACTTCAGGGCTACTCGGTGGATAAAATCCACGACCTTACGAAAATAGACAAGTGGTTCCTCTACAAGTTGGCAGGGATTATCTCTTTGCAGAGCTCAATGGAGAGCTACGACTCAATGGAAAAATTGCCCACGGAGTTGCTCCGAGAAGTGAAACAAAAAGGTTTCTCGGACTTCCAGATTGCAAGAACTGTGCTCGGCGCTCAGGACTTGAGCATGGAGAAAGCCATCACCACTGTTCGTAACCACCGCAAACAAGTGGGAATTCTCCCCGTTGTCAAACAAATCGACACGCTTGGCGCAGAATACCCAGCACAAACTAACTACCTCTACCTTACTTATAACGGTGTGACTCATGATATTGACTTTGCTCACGACAACCAATCAGTCGTGGTGCTCGGTTCGGGAGCTTACCGCATCGGTAGCTCGGTGGAATTTGACTGGTGTTCGGTCTCGGCAATTAACTCTGTTCGAGAACAAGGCCTGCGCTCTATTATGATTAACTATAACCCCGAAACAGTTTCTACGGACTACGACATGTGCGATAGACTCTACTTTGACGAGTTGACACTCGAACGTGTGCTCGACATTGCAGATATCGAAGCTCCTCGTGGAGTTATCGTCTCGGTGGGGGGGCAAATCCCAAATAACTTGGCAACTCGCTTGGCAAGCAACGGCGTAAACATACTGGGTACTACGGCAGAAAATATTGACAGAGCTGAGGATAGACACAAATTCTCCTCGATGCTCGATAGACTGGGTATCGACCAACCACGTTGGAAAGAACTCAGTTCGATGGATGAGATTTACTCCTTCGCGGATGAAGTTGGTTTCCCGCTTTTGATTCGTCCTTCGTATGTGCTTTCTGGCGCGGCTATGAACGTTGTGACCAATAAAGTAGAGTTGGAACACTTCCTGGAGCTGGCAACCAATGTCAGCAAACAACACCCGGTGGTGGTGACCGAATTTATCGAAAACGCTAAGGAAATTGAGATTGATGCTGTTGCAAAGGATGGCGAAGTGCTAATCTACGCAATTTCGGAACACGTGGAGTTTGCAGGGGTTCACTCTGGTGACGCTACTTTGGTATTCCCTGCGCAAAAGCTCTACATTGAAACTGTTAGACGCATTAAGAAGATAGCTCGCGAAATCGCACGTGAACTTAATATCTCAGGGCCATTCAACATGCAGTTGTTGGCTAAAAATAACTTCATCAAGGTGATTGAGTGTAACCTCAGAGCCTCACGTTCATTCCCATTTGTGAGCAAGGTACTCAAAGTTAATTTCATTGACATTGCAACTCGAGTGATGTTGGGATTAGAGCCCAATGTACCGCAAAAATCTGCGTTCGATTTGGATTATGTGGGTATCAAAGCATCGCAATTCT
This sequence comes from uncultured Rikenellaceae bacterium, assembly GCA_964370175.1. Lineage (GTDB taxonomy): Bacteria > Bacteroidota > Bacteroidia > Bacteroidales > Rikenellaceae > Mucinivorans. The sequence continues at coordinate 4,709 of CAYJIF010000088.1, forward strand.
CATTCAGTAGACTGCAAAAAGCTGACCCAGTGTTGGGTGTGGAAATGGCATCTACAGGCGAGGTGGGCTGTATCGGCGAGGATTACTACGAGGCAATCATCAAAGCAATGCTTTCGGTGGGCTATAGAATACCACAGAAAACGGTACTGCTCAGCACAGGCGATGTGAAGAGCAAGACCCAGACTCTGGGGGCGGCTCGCGAACTGCAACGTTGTGGATTCACCATCTATGCAACTCGTGGTACGGCGGCTTTCTTGGCCGAGAATGGCGTTAGCTCTACGGTTCTGAGCTGGCCAGACCAAGCAGGCAATGGACAACCAAACATTCTGGAGTATATCAAAGAACGCAAGCTCGACTTCGTGGTCAACATCCCGAAGAACCACACCAAGGATGAGCTCAATAATGACTATACAATTCGTCGTAGTGCAATTGATTTCAATATTCCGTTGTGCACCAACGCGCGTCTTGCTAATGACTTTATCATGGCATTCTGTAACACCAAGGTTGAAGACCTCAAGATTAAGAGCTGGGGAGAGTACTAAAATTAGTCGCCCTCCGCGCCCGTTTTCTCCTGAAAACGGAAAGCTCGCCCCTCTATGCCCTCCCAGACTCCACGCTGATTCACAATGTAGTGAAAATGGTCTGGGACGGCGCTAAGGGACATTAATCACATCAGAGAACAAAAGGATGATAAAACGTAAAATTCGCCTTGGGGTATTTTTTACCGCCACACTGCTCTTCTTCTCCGGCATTATTAGCTTTGGAGAGTGGATTCGCCTCAGCGATAATACCGCAACGCTGCTTAGCGCATCGAGGGGGAATATCGAGATGTGCAAAACACTGTTGGATTGCGCTCACGGACAGAACGTGCTGTTGATTAATAGTATACAAGATAGTGTGGGGGTGAGTCCATCGATGGAAAACTTGCGTTCGCAGTTCAATGAAACTCTTGCGCGAATCGACAGCTTATATAGCCAAAGGGCCAATGATACTATTGGTGTTCAACGAATTGCACAAGCTGCACAGGCATACAATAACGATATAAATTCTGTGAGCCAGAAGATTACTCTGGAGTGGTTCTCGGGGGTTTATGCCGCAAGCTACGAGGAGCTGCTCAATTCGATCAAAGAGTTTATGATAGTGAGCGAAAATAATATTTTGAGCTCTGCTAATGAAATCGAGAACAATGCTTATCGTGCTAATATGCTCGGAGTGATTGCTTTGGGGGCGGGGGTGTTATTGCTTTTCTTGTTTTATTTCATGCTCAGTGGCTTTTTCATTTCCCCGGTGCTTAACATTAGCCGTTCGCTCCACGCACATTTGGAGAGGGGCTCGCCTTTCAAGGTTGAAATTGCTACGAAAGATGAAATTGCCAGCCTTGCGAGTGACATTTCGGCATTAATTGAAAAGCATAAGAAGTCGAAGTTTTAGCACGCGGTTTTTACTTTACAATAGCACCTCTTGTTGAGGCGGCGGGTGGCGAGTGCCCTCGCGGGGTCTTTGTCTGTGTTATTCTATCGGTGCAAAAAAACAATTCGGTGTGCCCGCAGGCACCGCCCCCGCGGCGGCGGGTGCCCCCGCTGGGCATTTGTTTTGGTTGCTCTAATGCGTGAAAATGTATCAAAACTCCAAACGGTGTGCCCGCAGGCACCGCCCGCGCGGCGTAAGCGCGCCCTCCCCGGCGAGGGGAGCTATAGCTATTGCTCTTGCAAACTAAAAAAACGCTCAAAAACGAAATTACCCGAAGGGAATTTCGT
>CAYJIF010000089.1:0-6386 GCA_964370175.1 uncultured Rikenellaceae bacterium
TGCGAAGCACGCGGGATGCCGCCGCCCCAACGCGGCAGACCGCAATTTCCTCGCTCTCGCTCGAAAATTAGCTCTCTCCCGCCGGCGGCATCTCGGAATTCCCGAGTATGAGTGAGCGCCATCCGCCTCGCTGACTCTCACAAATCAGCACTCTCCCGCCGGCAGCATCCACGGCTGTTATAAAACTCACTTGCTGTTAGCATCTAACGTTATCATCCTAATTCTCGGAATGCCACCGCCGCAAAAACCCACCAAACACAAAAAAAAGAGCCACCCTACGGATAACCCCAAGGATGACTCTTCATATTTCACTTTTCAAACTGTGTCGGGGTACCAGGATTCGAACCTGGGACCCCCTGCTCCCAAAGCAGGTGCGCTAACCGGACTGCGCTACACCCCGTTTTTCATTAAGTGAGCCGCAAAGGTAAACACTTTTTTTTAATTATCCAAATTTTTTTGCTTAGAAACCTTTTCTCTTTTTTACATATCTTTGTCGTGTGAATTAATCACACATATAATCTAACAAAAAATTTAACCCACAACACACTATGGAAAAGATAGTTTCACGAGGCATTATCGAGAGTTACTTCTCAAAACTCAGCAATAATTTAGAATTAGACTGCGCTATTGTAGGCGGCGGTCCATCAGGATTAGTTGCTGCATATTATATGGCAAAGGCAGGCAAGCGAGTTGCACTATACGAACGCAAATTAGCTCCCGGCGGCGGAATGTGGGGAGGCGCAATGATGTTCAACGACATTATTGTTCAGAGCGATGCACTGCCGATTCTCGACGAGCTCGGCGTATGCTACCGCCACTTTGAAGAAGACACATACCTTGTGGATTCAGTTCACGCCACTGCTGCTCTCACATACGCTGCTACTAAAGCCGGCGCTACAATCTTCAACTGCTACTCAGTGGAGGACGTAGTGTTTAAGAACAACACTGTCTGCGGGCTGGTTGTGAACTGGGCACCTGTTATCCGCGAGGGCATGCACGTTGACCCACTAATGGTTATGTCAAAAACCGTGCTCGAGGCGACTGGACACGATTGCATGATAGCCCACCTTGTTGCTCGCAAGAACAACGTAAAACTCAACACCCAAAGCGGCGGAGTAATGGGCGAGTGCTCGCTCGATATCGAAGTTGCCGAGCGCACAACGGTTGAGAACACCAAGGAAATATTCCCAGGGCTATATGTTTCGGGAATGGCAGCTAACGGCGTTAGTGGAGCTCCACGTATGGGCCCTATTTTCGGAGGTATGCTGCTGTCTGGCAAGAAAGCATCAGATCTTATCATTGAGAAGTTGGGTTAATGCCCAATTCTCACTCGTTCTCTTCGCCTTTCTGCTTTATTTTTTGCATGCGGGCGACACGATTCATTAAACATCTACACTTTCCAGATACACTATGACAGACTTTGGCTTATACGCCATAGCCACACAACCTCAGCTACCTTACACCGAGGTAGCTGAGATTTGCGTGGAGTGCGGCGTGCGTTATTTACAGCTCAGGGAGAAGAATCTCAGCGACAAGGAGTTACTGCGAATTGCTCACGACATGCGAGCCGTCACGCGTGGCACCACCACTAATTTTGTTATCAACGACCGAGCTGATATAGCTCTATTGTGCCAGGCGGATGCACTGCATCTTGGCCAGGACGATTTGAGTGTAGAGGAGGCTCGGCGCATAGTGGGAGACATGCCCATTGGGCTCTCTACTCACTCACTCGAACAGGCACGAGAGGCTCTTTGCCACAACCCCGTCCACATAGGTTTTGGCCCCGTGTTCCCTACCACCACTAAGGCGAATCCAGACCCCACGGTGGGCACTGCGCTGTTGAGCGAGGTACTAAAGTTTGCCACCGTGCCAGTGATTGCCATCGGGGGCATTTTCCCCGAGAATATCAACGAGGTTCTTGGTGCTGGGGCTAAGAATTTGTCACTTGTGCGTCATCTCATGGGCAAGGACATGAGGGAGCGAGTGCAAGAAATTCAAAATATCATTGCACAATCAGCCTCAAAACAATAAAATTTTGTACCTTTGCGTTCTTAAAAATAGTAGTAGTAGTTTATAGCACACTTTTCTATTGAGCCTGCACGCCAGACTCCAAGAAAATAAGAGACACAGAAAAAAAATCATGCACGAGGCCTTAATCATAGCAATTCTAATAGTTGGCGCATACCTTATCGGTTCAATCCCTACTGCGGTGTGGGTTGGAAAGATATTTTTCAAGATAGACATCCGCGAGCACGGTTCGGGCAATGCCGGGGCTACCAATGTTCTGCGAGTATTTGGTACGGCAGCTGCTATTCCTGTTTTTGTCATCGATGCTATGAAGGGCTATGGCGCTGTGATGCTGTCGTGGTTTTCGGCACTGGCTCCAGCATCGTTGGGCATGGAATTTTCCGAGAGTTTCACTCTACTACGCGTGGGGTTGTTGATAGCTGCTATTGTGGGTCATATTTTCCCTATATTCGCATCATTTAGGGGTGGCAAGGGCATGGCGACCATTACTGGCGGACTAATCGCTGTCACACCACTACCATTGCTGGCTTGTTTCATAGTCTTTGTAGTTGCGTGGAGCATCACCAGCTACTTATCATTGGGTTCGGTGTTGGCGGTTTTGGGCTATCCGCTCTGGGTTATACTCCGTTACATTATTATGGGCGAGAGCATTTCACCGACAATGGTTGTGGTATCTATTCTCATCAGCACGATGTTGTTGTATACCCACCGCGAGAACATCAAGCGTCTACGTGCTGGCACTGAGAGCAAGACCTACCTCTTCCGCAAATAGCGCCTCTGCCGTTTTTCTCTACAATTCGCCAATAAACTCTACGAGCGCAGAGCTCCCTACGGGGCAATTTGCGCATCTGTCGCGTGCACAGTACTCGGTTTTGAGTTGCACCAGAGCCTGACTATCAAAAGCCGAACGAGGGTGCCATGCAACGCTACTCCACTCTCTGAGGAATCCAAAACTTTCGCATTCCATCTGTTCGTACAGCGCGAGGACTCTTTCCCAGAGTTCATCGTTGCCCGTGAACTTTGCAGCAGCAAGCAACATTGGCATGGCGAAGTTCAGGATAATCATATCGAGTCGTTTGGTGCTGAGGTTTTCGCTCTTCACGGCGAGTCCTTTCGAGGGTGCAGAGTGCGATTGCCAGTAGAGTGGCATTTCCACATTGAAGAGCGAGCGCAATTCCTCAAGATTTTCGAACTCCAGCATCCTATCAAAGAGCTCGGGGTTTTGCGTGAGCAGGGCGATGGTTTGCATCAGGGCGAGTGCTGGCAGTGAGCTTGGTCGGACTCTCACGTTATTCCATTTGAGGGTGGCGGGCAGGTGTGGTGCAGCATTTTTGTTTGCGATGTAGAGCCTTTGCAGCTCGAGCGTGTAGTTATCTCGCAATTCCTCCTCCACATCAAGGTATCCCAGATCACCAAGAATTCTTGCCTCGATGATTTTGGGTGTTGATTGGTGTCGGGTGATATAGTCGTAGCCGAGTTCTGCGGCAATTTTGCCAAATTGTTCTTTATTTTTGCTGGGCATTCCCATTGTTCGAAAGAGCATCAAGAAGCAGCATTCATACCACCCCTCTGGTGTTGCACTGATGAGTACTGTAGCTTCGGCAATTTTGCGTTCGATTCTTTCGTCCAGCAGTCGCGAGAGCATCTGCGCCCTTTGGAACGGCGAGGTGTGAGCGAAGTAATTTTTGCACGTCAGCGGCAGACGTTTAAAGAAGTCTAAGACCTCTTGGCGGGGTTGCATCACGCAGGTGAGAATCTCTTCACCGTTGCTTCTGAGCAGCGGCACATCTCTATGGCTGACGAGGTGTAGCACCACGTTATCGAACTGCGGGTCGTCCACTGTATTTTGCTCGCGCCACTGGCTGCTGCGCTCATCAATTTTCAGAGCTCCTCGGAGGCTTTCGCCTGTTTGCGAGTTAAATATCCTAACCTCGGAAATGGGGCATACGGCTCCTTGTTTTTCGACCCCACGACTCACTATTTCATATCGCCCCTCTGGCAAGAACGTCAGTTCATGCCCTTTGTCGAGTCCACATTGCCACAACAGCTTGAGTAGTGATTTCGTGTTCATGGATAAAAATAGGTCGTTGCGATATTTTTTTGACTGAGACAAATTTACAATTTTTTTTCTACCTTTGCACTCTAACGAAAATAAATTTATATTTCACACACTACGTAAAATACTATGGGAAGAGCATTTGAATTTCGCAAAGCGCGCAAGATGAAGCGTTGGGGCAATATGGCACGTGTATTCACACGCATTGGCAAGGAGATAGCCATTGCTGTTAAGTCCGGAGGGCCAGAGCCTGCGAACAATCCACGCCTGAGGGTTTTGATACAGAATGCCAAGGCAGCCAATATGCCTAAGGACAATGTCGAGAGAGCTATCAAACGTGCATCGAGCAAGGAGATGGACAATTACAAGGAGATTAACTACGAAGGGTATGGCCCATACGGGGTGGCGATTTTCGTGGAGTCTGCAACGGACAATAACACCCGTACGGTGGCAAACGTCCGTTCTTACTTCTCTAAGGCTGGGGGGTCGTTGGGCACTCAGGGTTGTCTGGGATTTCTTTTCGATCACAAGTCGGTATTCAAGGTTGCTGTGAGCGCACTTGGGGAGATGACTCTCGAGGATTTCGAGCTAGAGCTCATTGATTTTGAGATTGACGAGCTATTCGAGGACGAGGGCGAGATTGTAATCTACGCTCCTTTTGAGGCGTATGGCAAGATTCAGCACTATTTGGACGAGAGCGGCATTGAGATTCTGAGCGGAGAGTTCGAGCGTATGCCAACTGGCGAGCTGAAGGTTTTGGATGCCGAGCAGAGCGCAGCTATTGAGAAACTACTCGAAAAATTCGAAGACGACGAAGACGTTACCAACGTATTCCACAACGCTCAACTAAGCTAATTTTTGAGCATTTCGCGTGGAGGGAGGGCACGGCCACTACTCCTCCACCAGCAGTTCAAAGACGCGTTGCGAGGGATTTTGCAGGGATGGTGCCGAGATTTTTATCTTCAGCACATCGCACCTCTGCAAAATCCCTTCGATGCGTTCGGGCCACTCCACAAAGCATAGCTCCCCGCTGTCAAAATAATCGAAAATGCCTATCTCCATTGCCTCTGTTTCGCTCTCAAAGCGGTAGCAGTCGAAGTGGTAGATTTTTTGCACATTCGCCACTTCATAGATATTTACAATGGAGAAAGTGGGGCTGGAAATCCCCGAAAGCACTCCTCGCTGGCGGCAGAATTCCGCAATGAGCGTTGTTTTGCCCACGCCCATAGCACCGTACAGCGCTACTATCTCTTTCCCCGATATTGTTATTTGCTCGTTCAGCCATTGGGCTGCCTGGGGCAGCTCTTCGAGTGAATTTATTGTAATCTGTTTGGGTGTCATATCCTTTGGGTTATGTGTTGTATCTAAATTATCTGCTGTAAGGTCTAAAAATGTTTAAAGCCGTCCACATTCATTTCCTGCGGCACGCCATTTTTTGTATAGGTCAGAGTGGAGGGTGTGTCGGCATTAGCAACGATTTCCCCTATGATGTATAGTTCCCGTTCAAACTCCCTGTGGTAATCCTCCCGGAGTTTCTCAGCCTCGCTATGCTTCACTGTGAAGAGCAGTTCGTAGTCCTCGCCGCCGCCGAGCGCATTATCAAGTGATGCACCTTGGGCGATGGGAATATCGTTTAGTTCCACCACTGCACTCACAGCGCTTTTGTTCAAAATGTGCGGCAAGTCGCCCGCCACTCCATCCGAGATGTCCATCATAGCGTGCACCTCACACCTTGCACCCAGCCACACGCCCTCTTTGGTGCGAGCCTCAACGGGTGCTTTATAGTTATTGTATGCCGAGCCGCCGAGCTTACCACTCACTGCAATCACATCGCCTACCTTGGCTGCGCTACGGAGTTTGAGATTTTTGGTATACGCCTCTCCCACCACCGTCACAGAAACTACCACTCCGCCACGAGAGCTGGTGGTATCTCCGCCCAATAGCGGTACTTCGGCATCTCTAACACCCTCAAAAAACTCCTCCACCCACTCATCTTTCACCCCCTTTGGCAGAGCCAACCCCAGAAATATCGCTGTGGGGGTGCCTCCCATTGCCGCAATGTCGCTTTTATTTACCTCCACAGCCCTTCTCCCCAATTCACGCGGCGGCACGTCGAGCGAAAAGTGCACTCCCTCCAATAGCATATCCTTGGAGATGAGTTGAACTCGCCCCTCTGAGAGTGGCAATACAGCACAATCATCCCCAATGCCCAGTGTTCCCACTGGCACCATCGCCTCGAAGTCCCTCTCTATGGAGTCGATTAGCGCAAATTCGCCAGATTTTCTATCACTGTTTTGCACTC
>CAYJIF010000090.1:0-6046 GCA_964370175.1 uncultured Rikenellaceae bacterium
CGCGCTTACGCCGCGCGGGCGGTGCCTGCGGGCACACCGATTGGAGTTTTGATACATTTTTCTGTGCCGTTAGAGCAACCAAAACAAATGCCCTGCGGGGGCACCCGCCGCCGCGCAGGCGGGGTCAGAGACCCTTTTGATTTATTGCACCGATAGAAAAACAGAAACCAATGCCCCGCGGGGGCACCCGCCACACCGTTTGGAGTTTTGATACACTCTCACGCCATCAGAGCAAACAAAATCAAATGCCCTGCGGAGGCTCCCGCCGCCTTAACCTATCATGATAGTGAGCAGAAGCATGAGTGCCATCACAATAAGGCTTACTACCCGACTGACCACATCGGCACAAAGTCACCCTATTTCGAGGCTGATAACTCCCCTCCGCCTCCGAAGGATGAAAAACAGGTATCCCTCCCATTACAAACAACGGCCCGCTCGCACCAATCTTAGGATCCTCAATCAAGCCCACTGCAGGCGAATAAGAAGGCTCATAAGGCACTCCAGTTTGAGTATTCCAAACCTTCAACCTCCCAGCAGGACAAGCCTGCGAGGTGCGTATTGCCAGTTGTCGTTGTTGTTCATCTGCGCTATTATGCACTTGATTCCACACCCTCCCTTTGGCATCGCAAAAGCGAGCGAAAGCACAAAGCTCCTCCACGTCCGTGAGCACTATCCCCTCTCCCTGATACAACGCCGCTCGTTCCAATGGCGGCGCTGTCGAGGCGGTCAGAGCAGGGTCCCATTCGCCACGCTCCAGGGCTCGGACATGAGAACCATCACAATAAGGCGCATTCTTGCTATGCCCGCAACGACACAACGCCGTGGGCTCATCTTTTTGGCAGTAATTAAACGACCCCACCTCATAACCCCAAGAATCACCAGCGTTGTCATAAGTAATGGTATAGGCATTTATTGGCGCACGTCCGTATAATCGGTATGGTCCCTGGGGATCAATCTCAATGCGATAGCTGTCGGGCGAAATCTCAGGGCAACCTTCTTCGGGTTTTTGTACTTTTCTTTTCATTGGGACAAAGTTTTTTTGTTGCTTTGTTGTGCAAATTCCATTCCCTTACAGCGATTTGCGCAGCTTGTGCGGCAAAAAAACAGTATGGATGAATAATTCCCTTGTTATTATTCATATTATTTGGAAACAATTTGTTAATTTTGCAGTTTGGTTGCAACCGCACCCAAACGATGAAAAGTCGAACAGAAAACACAAACTAAATAAAACTATTAAAACAATGAGAAGACAAATTGTTGCAGGAAACTGGAAAATGAACACCACTGTGGCTCAAGGGCTTGAGCTATTGGCTGGCGTTGCAGAACTAAAAAGCACTGTAAAGAGCGAAGTGGAACTTATCGTAGCTCCTCCATTCACTCACCTTAGCGAGGCTGTAAAAGCTGCCCAAGGTACTGGCGTTGCCGTGGCATCACAGAACTGCGCTGCTGAGACCAGCGGAGCATACACTGGCGAGGTGTCAGCACAGATGATTGCTGCTCTTGGCGTTAAGTACGTGATTCTTGGCCACTCGGAGCGCAGAGAATACTATGGCGAAACCAGCGAGACTTTGGTAAAAAAACTGGAGCAGTGCTACGCAAACGGCCTTGCACCTATCTACTGCATCGGCGAGAAACTCGAAGAGAGAGAAGCCAACAAACAAGAGGACGTGTGCCGCGCGCAAATCGAAGAAGTTGTTTTCGGCCTTACTGCTGAGCAATTCGAGAGCATGGTGATTGCATACGAGCCAGTATGGGCGATTGGCACTGGCAAAACTGCTACTGCCGAGCAAGCTGAAGAAATTCACGCATTTATCCGCAGCGTACTTGCCGAAAAATTCGGTGCTGAGGCGGCTGCTAAAACTCCAATCCTATATGGAGGTAGCTGCAAGCCATCTAATGCTGAGGAAATCTTTGGCAAAGAGAATGTTGATGGTGGTTTGATTGGTGGCGCTGCACTTGTTGCGAGCGACTTCATTGGAATTGCAACAGCATTTTAATTACCCTCCTATAGTGATTACACTATCAGAGATTGGCAGATGAAAAAAAGCCAACCGATAAAATTTTGCAAGGTGCGTGATGCCGAAAACATTGCGCACCTTTGCAATTTTGCACCCACTTACATTAGCTTTGATTTGAGACCCACCTCGCCGCACTACCTTGGCGAGATTGACCAAGCTCAACTGAGCACCATCCCTCTGACGATTCGTTTAGTTGGGGTTTTCGAGGCGCAGTCCTCGCTCTACATCACCTCGATGGCAGGAAAATACGGCCTCTCTGCCATTCAAATCGAGGGGAATGTACCCTCCACCACTTGCGAGCTCTTAGCGGCCGAGGGGTTGGAAATCATAAAAACCTTGCACACCACCGAAGATATTAAAAAGTACGAGGGTGTGTGTAATAAATTCTTGGTGCGTGATGCCCAGATTTTAGAAAAATACAGCTCAAAAACTCCGCTGATTATTGATTCTTCGTTGTGGCACCCAGGGTGTGGTCACATTGTGGATATGGGCGAGGAGTTTGAGAGTAGAACCGCATATAAAGATACTCAGAAAATTGAAAATTGGCTCAAAAATAAGTTTTGACACTCCTCCTCTGCTGCTTGCCCCCATGGAGGATGTCACCGATAGTTCGTTTAGGCTGTTGTGCCGCGACTTTGGTGCGGATATGACCTACACCGAGTTTGTCAATAGCGACGCGCTGGTGCGCAGCGTCTCCAAATCGCTGAGCAAGCTCACCGTAGAGCCCGGCGACCACCCCATCGGAGCGCAAATCTATGGCACCGACCCCGACGCCATGGCACAAAGTGCGGTGATTGCAGCAGAACAAAACCCCGATATAATAGATATTAACTTCGGTTGCCCCGTGAAAAAAATCGCTGGCAGAGGCGCTGGTAGCGGCATGATGCGAGATGTGCCTCGAATGGTCGAAATTACTCGCCGCGTGGTGGAAGCTGTTGAGCTGCCCGTAACCGTAAAGACTCGACTGGGATGGGACGAGGATAGCAAGAACATAGAGGAGATTGCCCTCAGGCTACAAGACGTGGGCATTTCGGCTCTGACCATCCACGGCCGCACTCGTGCCCAGATGTACCGTGGCGAGGCAGATTGGACACTCATCGGGGCGGTGAAGAACAACCCCCAGATTACCATCCCTATAATTGGCAATGGAGATGTTGATTCGCCACAAAAAGCAGCTCTTATGCTCTCTCGCTATGGCGTGGATGGGTTGATGGTGGGCAGAGCCACATTTGGCCGCCCATGGATTTTCAGAGATATAAAGCACCATCTTGCAACAGGAGAATTGCCTCTTGCGCCCAGCGTCAGCGAGCGTGTGGAGGTAGCCAGACACCACCTAAAACTCTCCACCGCTGCCAAAGGCGAAAAGGTGGGCGTGCTCGAAATGCGCCGACACTTGAACTGCTATTTCAAGGGATTTCCCGACTTCAAAGACATCCGCATACGCCTTGTAACGCTGCCCACTGTGGAGGAGCTCTTACCGCTGTTCGATGAGATTACGGCTCGTTATGAAGGGTTTGATGCCACTACTCTACCTGCCGTGTCGGTCTACGACGCCTATAAGTAGCGGGACAGAGCGAAAGTAGGAGGTCAAGAAGGGCGGGGCGGGGGGCTTCTGTAAAAAAGCCTCTCTCTATCAAAGAAAAACTACTGCAACTTATCGATTATTGCGTAGGCGGGCTCAAAGCCAAGCTCTCCTGCACGCGACAAATCCAGCCCTGCTTTCTCTTTTTCATCGAGAGTCAGCTGCAACAGCGCTCTATTATAGTACGCCTCGGCAAAGTACGGATAGAGCTCTATCGCGCGGGTATAGTGTGCAAGCGCCGTTGGCAAGTCGCCCAAGAGCGTGTGCATATACCCCAGATTGAAGTGCGAATAGGGTTGCTGAGGCAGTAGTTCCGAACACTTTTCAAGGTCAGCAATAATTGCCCGATACTCAATCTCACGGGTCTGTGCGTTTGTCGTTGAGGTCGCTCGGAGCCTGCTTGCGGGGTCGCTGTCTGCCGACATATTTTGGTAGTCGCCCTCGACTGCCGCCATAAACTCTATCCTATCGGCATTGGTCACTGCACGGTTCAGATAAGCGAGCGGATAGCCGTAGGGGTTGTCTGCTATTAAGAAGCCGTAGAGGTCCATTGCCAGCGAGAAGTTACGCATCTGCGAGTTGACCATAGCTCGTGCAAAAATCCCTTCAGGGGTCTCGCTCTGAGCGTAGAGCGTGTCGAGCCTCATGAGCTTCCATCCGTGCATATCGCCCGAAGCATTCTCTATCTTTACGTTCTCAACCCCCACGCTCTGAATCACTCCCTGCACTGCCTCGTCGTAGAAGTCCGTGGGGTCGTAGCCCACCTGCACGGGCAGAGTGTCCACTACGCTCATGCGGAACATCGCCTGAGGTTTGTAACGGCTGATTGCCGAAGAATTCACACGCGCCAAGTTCTCTTGCTCGAAGTCGGCATTGAAACTGATAATATCGCTAAAGCGAGCCGAAGTGTCGCTGAATGCCGTGTTGCCCGAACTCTCGAACTCACGTCTGTACTTTGAAATCAAATCCTCGGCCTTTTGCTTATCGCTATAATAACCCTGTCGGTCGCCCTTTTGCGCCTTGAGGCTGCTACGATAGAGGTACGCATTGGCAAAATCGCCATAAATCTCAATAGCACGAGTGTAGTCGGCAATGGCGTTGTCGACATCGCCCAGCTGAGCGTATACCGCAGCACGGTTATAGTATATCAGTACGTTCTGTGGATTCTGCGCCGCCACCAGGCTGTAGTCCTCGATAGCACGGTTGTAGTCGCCAATCTGCGAACGAAGAATTGCACGATTGAATATCGCCACCGAATTTGTGGGGTCATAGATCACCGCCTTATCAAAATCGCTCAGAGCAGAGTTTATCTCCCCCAATCGATTATTACCCATCGCGCGATAGAAATAGCCGATGGCGGCAGTAGAGTCAAGCTCCAGTGCCGAATCCATATCCGCAATACTCAGCTCCGTATCGCCTTGCAACATGTAGAGCACGCCACGACGCAAATACCCATCACCAAAGTACGGGTTCACCTCGATGGCACGATTGTAGTCCACCATTGCCGCCGTAGAGTCCTTGAGGTAGAGCTTTGCCGTGCCTCGATTCACAAAACCCTCGGCACTATGCGGTTCGAGCTCCAAGAAGTAGTCATAATCGCTGATTGCCTCGGCAAACTTCTGGTTCAAAAAATTGGTCACCGCCCGCGAGTAATAGACACCCGCAAAATTCGGACGCATCTCTAATGCCCTCGAAAAATCCGCCAATGCAGCATCATACTGCCCCAAACGAGACAGAGCAATGCCACGATACTGATACGCCATCGTATAGACGGGGTTGTAGTCCAGTATTTTGGTAAAGTCTTGGTTTGCGCCATACAGGTCGCCCAGATTGTACTTTGCCACACCTCTTAGAAAATAACCTTCATACTCCTGCGGCTGCGAACGCAACAGAATATTGAGGGACTCTATGGCATCTCGATACCGTCCCGCAATTATGTACTCTCGCCCTCGGGCATAGAAGTACGAACTGTTGAACTGGGCATGAACCTCGCTCACAATAAACGTACTCACCATGAGGGTGAGGCATAAAACTATTTTCCTGAAATTATTCAACTCGCGGCTATTTTGCTTGATTTCGCTCTTCAACTACAAACGTTAGTTTGCTCCGTTTTATTACAGCTCAGCAAAGAAATCGTTGCCCTTGTCGTCCACGATGATAAATGCTGGGAAATCCTCCACATAAATCTTGCGCACTGCCTCCATCCCGAGCTCTTCCATATCGACAAGCTCCACTTTTTTGATAGAGTTCTTCGCCAGTATCGCCGCGGGGCCTCCGATAGAACCCAAGTAGAATCCGCCATTTGCTTGGCAAGCATCGGTCACTCCCTGCGAGCGGTTACCCTTGGCAACCATCACCAACGAACCGCCAGCCTTCTGGAACTTATCCACGTAGCTATCCATTCTGCCCGCAGTAGTGGGGCCGAACGAACCACTTGCCATTCCCG
>CAYJIF010000091.1:0-5900 GCA_964370175.1 uncultured Rikenellaceae bacterium
GGCGATTTTTAAATTTACGAAATTCCCTTCGGGTAATTTCGTTTTGAGCGGTTTTTTTTAGTTTGCAAAAACCAGAGCACTAGCTCCCCTCGCCGGGGAGGGCGCGCTTACGCCGCGCGGGCGGGGTCAGAGACCCTTTTGATTTGTTGTACTGATAGAAAAACAGAAACAAAAGCCCTGCGGGGGCACCCGCCGCCGCGCGGGCGGGGTCAGAGACCCAATTGATTTGTTGAACCAATAGAAAAACACAAACAATTGCCCAGCGGGGGCACCCGCCCGCCGCCACCCGCCGCCACTTGCCGCCACTTGCATCCAATAAAAAAAAGCCCCGCAAGAATACTCTCGCAGGACCTATCATTTAATCGTGTTTGCCGCAACAATCAACAGCAGCCATCACGCACACACGTTTTTAGAGATTCTATCTAAAAATGCTTGACGTAAGCACGGCGGCGCTTGTGCTGGCGTGGCGAAAACATCTCCCACTGATTATGGATAGCAGTATTTGTCTCCAATTCAGGATTCGACTCAGCAAAACTCGCCCCGATTTTCTGCATGCCCTGTATCACCTCATTCATAATTATTGCAGTGACGCCTTTGTTTTGATAGTCAGAGTCAATGGCAACGAGCATAAGGTCTATAATCTTGGCTTTTTTACCTTTCAGTGCGCGGAGCATCGGTATCCAACCAAATGGCAGCATTCGTCCTCGGGATTTTTGTAGAGCGCGGCTCATCGATGGTAGTGAGATGCCGACCCCAATGAGTTCGCCTTTGTCATCGGCAACCATGCACATCAAATCGAGGCGCACCATGGTGATATAGACCTTGGTGTAGTGGTCAATCTGGCGTTGAGTCATTGCGCTGTAGCCGTAGATTTTTGAGTACTCGCGATTGATGAGTTCAAATATCTTCGTAGCCCACCCTTTCTTGATAATTTCTTTATTATTCTTAGGTTTGATGATCTGCAGGTTGAATTTTTGCTGCACGATGGCGGCAAATTTGGTAATTCTCGCTGGCATAACTTCGGGGATGGCGAGCGATAGTTCGATCCAGTCGATTTCCTTTTGGAATCCGAGTTTTTCGATAAAATCAACGTAATAGGGATAGTTGTAGATGGTAGCCATTGTACCGAGCTCTTCGTACCCTTCGATTAGCATGCCTTCTTCGTCCATATTGGTGAAGCCCATCGGCCCCACTATACTTTCCATACCTCTTTCTTTTACCCACGTTTGTGCACTTTCGATTAGTGCTTGTGCCACTTGAAAGTCGTCCACCACATCAAAGAATCCAAAGCGACCTTCTTTCTTGCCCCATGTTTCATTGGCTTTGCGGTTGATAATGGCGGCAATTCGCCCCACTATTTTCCCTGACTGATCGTAAGCCAGAAAGCACTGAAGTTCACAAAAATCCAAAGCGGGATTCTTTTTCGAATCGAGTAGTTCTGCTTCACTTGCCTCGATTTTGGGCACTGCATAGGGGTGTCCTTTGTAGAGGTCGTTTTTGAATCGTACGAACTTTTTTATATCCTTTTTTGAACTTATTGGTATAACTTTAATCATGGTGCTCTATTGCTGTGTTGTGTGGTTAGTTGAAAGTAGTAAGTGTGGTTGTGTGTTGTTTTTAGAAAATGAACATCGAGCTGATATCGCGATAGTCATAGACTCTCTTAACCGCATCGGCAAACATGTCGGCAACCGATAGCACGGTTATTTTGCTGCTGTCTGCATTTGGGTTTAGAGGGATTGTGTCGGTGACAATTAGTTCGCTAATTTGCGAGCTGTTGATGCGGTCGTAGGCAGGGCCCGAAAGTACGGGGTGGGTAACAGCCGCGCGTACTGACTTTGCGCCCATAGCCATCATCATATCTGCTGCTTTACAAATTGTGCCGGCAGTGTCGATCATATCATCAAGGATGATGATATTTCGTCCTTCCACCTCTCCGATAGCTGTCATTTTGCCAATGGAGTTTGGTTTGTCGCGTTGTTTGTGGCAGATAATCATAGGGCTGGCGAGGTATTGGCTATATGCGTTTGCTCTCTTAGCACCACCCATATCTGGAGCGGCAACGCTGAGGTTGTCGAGTCCTAAGTTCTTCAGGTATGGTACAAAGACTCCGCTGGCGTATAGGTGGTCTACTGGCACATCAAAAAATCCTTGGATTTGGTCAGCATGCAGATCCATAGTCATGACTCTATCCACGCCTGCTGCGCGCAGTAGGTTTGCTGCCATTTTGGCGCTGATTGGCACTCGTGGGCGATCTTTGCGGTCTTGTCGAGCAAGGCCGAAGTATGGCATAACAGCCACAACTCTGTGCGCAGAGGCGCGCTTGGCAGCGTCAATCATCATTAGTAGCTCCATTAGGTTGTCTGAGGGTGGGAAGGTAGAACATATAATGAATATAGTACATCCCCTGATGCTCTCGTTGAATGAAGGTTGAAACTCCCCGTCAGAAAAGCACAAAACCTCGCTCTCGCCAAGCGAGCATCCGTATTTTTGTGTAATTTGCTCTGCAAGATACTGTGAATTGCGAGTCGAAAAGAGTTTGATTTGATGATTACCCATTGTTGTTATTTGAATGATTAGTTACACTGTTTAATTTCGAGCCACAAAGATACTCTAAATGTGTGGATTTTCAAATTTTTGATTTTTTTTTTGCATCCTTCCCTCTTTTTTCTGTTCAGCACCTTGGAGGTGGGGGTTAGTCTATGAATCCTTGTTGGCGGAGTGCCTCGAAGTAGCTTTGTGAGATTTGGAGGCTTTGTTCCTTGGTGTAGCGGCGCTGGGTGAAAATCTGTGCTAAATTTTCCAGCTTGTTTTCTTGGAGTAATTTGGCGGTCTGTTCGCTATTTTCGATGCCTGCCCAGTACTCTTCAATCTCTTGGTGAGTGGGGGTTTGGTAGGTTTCTTTGTGCCACACAGCCTCGATAGGCAGCCGTGGTGTGAGTCCTGTTTCGCCCTCGGGGTAACCTACCACTACGGTTGTTATGGGAATCACGCCTTTGGGGAGTTTGAGGATTTCGATAATCTCTTTGGTGGTGTAGATTGTGGTGCCAAGGTAGCAAATCCCCAGTCCATCTTCTTGGGCTTGGGTGCAGAAGTTTTGGGCGGCGAGTAGCGTGTCGATAGTGGCATTGACCCACCACGCAAAGTTGTCATACCCGGGTTCGGTGCCACGCTGGCGACACCACGTTGAAAAACGAGCCGTGTCGGCTACAAATGTCACCACGGCGCTACACTTTTTGACCATTGGTTGGTTGTAGTGCAGAGGGCTCAGGGCGTCTTTTATCTCTTGACTCTGGCTCACGATGATGGAGTAGAGCTGCATTCCTCCCGTAGTCGAGGCTCTTGAGGCGGCGGCTATGAGTTCTGCTATTTGCTCATCCGAGATGGGCTTGTTTTCTATGAAATTGCGCACCGAGCGGTGTTCTTTTATTGCTTTTAACATAATTTTTGTAATTTTGTGACCTGACAAATATAATAAAAATTATGGAATTAAACTTTGTTAAATATCACGGAGCGGGTAATGATTTTATCTTGCTCGATGGCCGAGCGCCACTGCCACCTCTGACTCCTGAGCTTGTTGCTGCTCTGTGTCATAGGCGTTTTGGCGTGGGGGCAGATGGACTCATGGTGCTGGGTGAGCCGGTGCGGAGTGGCTGTGATTTCGAGATGCTGTTTTATAACAGCGATGGCCATCCTGGTTCGATGTGTGGCAATGGCGCTCGCTGTATTGTGCGCTTTGCCGAAGACTTGGGAGTGGGGGGGCAGACCAAAAAATTCACTAAGGGCGAGGAGCTCTACACAGCGACTGTGCAGGGGCAAACCATCCTGCTCGAGATGCCAGATGTGAGCGGAGTGCAGAAAATTGATGAGGGATACCTTGTCGACACAGGCTCCCCTCACGTTGTGCTCTTGAGTGATTTTGAGCACGAGACGGCGCTGCACCTTCGTGAAAAATATAATGCCAACGTAAACTTTATTTCAGTCGAGCAGACAAATATCAACATCACTACATACGAACGAGGAGTGGAGGCGGTGACCTGGGCGTGTGGAACAGGTTCGGTGGCAGTGGCCATTGTGACGGCAATGTTGCAGGGCAGAAACAGTGGGGTGGTCTACGACATAGAGACAATGGGGGGACAGCTCACCGTGAGCCTCACTCCCGAGAATCAGAATGATTATATAAATATAGTGTTGGGCGGGCCAGCTCAGAGAGTATATAACGGAAAAGTGAAGTTATGATAGAAAACGGTGAAAAATTCACAGCGCTTGGTAGTGGTGCTGTTGTGCGATATGCTTGCTCTGGAGTAGGGCAGGAGGTGGTGGTGCTACTGCATGGCTATGGCGCAAGTATGGAGGTGTGGGACGACTTTGCAGGACAGCTCGGCAAAACACACAAAGTAATCACGCTCGACCTCCCTGGCAGTGGCTTCTCAACCTACAACAGCGGCGAGGAGATACCCATGCAGTATATGGCACAGGTTACAGCCGAATTGCTCGAAAAGCTGGAGGTGAAAAAATACCACCTCGCAGGCCACTCAATGGGCGGAGCGGTGGCAGTGGCGCTGGCGGAGATTGCCCCCGCCGCAGCCATCGAAACACTAACGCTTTTTCACTCCCTGCCCGTGGGTAGTAGCATCAAGGGTAGAAGCTCCACGCTGCGGGAAATGAACCTCATCGAGGCGGGCAAGAAAGAGATGCTCACGACAATCAATCCCAATAAAGGTTTTGCAGAGGTGAACGCACGAAGATGCGCAGATGCCATTGAAGAAAAAATCGAGCAATTTATGCTCACCGACGATGAGGCGCTCGTGGCCACGCTAAAGGGCCTGTTGAACTGCCCCGATAGAACAGCTGTCCTCCAGCAGTGTAGCTTTGCTGTGCTATTTGTTTTTGGTGATAGCGACCCCTACATCCCCACCGAAGCAGTAGAGATGATTGAAGAGAAGCTCCCCGATGCAAAAATCGAGGTCATAGCAAATTGTGCCCACCACGCATTCATCGAACAGCGCGACCAAGCGATTGAAATTCTCAGAGATTTCTTCGCCGCCGCTACTCAAAAATAACCGAGCAAATGCCATTTCAACTTTTTTTTCATATAAAAGGCAAAAAAAAGTCAAAAAATTTTGGAAATTAACAAAATCTATCTATCTTTGCACTCCGTTTGTCCCGATTCTGTTTTCAGAATGGTTGGATGAGCAGGTTTAATAACGCCGATGTAGCTCAGTTGGTCAGAGCAGCTGATTTGTAATCAGCAGGCCGTGGGTTCGAATCCCTCCATCGGCTCTCTTTTCTTTATGAAAGAGGCGGGGCGTTAAAGTGAGAAGGAAAAAGCACATTATCGATTATTGGGGAGATACCAAAGTGGCCAACTGGGGCAGACTGTAAATCTGCTGTCGTACGACTTCGTAGGTTCGAATCCTGCTCTCCCCACATAAATTATGTATGCAAAAGGCGGAAGTAGCTCAGTTGGTAGAGCATTAGCCTTCCAAGCTAATGGTCGCGGGTTCGAATCTCGTCTTCCGCTCAAAAGAATTTGAGAAATTAAAAATAACAAAAAACAAACAAAAAATTTACAACAATGGCAAAAGAAAAATTTGACCGCAGTAAACCACACGTAAACATTGGTACTATCGGTCACGTTGACCACGGTAAGACTACTCTTACAGCCGCTATCACAACTGTATTGGCAAAGAGAGGTCTTTCAGAGCTTCGTTCATTCGACTCTATTGACAACGCTCCAGAAGAAAAAGAGCGTGGTATTACAATCAATACCGCTCACGTTGAGTATGAAACAGCTAACCGCCACTACGCTCACGTTGACTGTCCAGGTCACGCTGACTACGTGAAAAACATGGTTACTGGTGCTGCTCAAATGGACGGTGCTATCATCGTTGTAGCAG
>CAYJIF010000092.1:0-5749 GCA_964370175.1 uncultured Rikenellaceae bacterium
CCCTCGCCGGGGAGGGCGCGCTTACGCCGCGCGGGCGGTGCCTGCGGGCACACCGTTTGGAGTTTCGACACATTTTTCACACAAACAGAGCAACCAAAACAAATGCCCTGCGGGGGCACCCGCCGCCGCGCGGGCGGGGTCAGAGACCCATTTGTTTTGTTGCACCGATAGAAAAACCAAAACAATTGCCCAGCGGGAGCACCCACCACCCGCCACCACCTCTGGGAATTACCATCCCTGCGCCTATTGCCACACCAATGAGCAAACATAAAAAAAGCGGAGGACTTAATGAATGCCCTCCGCTTTAAAAATAACTTGATTACGTAATCGCTCATGCTCTATTTCTTAAACGTAACCCTGCGAGATGCTGCCTCGTCAGTGCTTATAAGTCTCATCATAACTGTTTCGCTGCCATCACCCAAAACATTTATATTTTGAGTAAATGTTGTACTTGACATATAATCACACTGAGTGTTGAACCATGCAATTGCATCGTCCTCATCTCCGAGGAAGGTCTTTGGCAGGCCAGTGCTTGGATCGTTAAGATACGCATAGATAGCAATTTGAAGTTGCAAATTCGCCGTTGCATTTGCGCTATAGTCTGTCGGTTGAACGAAGTAGGTGTTCTTCATAATTTCTTCGCAACCTGTTGTGAAAAGTGTAGTGAATATAACCGCAATTGCAAGAATAAGTTTTTTAATAGCTTTCATTTTAATTTTTGTTAATTTAGTTTGAATCTCTTATCGATCGTAAAGATAATTTTTTTTTTGATGATTCACCTAATTTTCAGCCATGTTTATGGGATCAAGTCCACATATACAAGAAAAAGAGGGGGCGCACTCACATTGAGCACGCCCCTCTCCCTTCCTATATTGTTAATCTTGAATGCCTGCTTAGTTGAGTTTCAGTGCCGTGGTGTCGCTGTACTGCTCTTGGAGTGCAACCAATTTCTTCAGCATTCTCTCTGTGATTCTCTCTGTGCCAGGCTTACCGTAGATATTATTCATCTCGCTTGGGTCTTTCTTCAGGTCGTAGAGCTCCCATGTGTCAATATCATTGTAGAAGTGGATGAGTTTATAGCGATTATCACGCACACCATAGTGACGTTTTACTTGGTGTTCGGCAGGGTATTCATAGAAGTGATAGTAGAGGGCATCACGCCAATTTCTCACGCTCTTGCCTTTTTGCAGCATAGGCAGGAACGATTCGCCGTGCATCTCTTCTGGAACTTCAATGCCAGCAGCACTGAGAATGGTTGGTGCGTAGTCGATATTCTGCACCATGCGTTTCTCGCGTTTACCGCTTTTGCCGCCAGGGTAGCGAATCACAAGTGGTGTGCGGAACGATTCCTCGTACATAAAACGCTTGTCGAACCATCCGTGCTCACCCATGTAGAAACCTTGGTCGGCAGTGTAAACCACAAGAGTATTCTCGGCTAAGCCGCTCTCTTCGAGGTAGTCCAACACTTCGCCGATGCTGCGGTCGAGCGAGTGAATTGTGCGAAGGTAGTCACGCATATACTGTTGGTACTTCCACTCTACAAGTTCCTTGCCCGAGAGGTTTGCGTCTTTGAACTTTTGAATCACAACGTCGTAGTGAGCATCCCAATCGGCTTTTTGCTCAGGGGTGAGGTTATTGTATAGGTTGCGGCCATACTCCTCTAAGTTACCGCTCTTGATTTCGCCCTCTTTGTCTGCGAGCTTGAGGTCATAAATCAAGCACATATCTTTGTCAATGCTCATCTCTTGTTCAGCAGCGGCAACACGACCTTCGTAGTTGTCATAGAAGTTCGCAGGCAGCTCGAAATAGGTATCCTTGAAGAGGTGCAGGTCACGAGTGTCTGGCATCCATGAGCGGTGAGGTGCTTTGTAGTGCAGAAGCAGGCAGAAAGGTTTGTCCTTATCTCTTTCGTTCTCCATCCACTCGATGCCTTTATCACCAGTGATGTCGGTAGAGTAACCATGAGTGTGGGTTAGCTCTCCATTGAGAATGAAGCGTGCATTGTAGTATTCGCCCTGGCCAATGAGAATATCCGAATGGTCAAATCCCGTTGGATCGGAGTTAAGGTGCCACTTACCAATAACTGCCGTCTGATAGCCTGCCTTTTGCATTAGCTTAGGGTAGGTGAGCTGTGAACCATCGAAAATCGAAGTGGTGTTGTCAATAAACCCATTGGCGTGGCTGTGTTTACCCGTGAGCATACAGGCACGGCTGGGGCCACTTATCGAGTTGGCAACAAAGCTGTTCTCGAATAGTACTCCTTCGTTTGCAATTCTGTCGATGTTTGGCGTTTCGATGAATCGGGTGTCATAGGCACTGATTGTTTGATAGGAGTGGTCATCGCTCATGATGTAGAGGATGTTCATTGGTTTTTGTGCCTTTTCTTGCGCACCAGCGATACCAGCAAGTGCGGCAGTACAAGGCAGCAACAGTAGTTTTTTGTTAATCATAATTTGACTGATTTTCTTTAGTTATATGCTATTATTGTTTTGTAGTCTTCCTGCGTGAGTGTGTACACCATACAAAGATATAAACTTTCATCTAATACACAAAACGAGATAGCAAATATTCTTTACCCTCTAACTTCGTGAGCAGGTGCAGGGAATTTCACCGTACAGCATATCCGAAACCTTAGCGTATTGAATCTCAGGGGTAGGGAGCGGCGGGGTAACAGCTCTTTTTTTTTATCTAAAATCTTGAAAACGCAGGTAACAAGACGCTAATTGAGAATCTCCTTGATTTGAACCCACGGATATTCTCCATCATTGCTCTGAGCCTGACCTGGAGTGCTGCGTCCCTGCACAATATATCCGACCAGCATGGAGCGGAGCTCCTCTACAATATCGGGATACTGTTCATAGAGGTTTTCTTTCTCGCTTGGATCACTACTCAGGTTATAGAGCTGCATTGGAGGGAGTCCCTCCAGTGCCTTTTTATTGTTGGGAGTGGGCGCGCTCCAACCACCCGAATGAGGAACCAACAGCAACTTCCATTCGCCCCTACGAATAGCAAAACTACCATCAATGGAGTGATGCACTGTCGCCTCACGGATTGGTTCCGTATAGTCGCTATTCTCAATCGCAGGGAGTATGCTATAACTGTCTTCGGCCTCGTGTGCGGGGAGTGGCTCGCCAACAATGTCAGCAAAAGTGGCGTAGAGGTCTGTGAGGCAGATAGTCTGATTGCAGACTCCAGAAGTTTCGATGCCTTGGGGCCAACTCACAATAAAGGGTACTCGATGGCCACCCTCAAAGAGGTCTGCCTTAGCTCCACGATAGATATAATTTGCCTGATGCCCCTTAGCCGCAAGCTCGGTCATTGCTGCCGCTGGCGAACAACCATTATCGGTGGTGAATATAACCAACGTATTCTCGTCAATGCCCTCCGCCTTGAGTGCTGCCATAAGGCGGCCTATCTCGTCATCGAGCATCATAGTAAAATCGGCATAAGGGTTCACACCCGAAATACCCTGCCACTGCTCGGTGGGCAATATCGGGGTGTGAGGGCCAGGGTAGGGGAGATAGATAAAAAATGGATTCTCACCCTCGACAGCCTTGGCTACAAACTCAATGGCCTTGTCGGTCAGATGTGGTAGGCACTCCTCGTGGTTGAAGTCAGCACCAGTATCACCCCTGCGCCACCAGCTATACTTGCCTTGGTTTACTGTCTTGCGATCGGGTAGGGCAGTGACTTTGTCATTGTGGACATAAACATAGGGAGGCATATCCAACGAGCCAGCAATACCATAGAAGTAGTCAAAACCTATTGAGGTTGGGCCACCAACAATGGGAGTTGAAAAGTTTACCACTCCTTTGCCATTTTCGGAAAGTTCGTCGATATTGGTAGGAGGCTCAGTAAAATCCCACTCCCAGCCCAAATGCCACTTACCAATGCAAGCGGTGGTGTATCCAGCCCTCTGAAGCATCGAACCCACCGTGCTACGCTCAGTCGGGATTAGGGGCTTTGAATAGCCGCTCAGCACACCACTCTTGAGGTGGGAGCGCCAGTTATAACGACCCGTCAGGAGTCCGTATCTTGTAGGGGTGCTCACTGACGAGGGCGTGTGAGCATCGCTGAAAATCACTCCCTGAGCAGCCATCGAATCAAGATGTGGCGTGCGAATCTTTGACTCACGATTAAGCACCGAAACATCACCATAGCCCATATCATCGGCAAGAATGACAATAATGTTTGGCTTTTGCGGCTCTGATGAGCAGCAGCTCAGCAGTGGTACTGTTGTCGCAGCAGCAAGCAGTGCTGGAACGCATGATTTCAATTGCTTCTTCATACAAATTATAGTGCTGCTGCAACTCCCAACCCTTATAGGTATCGAAATCGCATCACACTGTCTGTTTATTACTAATTATTCTTTGCCTTATAGCCACTCGCTTTAGCAAGCGGACAATTTCACACACAAAAATAACATTTTTCTCCCGTTTTTCAATCACACACTGCACTTTCATTGCGATATGGCGTTCAGTCCATATTAACTACATTTTGGGGTTGATTTTCTGCTGTAAACTATATAACTTTGTAGGATAATAAAACTCTCGATAATTCAAACAAAACAATACAAACTAAAGTTCAATACTAATGAAAAAAATCTACCTACTGCTATCACTACTTCTTGCAACAACAGCTGGCTGTGCGCCGCAAACTGACAAGAACACAACAGCTGATACCGAACTCAAAGTCATGGCCTGGAATATCTGGCACGGAGGGCATAGTGAAAAATATCCGCAAAAAGGATGCGAAGGAACGCTCGACATACTCAAACATAGCGAGGCTGACGTAATCCTTATGATTGAAACTTACGGTGCAGCTCACCAAGTTGCCGACAAACTCGGATACTATCACCGACTGCTATCAAGCAACCTCTCTATATACAGCAAATACCCCATAACCAAAACATTGACCTTCGCCGATACAATCTCAACGTTTAACTTCGGAGGAGTGGAAATCAATGTTAATGGCAAGAAAGTAAGAGTCTTTGACGTGTGGCTACACTACCTGCCTGATACTCGACTCGTACCCAAAAATAGCACCGAAGAGGAGATACTCGCATGGGACGATGCAGGAAGTCGTGACGATGAACTGCGGAGCATCATGCACGCTATTAAGCCCTATCTGGCTGAGGCAGACTCGATACCCATTATCATGGGTGGAGACTTTAACAGCCACTCGCACCTCGATTGGACTGAAGCCACCAAAAATCTCTATAATCACGATGGCGCAGTGGTGGACTGGACTGTCTCGAAGATGATGGAGGCACAAGGATTTACTGATACTTTCCGTGAGGCGAAGCCAGACCCTGCTAAAGAGCTTGGTGTGTCGTGGATGCACCCTGTTGCAGAGAATACGCAAATTCGCATCGATTACATTTACTATAAGGGCAATAAGCTCTCGCTTGTGGATTCCGAGAGTTATAATCAGGACCTTGGTGAAACTCTTTCGTTTAAGGGCAAGGAGTTTTTCTATGCTTCAGATCATGGTTTTGTTCTCTCTACCTTTAGGTTGAAATAGTGGCGGCGAGCGGCGAGTGGCGGGCGGCGAGTGCCCTCGCTGGGCATTTGTTTTTGTTATTCTAAAACATTAGTTCAACAAATTAAATGGGTCTCTGACCCCGCCCGCGCGGCGGCGGGTGCCCCCGCTGGGCATTTGTTTTTGTTATTCTATTAGTGCAACAAATCAAAAGGGTCTCTGACCCCGCCCGCGCGGCGTAAGCGCGCCCTCCCCGGCGAGGGGAGCT
>CAYJIF010000093.1:0-5700 GCA_964370175.1 uncultured Rikenellaceae bacterium
CGCCGGGGAGGGCGCGCTTACGCCGCGCGGGCGGGGTCAGAGACCCATTTGATTTTTTGACCCGATAGCAAACAAAATCAAATGCCCTGCGGGGGCACCCACCGCCGCGCGGGCAGACACACTGCGTCACCTACTGTGTTGTAACAATTAGCAATATTAGAAACTTTCGCAGTGGCCAAGCCACAACAACAACAATCCCTAATTCCCCTGCTCGCTGAAGAACTTAAGGCGAACCAAACGAATCTCAGTAGTGGTGTAATCACCACCCAAAGCAGCCTCTGCCTCCTCTACACTATCAGTCTCAGCCTCCTCGGTGAAATAATCAAGAATATCCTCCACCTTGTCGTCATCCACATTGTCCTCTATATAATAGTTCAAATTGAGTTTCGTACCAGCCCCAACAATCGCTTCGAGCTCTTGGAGCAACTCTTCCTCGCTCCAACCCTTGGTCTGCGCCACATCATTAAGGTCTACTTGGCGGTCGATAGACTGAATCAAAAAGACCTTTCCCGAGCTCTTATTAGCTACCGACTTGACCACCATATCCTGCATCCGTTCTATGCCCTTCTCCTCCACATAGCGAGAAATAAGCTCCAAAAACGGCTTGCCAAACTTACGAGCCTTGCCCATCCCTACGCCAATTATCTGGCACATATCCTCCATAGTGGTGGGATACTGCACTGCCATATCCTCGAGGCTCTGCTCTTGGAAAATCACAAAGGGGGGCAACGATGCCTTTTTGGCTATATCGCGCCTCAACCCTTCGAGCATTTTGTACAGCTCGATGTCTGCAGCTCCGCTACCCGCACTTCTCGAGGTTGGAGTGATTTCATCACCGCCACCATCATCAAACTCTCTGTTCGAGGCGACTTTCACGCTATAAGGTTTTTTGATGTATGCACGTCCTTTGTCATTGAGATTCAGTGCGCCATAATTTTCAATATCTTTATCGAGCAGCTCCTCGATTTCGGCAGCACGCACCACCGCTCGCCAGTATAGCTCTCCCTTTTCCTTACCAGTGCCAAATTCTGGGAGCGAATTGTGCCCATAGCTTTTTGTAACGTTGGTCAGTTTGCCGCACATAATCGAGACCAAATAGTCACCCTTGTGTTCGCTACCAATTTTCTCCAACACCTCCAGCACTGTCTGCACACTGTCTTTCGCTTCTTCACGAGTCACAGGGTTTAGGCAGTTGTCACACGCACCACAATTCTCGGTCTCGTATTTCTCTCCAAAGTAGTGCATAAGTATCTTACGCCTACACTGCGTGCTTTGAGCATACTCCACCGTTTCGCTCAATAACAACGACCCAATTTCTTGCTCCGAGACAGGCTTGCCTTGCATGAACTTTTCGAGCTTGAGTATATCCTTATATGAGTAGAAAGTAATGCAATTTCCTTCTCCGCCATCTCTTCCAGCACGCCCAGTCTCTTGGTAGTAGCCCTCCAGACTCTTGGGGATGTCGTAGTGAATGACAAAGCGCACATCGGGTTTATCGATACCCATACCAAATGCAATTGTGGCAACAATCAC
The DNA here is from genome assembly GCA_964370175.1 of uncultured Rikenellaceae bacterium. Lineage (GTDB taxonomy): Bacteria > Bacteroidota > Bacteroidia > Bacteroidales > Rikenellaceae > Mucinivorans. Next base: position 1,534 of record CAYJIF010000093.1, read on the forward strand.
ATTTACCTCCTCCATCAAGAATTTGTCTTGATTCTCCGCCCTTGTTGCTGCATCAATACCAGCGTGGTATGGCAAAGCCTTAATATCATTTACGCGGAGCAACTCGGCGAGTTCCTCCACCTTTTTGCGCGAGAGGCAGTAGATAATTCCGCTCTTGCCCTCGTTGTTTTTGATGTACTTAATTATCTCGCGCGAGGCAGAGACTTTTGGGCGTACTTCATAGTACAAATTCGCTCTATTGAACGAGCTCTTGAAGACATCGGCATCGCTCATGCCCAAGTTTTTTTGTATATCGGCCTGCACCTTTGGGGTAGCCGTAGCCGTGAGGGCAATGATTGGAGCTGAGCCAATCTCGCTCACTATCGGTCTGATACGTCTATACTCTGGTCTAAAGTCGTGTCCCCACTCCGAGATACAGTGCGCCTCGTCAATGGCATAGAACGAAACTTTCACTCGGCGCAACATATCGATATTTTCTTCTTTGGTGAGGGATTCTGGGGCAAAATACAGCAGTTTTGTTTTTCCCGAGAGCACATCCTCTCTGACGCTCTGAATTGCACTGCGGCTGAGCGACGAATTAATAAAGTGCGCAACACCGTCCTGAGTCGAAATGGTGCGAATGGCATCGACCTGATTTTTCATCAGAGCGATAAGCGGAGATATAACAACAGCGACTCCCTCGAGCATCATTGCCGGAAGCTGGTAGCAGAGCGATTTTCCGCCGCCAGTCGGCATCAGCACAAAGGTGTCACGCCCTGCGAGCAGATTGTGCACCACTTCCTCTTGGTTTCCCTTGAAAGAAGCGAAGCCAAAATGGCTCTGTAAGGCATTAAGGACCTCTTGTTTTTTTGTCGTTGTCAAAGTTTTTTTAGCTAATTTTAATGTGAAGTTAAGCATTTTTTCAAAAAAAATCATAAATTTGCAGAAACTTTTTCAAAAAAAAACATTTACTGGTCAAAATTGGACAGAACTGATATCATAGATTTTGCACGTGGAGTGGTACGTAACGAAAGGCAAGCAATAGAGTCTATTGAGGGCTATATTGATGCGCAATTCGCTCATGTCGTGGAATTTATATACAACAACGAGGGGCGGTTAATCGTCACAGGAATTGGCAAGAGTGCCATCATCGCACAGAAAATTGTTGCCACTCTCAACTCGACTGGCACTCCTTCTGTCTTTTTGCACGCTGCCGACGCAATTCACGGCGATTTGGGCATAGTGCAGCCACAAGACGTGGTTATGTGCATCAGCAAGAGCGGAAACTCGCCAGAAATCGAAGTGCTCGTACCGCTGATTAAGCGCATGGGCAACACTGTTGTTGGAATGGTGGGCAATTTGAACTCGTTTTTGAGCAACAACGCCGACTACATACTAAACACAACCGTGCCGCACGAGGCCTGCCCCAATAACCTCGCACCCACTTCCAGCACCACCGCACAACTCGTTATTGGAGATGCACTGGCAATGACGCTGCTTAAACTCAGAGGGTTTACGGCCGAAGATTTTTCGAAATTCCACCCCGGTGGAGCACTCGGCAAACAACTATACACTAGAGTCGGAGACCTAATTTCGACAAGCCTCCCTGAGGTTGGCGTTGACGACCACCTCGATAAAATTATAATCGAGATTAGTAGCGGCAGGCTCGGAGCAACAGCTGTTACCGACAACGGAGTGGTTGTTGGAGTCATTACAGACGGCGACCTGAGAAGAATGTTGGAAACACCCCGAGAACTCACTAAGGTGAGAGCCAAAGACATAATGAGCCAAGAACCAAAGACTGTGCAAATAGACACACTTGCCACCAAAGCGCTCGACATCATGGACAGCAACAAAATAACGAACCTCATTGTGCTTGAGGGCACAACATACAAAGGTATTGTCCATCTGCACGACATCCATCGAGGTGGTATCGTCTGATGACACACGACTGAAGAGCACATAATTTAAATTATAGAGATTAAAGAATAAATAATTATACATAAAATTACACTAAACGTTTATTATTGAACAAAGAAAAGCTTAGAGGAGTAGAAAAAAGAAATGAGTAAACCATTACAAACAAAATTAGCAAGATTCGATATACCCCAACAACTCAAAGAGCAAGGTGTGTATCCATATTTCCGCGCCATCGACAGCGAACAAGATACAGAAGTTGTTATTGGTGGCAAAAAGGTGCTAATGTTCGGAAGCAACAGCTACCTGGGACTAACCAATCACCCCAAAGTCATCGAAGCAGCTACCGAAGCTACCAAAAAATATGGAACGGGATGCGCTGGCTCTCCGTTTCTGAATGGCACGCTCAGTATCCACAAAGAACTCGAAGAAAAACTGGCTCACCTCGTGGGTAAAGATGAGGCTATACTCTACTCTACTGGATTTGGAGTCAATCTCGGTACTATTTCGTGCCTTACCTCCAGAGAAGATTACATAATTCAAGACGAGCTGGACCACGCTTCAATCATCGAAGGACGCAGACTCTCGTACTCTAACTTCTTGAAATTCAAACACAACGACATGGCGTCGCTCGAACGAATGCTCGGCATGTGCGAACCCGATAAAGTTAAGCTCATTGTTGTGGATGGCGTATTCTCGATGGAAGGTGACGAAGCTCCATTAACGCAAATTGTGGAAGTGGCAAAGAAATATAATGCTGATATTTTCGTGGACGAAGCACACTCGCTCGGAGTGTTCGGCGACCACGGACGTGGAATCTGTAACCAGTACGGAGTCACCGATGATGTGAGCTGCATAATGGGGACATTCTCAAAATCATTTGCCTCGATTGGCGGATTCGTAGCAACGGACAAAGACACAGCAAACTATCTCCGCCACAACTCTCGCTCATATATCTTCTCAGCAAGCATCACCCCAGGTGCAACTGCCGCCGTTAGCACCGCTATTGACATCATGCTGAGCGAACCCGAACGAATCGAACACCTGTGGGCACTGACTCGCTACGCTCTGAAAGGCTTTAAAGAAATGGGCTGCGAAGTGGGGCACACCACAACTCCTATCATTCCGCTATTCATTCGAGACAACATCAAAACCTTTGCTATCACTCACGACCTCTTCGACGAAGGGCTATTCGTAAACCCTGTAGTGTCGCCAGCAGTTGCGCCAGATAGCACTCTGATTAGATTCTCGTTCATGGCGACTCACACTTTCGAGCAAATCGACTACGCCTTTGAAAAGATTGAAAAAATCTTTAAACGACACGGCATTCTATAAAATATAATGGGGGAAGAAAAAAAGAAAATGAAATTGTGGACTCGCGACTTGGTCAAGAGCTACAAATCACGAGTGGTGGTCAACGAAGTCTCGGTGGAAGTGAACCAAGGCGAAATCGTTGGGCTGCTCGGCCCTAATGGCGCGGGTAAAACTACCACGTTCTATATGGTCGTGGGGCTGGTTAGACCCAATGCTGGGCAAATCTTTCTCGATGATGAGGACATAACTAAATTCCCCGTCTATAAACGCGCGCAAATCGGTGTCGGATACCTCGCACAAGAAGCCTCTGTGTTCCGCAGCCTATCGGTAGAAGATAATATTAGGGCGGTGCTCCAAATGACTGGAGGGCTCTCTAAGGAACAACAAAAAGATAGACTCGAATACTTAATCAAAGAATTTTCGCTGCAAAAAGTGCGGAAAAATCTTGGCAAGCAGCTCTCTGGTGGCGAAAGACGGCGAACAGAAATCGCCCGAGCAGTGTCTATTAATCCGAAATTCATCCTGCTCGATGAGCCTTTCGCGGGGGTTGACCCTATTGCTGTGGGGGAAATACAGAGTATTGTGGCTTCCTTGAAGGAGCTGAATATTGGCGTGATTATCACCGACCATAATGTGCACGAAACGCTCTCTATTACGGATAGAACCTACATTCTTGTCGAGGGCAAGGTTATTCGCGAGGGTACGGCAGAGGTGCTTGCTGGCGATGAGTATGTGCGCAAGGTATATCTTGGTCACGATTTCGTTCTGCGTTAGTATAGTGACGGATGCCCTTGCGGGGTGTTGTGGTGATTTGCGTTGCAGCAAAAGCAGTTCGGTGTGCTCTTGCGGGGCGGTTGTTTGTGTTTGCTCTAATGGCGTTAAGATGTATTAAAAACTCCAAACGGTGTGCCCGCAGGCACCGCCCGTGCGGCGGCTTTTGTCTCTGTTTTTCAATCG
>CAYJIF010000094.1:0-5683 GCA_964370175.1 uncultured Rikenellaceae bacterium
TTGCTATAGCTCCCCTCGCCGGGGAGGGCGCGCTTACGCCGCGCGGGCGGGGTCAAAGACCCTTTTGATTTGTTGTGCTGATAGAAAAACAAAAACAAAAGCCCAGCGGGGGCACCCGCCGCCGCGCGGGCGGGGTCAGAGACCCATTTGATTTGTTGACCCGATAGAAAAACAAAATCAAATGCTCAGCGGCGACATCCGAGGATTTGAAAGGAGGGCTGAATCATCGCTAACCTCAATTCGCCGATGTTTTTTGTAAATACTGATGCCGCCGCCCCAATGCCACGAACAACAAAAACTCCTATGGCATCTCTACACGAGTATAGCCGTCCATCGCCACCACAAAAGCATCACGGAAAGTCTGTTGAGCAAGAATCGCTCGACACGCCCTCTGAGCCTGCTCCTGGGTCGAATACGCCCCCTGGTAGTAAACAATAGAACCGTCGGACATCCTCTGTTCGATGATATCCTTCAACCCCACAAAATCCGATGCCGACAGCGGCGACTGAGAAATCGCTATCATCACTCGGTAAGTTATATTGCCCTGCTCAGCCTCTTGAGCTGCAGCCCTTTGGCTCTCGATGGCATGGTTTTGCGCAGCAATGCGAGCATCTATTTCTTGTTGCAGCTCGGCCAAAAACGCAGCTTTCTCTTTGCTGTCATCGGCAACGTACTCTGGGTCACGCAACGAGCGTGGGAAAGTGCTTATTTTGCGGTTGATAACGTCGAGCTCTTCATTGAGTTCTTGCAAATCTTTATCCAGTCTGCGAGTTTTGCTTTTGCTGGCGCCTTGCTGCTCAAGTTGCACCGCTGCAATTTTCTCTTCCACAAATGCCTTCTCGCTCAACAGCGTATTGAACTGCCCTTCGATGGACGATGCCACTGCTCTATCACGTTGAGCCTGCTCTTCTTCTTGGCGGCGATCGAGTTCTTTTTGTTGAGCTTTGGTGAGATCTTGTGCGCTCGCCACTCCTTGCGCCACTGCGAAAGCAGCAATCACAAGGCATATAGAGATTTTCTTTATTGTCATCATATCAGTTTTTCTTTGAGGTTCAATGATATACGTAAATGCAGAGTGAATACGTGGCTCACCACCGCAAAGTTAGCAAAAAAGTCTTATTTTTTCCTTTTTTTGTGTTCAAATTATGCCCGCCCTGAAAATATTAGCGAAAAAGTACATTTTTTTTTGCTCACGAGCAATAAAATCAGTACTTTTGTCTTATGCGTGCGTGCTCTACATTTACATGGCCCGTGTGTGTGAGAGATAGGAGGAGTAGGAGTCATTGTCACTTGCTCGCACCGAGAGGTTAGCTAAGAAAACAGAAACAAAAAATATAATAAAAACATTCAAGACTATGTCACAAGAAAAACTTATGGGTGAATTTCCACCCGTATCGACCCAACGCTGGGAAGAAGTGATTGCCGTAGACCTCAAGGGTGGCGATTACGACAAGAAGCTCGTCTACAAGTCGCTGGAAGGCTTCTCTGTTAGGCCATACTACAGAGCCGAGGATCTCCAGAACCTCGAGTTCATGGGTGCGGCTCCAGGCCAATTCCCTTATGTCAGAGGCACAAAAGCCAAAAACGACTGGAAAGTTTGTCAAACAATTGTGGTTGACGACCCAGCAGCAGCAAACCTACTGGCTTTGGACAGCCTGCAGAGGGGTGCTCAGATGATTAACTTCAAGGTTTTGGACAAAGCGTTCGCTGCCGAGCAACTCGACACACTGCTTGCGGGAATCGACGTTGAGGCGGTTGAACTTTCGTTCAGCGGTTGTGCTGCCAAGAAACTCGTGGTGCTATTCGTGGAGATGCTCGACAAAAAGGGTGCTGATCCTGAAAAAGTATTTGCTTCGTTCGCTGTTAGCCCTATCAACAGCGCATCGGTTAAGGGCGGGTTCTGCAAAGACGACAAATGGGTGGCTAAAGTTGCTAACCTGGTGACCATTGCCAAGAAGTACAAACGACTCAGAGTGGTGAGCGTTGGCGGAGTACTCTTCGACAACTGCGGTGCAGACGTTGCTCAACAGCTTGCCTACACTCTTGCCATAGCGCACGACTACGTGGTTAAAGCCATGGAGGCGGGGCTTACTATCGACGAGATTGCGCCTGCAATCAAGTTCGAGATGCCTATCGGCGTGAACTACTTTATGGAAATTGCCAAGTTCCGTGCTCTACGTCTACTGTGGGCGACCGTAACTGCTCCTTACAACCCCGTGCGTGGTTGCTCAAGCCGTGCAAGAGTGCACGCTGTGACCTCGGCATGGAACCAAACAGCTTATGACCCATACGTGAACATGCTCCGCGGAACAACCGAGAGCATGAGTGCTGCCATTGCTGGTGTGGATTCAATGGAGGTGTTGCCTTTCGACCACGCATACGCTTGTGCAAGCGAGTTTTCGAGCCGCATTGCTCGCAATACTCAAATCCTACTCAAGGAAGAAAGCCACATTGACCAGGTAGTAGACCCTGCTGGCGGCTCATACTATATCGAAACACTCACCGACCTGTTGAGCAAAAAAGCATGGGAACTTTTCAAAGAAGTTGAGGAAAAAGGCGGATATTGCGCAGCGCTACGTGCGGGCTTTATCCAAGAACAAGTAGCCGCAAAGGCTGCCACTCGTGCCAAAAATATTGCTACTCGTCGTGATATTCTCTTGGGAACTAACCAATATCCTAACTTCACCGAAGAGGCCACCGCAGAGATGCTAAGTGCTGCTGAACCGCACAGCGGAACAAGTTGCTCGTGCAAGGCGGATAAAGAATTTGCACCGATGACTCCATGCCGTGGAGCAGAAGAGTTCGAAGCGCTACGAATGAAGACCGACAAGAGCGAGAAATCGCCACTGGCATTCATGCTCACCTGCGGACAACTCTCTTTTGCACGTGCTCGCGCACAGTTTGCTTGCAATTTCTTTGCATGTGCTGGCATCAAGGTGCAGGACAACACCTACTTCAATAGCGTGAGCGAAGGCGCCGAAGCAGCACTTGCTGCAGGAGCCGCAATCACTGTTGTTTGCGCTGCGGATGACGACTACGCTACTGCCGCTATCGAAGCGCAAAAAGTGATCGGCGACAAAAGCATCATAGTCGTGGCTGGTAACCCTGAGTGCAGAGCAGAACTCGAAGCAGCGGGAATCACCCACTTCATCTCGGCAAGAGACAACGTGCTGGAAACACTCAAAGCATACCAAAGTGAATTGTTGTAGTATAAAAAAATAAAAGGAAAATAATAAAATGAGAGCAAATTTTTCAGATATACAGTATAACGGACAAAAAGCAACAGGTGCTTGCTGTTCGAAAGGGGAGCGCACGCAGTCCAACGACGAGTGGATGAGCGCCGAACAAATCCCCGTCAAAGGTGCCTACCATATGGCAGACCTCGAGGGAATGGAACACCTGAACTATGCCGCTGGTATAGCTCCGTTCCTGCGCGGACCATACTCAACAATGTACGTGATGCGTCCTTGGACAATCCGCCAGTATGCTGGGTTTTCTACCGCTTCCGAGAGTAACGCCTTCTACAAACGTAACCTTGCCTCGGGTCAAAAGGGACTCTCTGTGGCATTCGACTTGGCGACTCACCGCGGATACGATGCCGACCACCCTCGTGTTGTTGGTGACGTTGGTAAGGCTGGTGTGAGCATCTGCTCGGTGGAGGATATGAAAGTGCTATTCGATGGCATTCCTCTGGACAAGATGTCTGTGTCGATGACTATGAATGGCGCCGTACTTCCAGTACTTGCATTCTACATTGTTGCGGGTATGGAACAGGGCTGCACACTCGAACAACTATCGGGAACTATCCAAAACGATATCCTTAAAGAATTTATGGTGCGTAATACCTATATCTACCCACCTAAATTCTCGATGAAAATCATCGCTGATATCTTCGAGTACACGTCGAAGAACATGCCTAAATTTAACTCCATCTCAATCTCGGGCTATCACATGCAAGAGGCTGGTGCAACTTGCGATATCGAGTTGGCTTATACCCTTGCAGACGGTCTGGAATACCTCCGTGCTGGTATCGGTGCGGGAATGAATGTCGATAGCTTTGCACCTCGACTCTCGTTCTTCTGGGCAATCGGCATGAACCATTTTATGGAAATCGCCAAGATGAGAGCTGCTCGTCTATTGTGGGCGAAAATCGTTAAGCAATTTGACCCTAAGAGCGAAAAATCACTCGCATTGCGTACCCACTCGCAAACTTCAGGTTGGTCGCTCACCGAGCAAGACCCTTTCAACAACGTTGCACGCACGGCAATAGAAGCTACCGCTTCTGCGCTGGGTCACACCCAGTCGCTGCACACCAACGCACTGGACGAAGCTATTGCACTACCTACGGACTTCTCAGCACGTATTGCGCGTAATACGCAAATCTACCTGCAAGAAGAAACAGGCATCTGCCGCGCTATCGACCCATGGGCTGGTTCGTACTACGTGGAGAGCCTCACTCATGAAATTGCTCACAAAGCTTGGAACCATATCCAAGAGGTTGAAAAACTCGGAGGAATGGCTGCTGCAATCGAAACCGGCATCCCAAAAATGCGTATCGAAGAAGCTGCAGCTCGTACTCAGGCCAAAATCGATAGCGGCGAACAAACCATCGTGGGTATTAATAAATACGTACTGGAGAAGGAAGATGCACTCGATATCCTCGACGTGGACAACACAGCGGTTCGTATCTCTCAGATTGAGCGCCTAAACGAACTTCGTGCCAACCGTGACGAAGCTGCGGTTAAGGCAGCTCTGGAGGCTATCACCGAGTGCGTGAAGGGTGGCGAAGGAAACCTCCTTGCGCTTGCTGTTGAGGCGGCTAAGGTTAGAGCCACGTTGGGCGAAATCTCTGATGCCTGCGAAGTTGTCGTGGGACGATACAAAGCAACAATTCGTACAATCTCTGGAGTATACAGCAGCGCAGTGAAAAATAACGAAAACTTCGAAAAAGCACAAAAAATGGCAACCGATTTTGCGGAGCGCAATGGTCGTCAGCCACGTATCATGATTTGCAAACTTGGCCAGGATGGTCACGACCGTGGCGCGAAAGTAGTATCGACAGGTTATGCCGATATTGGATTCGACGTGGATATGGGACCTCTGTTCCAAACTCCCGAGGAGGCTGCTCGCCAAGCGGTAGAAAATGATGTGCATATTGCGGCAGTATCATCGCTTGCGGCGGGACATAAAACGCTTGTGCCGCAAATCGTCGAAGAGCTCAAAAAGCTTGGTCGTGAGGATATTATGGTGATTGTTGGTGGTGTGATTCCGGCTCAGGATTATGACGTGCTATATAAGAGTGGTGCGGCGGCGATCTTTGGTCCTGGAACATCGGTGACTGATGCGGCTATCAAGATTTTGGAGCTTTTGGGGTAGTAGCCGTAGGGCAGATATATATTTAATGAGCGAGAGGGTCTGTATGTTAAGTACGGGCTCTTTTGCTTTTTATGGTGGCGGCGGCGGGTGGCGGGCGGCGGCGGGTGGCGGGCGGCGAGTGCCCTCGCTGGGCAATTGTTTTTGTTTGCTCTAATGGCATAGAAAAAGGTATCAAAACTCCAATCGGTGTGCCCGCAGGCACCGCCCGCGCGGCGTAAGCGCGCCCTCCCCGGCGAGGGGAGCTAGTGCAAACTAAAAAACGCTCAAAAACGAAATTACCCGAAGGGAATTTCGTAAATTTAAAATC
>CAYJIF010000095.1:0-5683 GCA_964370175.1 uncultured Rikenellaceae bacterium
GGTTGCTCTATCCGCCTCGCCGGCGGGGCGGGATTCTAAATTTACGAAATTCCCTTCGGGAGATTTCGTTTTTGAGCGTTTTTTAGTTTGCTATAGCTCCCCTCGCCGGGGAGGGCGCGCTTACGCCGCGCGGGCGGTGCCTGCGGGCACACCGAATTATTTTGCTGCACCGATAGAAAAACAAAAACAATTGCGCCGCGAGGGCACTCGCCCCCCGCCGCGCATAAAAAAAAGAGGCTCCGGAGCATAACCCCAAAACCTCTTCTCTATAAATTTGTCGTGCGACCTCCCACAAAGAAAATCGCCTCTATTGCAAGAATAATCACGCATCACCCACCCCTCAGAGCGGGAACTTAGATTATTTTGCCAAGTGTTTTCTGTATCGGCTGTTGAACTTATCCACACGACCTGCTGTATCCACGAGCTTCTGCTTACCTGTGTAGAACGGGTGAGAAGTGTTCGAGATCTCCATTTTGTAGAGCGGGTAGGTTACGCCATCCACTTCGATAGTTTCCTTCGACTGTACAGCGGACCGACACAAAAACAGTTCTTCATTGGACATATCCTTGAATGCCACAATTCTGTAGTTTGCTGGGTGTATTCCCTCTTTCATTGTTTTACTGTTTTTTGTGTTATTATTTAGTATAATGGGGTGCAAATATAGCACCCTTTTTTTATTCCACCAAATTTTTGTGCTTTTTTTTAGTCGCGACTTGGTTGTGCGAGCAGATTATCGAGGCGAGCGAGTGTTTCTTCTTTGCCCAGCACCTCGGTTATGGCAAAGACTGAGGCGCCACCGCTCCCCCCAACGATTGCGAGCCTTACGGTATTCATCACTTGCCCCATTGGCAGGCTCTCTGAGCTAATGTATTCTTTCACAGCGTTTTGGGTAGTCTCTTCGCTAAAGTCTTCGCATCCGCCCACTATCTCGCGCACTTTTGCGAGGTATGCGGGGTTAGCACCTTTATAGAACTTATCCATTACCTTTGTGTCATACTCGCTTGGGCGAACAAAATAGAAGCTGGCGAGCCCCCAAATATCGCCTTTGAGCGTGCATCTCTCTTTGATCAATTTACTCACTCCCACCAATTTTTCGTGCGAGGACTCTATTTTTCTTGTTTGCAGTTCGTCGGCAAGAAGGCTCGCAAATTCCTCATCGCTGAGGCCGTGCATATACTGCGCATTGAACCACAGTGCTTTGTCGGGGTCAAAACGAGCACCACTCTTGCCAATTCTATCAATAGAGAAAATCTCGATCATCTTTTCCATGCTCATCATCTCGAGGTCTCCCCCGGGGCTCCATCCCAGCAGCGCCAACATATTGATAAAAGCCGTAGGCAAGTACCCATCCTCACGGAATCCACGTGCGCTGTCGCCCACTTCTGGCTTCCACTCCAGCGGAAAGACTGCAAAGCCGAGTCTATCGCCATCACGCTTGCTGAGTTTGCCTTTGCCGTCGGGTTTGAGGATTAGCGGCAGGTGGGCGAACTCGGGCCTCTGCCATCCAAAGGCACGGTATAGCATAAAGTGCAGTGGCAATGAGGGTAGCCATTCTTCGCCACGGATGACGTGACTGATTTCCATCAGGTGGTCGTCCACGATGTTTGCGAGGTGGTATGTGGGCAGTTGGTCGTGCGATTTGTATAGTACTTTGTCGTCCAGCGTGGAGCTATCCACGCGCACTTCGCCACGCACCATGTCTTGCATCACAATCTCTTCGCCCACAGGCATTTTGAAGCGAATTACATACTGTTCCCCAGCAGCAATTTTCGCCTCAACCTCTTCTTTGGGGAGTTTCAGGGAGGTGTTGAGTTCCTCTCTCACGCTATAATTGTAGGCAAATGCACCTCCTTGGCTTTCTTTTTGCGCACGGATTTGGTTCAGTTCCTCGGCGGTGTCGAAGGCGTAGTATGCCCAGTCGTTTTCGACCAGCTCCAGAGCATATTTGATGTATAGCTCACGGCGTTCGCTCTGGCGGTAGGGAGCGTGAGTGCCGCCTACGCCCACCCCCTCGTCAATCTCTATGCCGCACCATTTCAGCGCCTCCACAATATAGTCCTCTGCCCCTGGCACAAAGCGTGCGGAGTCAGTGTCCTCGATGCGCAGTAGCATCTTGCCGCCGTGGTGGCGTGCAAACAAATAATTATAAAGCGCGGTGCGAACTCCGCCAATGTGCAATGCCCCTGTAGGCGATGGTGCAAATCGTACTCTTACCATGTTTTTTCGTAGTCTCTGGGTTATCTATAGTTTTTAAAATTAGGCATAAGCCTCTTCGATTTCAGTGTTTTTGTGTGGTGTTTCAGGCATAGGGGGTGGAAGATTTGTCCTGCGATGTATGACCACGGTACGGGGTAGCCTTCGTTGTCTCCATAGGCGTTGCCTGGGTGCAGTTTCAGCTCCTTCGAAAAGCAGTCCATTCGTGCCAACATCTCGTTGTACCACTCCGAGCTGAATTGAGTTCTGGGTTTGCATATATACGCACAATTGCCGAGCAGGTTTTTCCAATAGCGTTTCAAATCTTTTTCGAGCACTCCCCCCGTGGGTGCAATGCCCCTTACTCCAGTTTCTGGGTAGCCCATCACATAGGAGTCGCTATTGTTCAGTTCCTCGAATGCCTGCTGCCACGAGTTTTGTTGCTGTTTAACATCCGTGTACCCTCCGCCATAGTGGTGCATAAAATAGCAACGCAAGTAGTCCGACTTGTGGACACTGGAGAGGTGCGAAAAGGCCTCGTGCAGGGGGTGGTCTGCTAATATATAGTCCTCCAAATTATCGGGCGTGACAAAGCAAAACTTTACGCCAATGTTTTCACGTATTACCTCCAGACTCTTTTTTCTACTTGGTGTCAGTTCGTTTCTGTCGCCCCAAAAGGCGTAGACAACCTCGGGAGCCGCCTCGCACTCTGTTTCGGGCTTATGAACAGAGGTTGGTTTCGCCAGAAAAGTTCCTGCGTATCGAGCAGCGTCGTAGCGGTAGGGGCGCAGTGCCGAAAGAGCTCTGTGCCATAGTGATAGCGCTTTGTATTTGGTAGCTCGTGTACCCATCCTTTATTTCAATAGTGTGCGGAGTTTGTTTGCCACATCTGTATTGTCCATCTTGCCTTGAAACTCCTCGGCACCCACGCCAATAGCAAAAATCGGTACATCTGCTGCCGAATGACCGCCAGTGCTCCACGATGCTGTGCCATTGGCATTAAGGCTGAGTCCTCCTGTTTCGTGGTCAGAGGTCACAACAATTAGTGTTTCGGTAGGGTGCTCTTCGTAGAAATCCAGCGCCTCTTCAACTGCATCATTGAAATCCTCCACCTCGCCGCGTGTCTTCTCTACGCTATTTTCGTGCGCCGCCCAGTCGATGAGTCCAGCCTCGGCCACCAACAAGAAGCCGTTATTTGGAGTAGCCATCAAGAACTCGATTGCCTCGTCAACCATGTCGGGGAGGTTCATCTCTTCCTGCTCATCTTTTCTGTCCACTTTGTAGGGCACTTGATTTTCGTCCTTGCCATCTTGTTGAATCCAGATTATTTTCTGGCCTGCAATTTCGGCTTCCGCCCCTTTTAAGATGGTGTAACCAGCCTTGCGAAATTTGTCGAAAAGCTGCTTAGGCTCTTTGAATCCCGCTCCGGCAAAGAAATCAACCTTGCTATTGGTCACAAATTCAGCAACTTCGTAGTACATCGAACGCTTGGGGACGTGGGCGTAAAATGCAGCTGGAGTTGCGTGATCGAGGCTCACCGAACTCATAATAGCTGTTTTGCGGCCAGCGCTCTGAGCATCAATGATGATAGAGCCGTACTCTTGATCATGCTCGGGGCTCATTCCCAGCGTGCCATTAGAGGTTTTTTTGCCGCTGGCAAGAGCAGTTCCAGCTGCTGCCGAATCGGTCACCTCGTCACTCTGAGAGCGAGTGGTGACTGAACCCGAAGAGGGGAATGACTCAAAACAGAGTCTCTCTTTTGCGAGTTTCATGTGCTCAAAGCCCATGCCGTCACCGATTAGATAGAATACGTACTTGGGCGAAGAGTTTTGCGCCACGGCACTCAAAGTTATTGCCACGAAGAGCAATAGAATAGCACTTAGTTTTTTCATCGAAATTAAAATAATAGAGTATTTTGTTTATTGAATTTTAATACAAAAAATTGTTGAACGGGTATCTGCCCGAGTGAACCTCGCGCACCATTTTGTAGATATCGCTGCGCAGCTTGTCGATGTTGATTTTGTTCGCCGCCGAAATGAATATCGAAGGCTCACCCTTTGCCATCCATTGCCCCTGCAACTCCTCCAGAGAATAGTTCTCAGGGGTTTTCTCGCCCAGGTCATCCTCGTCCATCGGAGTGAAGGTGTAGGCGTCAATCTTATTGAAAACAAGGTAAGTGGGTTTGTCCTGCGCTCCAATATCCTGGAGGGTTTGCCCCACAACCTCTATCTGTTGTTCGAATTGCGGGTGCGATACGTCCACAACATGGAGCAGTACGTCAGCCTCTCTGACCTCATCGAGCGTCGACTTGAAACTCTCCACCAACTGGTGAGGCAGCTTGCGAATAAACCCAACAGTATCGCTGAGCAAAAATGGCAGATTGTCCAACACGACTTTGCGTACAGTGGTGTCGAGCGTCGCAAAGAGTTTGTTCTCGGCCATTACGTCCGTTTTTGCCAGCATGTTGAGAATAGTAGATTTGCCGACGTTGGTGTAGCCCACCAGCGCTACTCGCACTATCGAGCCTCGCGATGAACGTTGAGTGGTCATCTGTCTGTCAATCTTCTTGAGCTGTTCCTTGAGGCGTGCGATTTTGTCACGAATAATACGTCTGTCTGTCTCAATTTCGGTTTCTCCTGGTCCGCGCATACCAATCCCTCCGCGTTGTCGCTCAAGGTGAGTCCACATACCCGTTAGTCTTGGCAGCAGGTACTGCATCTGCGCCAGTTCGACTTGTGTTTTGGCATAGGCGGTGGTGGCTCGTTGGGCGAAAATGTCGAGAATCAGGTTGGTTCTATCCAGAATTTTCAGTCCGAGTTCTTTTTCGATATTGCGCAGCTGTGAGGGCGATAGTTCGTCATCAAAAATGACAGTATCCACCTCGTTTTCTTCGCAGTATTCTTTGATTTCGTTTAGTTTGCCCTCGCCCACGAAGGTGCGTCGGTGTGGCGAGCTCATTTTTTGGGTAAAGTGCCTCAGAGTAGTAGCTCCGGCAGTGAGTGCCAGAAATTCCAGTTCGTCGAGGTATTCGGCGGCGGTGCGCTCGCTAACCCCAGACGAAATAACCGCTACCAGGACGCAACGTTCGGCTTTTTTGTCAATGTAGTCTCCCTTTTCCATATTCTCAGAGTCGTTATTATTGGGCGTAAAGGTAATCAAAAAATTATGAACTTTTGATGAATTTGGGTTCGTTTGTTGCGAGTATTTTTCGACGTTATGTTTAGTGGTGGTTTTCTATGGGTTGTTTTTATGCGGGTGGTGGCGGGTGGCGAGTGGCGGGTACCCCCGCTGGGCAATTGTTTTTGTTATTCTGATGGTGTAAAAATATGGCAAAACTCCAATCGGTGTGCCCGCAGGCACCGCCCGCGCGGCGGCGGGTGGCGAGTGCCCTCGCAGGGCTATTGTTTTGGTTGCTCTGGTGGTGTGAAAATATGGCGAAACTCCAAACGGTGTGCCCGCAGGCACCGCCCGCGCGGCGTAAGCGCGCCCT
>CAYJIF010000096.1:0-5487 GCA_964370175.1 uncultured Rikenellaceae bacterium
ACAAAGTTATAAAAAACTATTTGAATCTGAGTATATCCTCAGTATTTTTGCGAGGTGTTGGCGCAGCGTGTTCTCCTTGCTCAAAGCCATAGACCACAAGTGCCGCAACAGATTCGCCTTCAGGAATTTCCAGAATTTTGCCTATCGCCTCATCGTCGATGACTCCAAAAATACAGGTTCCAACTCCCAGGGCATGAGCCGCAAGGCAGAAAGTTTGGCAGGCGATGCCAGCATCGAAAACCTCCCAAGTATTCACACCTCCATCATCGCTACCTCCGTAATCAGTCAGGCGGCCGCTCTTGCCCTTCACATAGCTTATTACGGCTATTCCCTTTGCATTTTCAAGGGTTTTGACGTTATAGGCAAAGTTTTTCACTCCCTCCTTTGCAATGCGAGCAATTAGCGCATCGTCATCGGTGATGGTATAGCGAGCCACTTGAAAATTCGCCCACGATGGCGACCAACGGCTCAACTCCACAATCTCTTTCATTGTTTGGTGAGGCACTTTTTCGTCTTTAAAACTACGAACGCTACGGCGTTCTTTGATCATTTGAATTGCATCCATCTTTGTTGTATTTTTTTTAGAGTTGTGAGAATGTTTATTTTATGTAAGCGGGTAATGGTTGCCATGGCAAACAAAAATCATACCTGCTCTACACAAAGGTATGAAGAATTAAAGAGGATTACAAAATTTTTATTAACTTTGACCTTCAAAGGCCTCAACAGTGGGGTGCAGAGATTGTATATGAAGGAATTTTTGATGAAGCGAGACGGCTTCTGCCGTTTTATCACCATACTTTTTTGTATCACGGTGCTTGGCATGGTGGTCTTTTTGGTGTGGAGGTCGTCTGGAACTTACCTCCCCGCGTGGTTCGCGATACTTGCCAGCTCCATAATTCTGCTTATATTGCTGTCAGTGCCACGTCGTGTAGTCATATCGCAACACAATGTGGAGCTACACTCGCTGCTCGATGTCAAAACCATACCGCTGTGCGAAATCACTCACGTGGGGTTTGTGCCCCGCCGAGTGCTCAAAGCCTCGCTACCGTTGCTGGGATCTTTCGGGGTGTTCGGTTATTTCGGGTATTTTTATTGCATCAAGCGCAAGCAGGTCTTTAAATTCTTTGCCCGAAGTCGCAAAAACCTTGTAGAGATTCACTACCACGGACAAAAACGTTGCGTGGTGGTGGGGGTGCGAAATGCACGGGAATTTGTCAGAATATTACAAAATAAAATAGATAATTAAGCGATGAAAAAAATTTTAGTTTTAGTTAGCATGTGCCTACTTTTTGGCGCGCACCACGCCTACGCCAATGGCCATAGCAAAGGTGTTTCGAAGTACGTAAATCCATTTATCGGGACTTCAAACTTCGGAGCTACGCAACCAGGCCCGGTTGTTCCGGGTGGCATGGTCTCGATGTCGCCGTTCAACACCATACCCAGCGACGAGCACAAAGTCAGCATTGCGGGGTGGTGCTCCACTCCCTATGTTTATGAGAATGTATGGTGTGCGGGCTTTACGCAGGTTAATTTGAGCGGGGTTGGTTGTCCTGATTTTGGTTCTCTGTTGTTGATGCCGCAGAGCGGAAAACTGGAGGTCGATGCCATGAAGTATGCCGCCAAGCTCTACGACCAGAGCGCATCGGCAGGATACTACAGCGCACGAGTGGGCGAGAGTCGGATTCTCAGCGAAATGACAGCCACGCGCCGCACTACTCGCAGTCGCTACACGCTGCCAGCTGGTCAGAACCACGTGATTTTCAATGTCGGCTTTGGGCTCACCACCGAGAGTGGCGGCTATATCAAGCAAGTGAATGGTTCGGAGGTTGAGGGCATGAAGCTCCTCGGGGATTTCTGCTACGGACAGCCTCAAGCAGTAGTACCCATCTACTTTGTGGTCAGAGTATCCAAGGCTCCAAACAAGACTGTATACTTCAAAAAACAGCCCGTACTCCCTGGTGCAGCGGCGCAGTGGAGCTCGCACAGCGACAAATACAAAATCTATGAGCGATACACTCGCGAATTGGCTGGCGATAACGTTGGCGCTGTATTCACTTTCAACAACCCCGCAGAGATGGCTGTGGAAGTGAGTGTTGGCGTGTCGTATGTGTCTATTGAGAATGCACGAGAGAACCTCGACATGGAACAACCTCAGGGAATTAGTTTTGAGGCGATTCACAGCGCAGCGGTGGCTGAATGGGACGAAGTACTCAGCGTGGTGGAACTTGAGGGTGGAGAGGAAGACCAAAAGGTGCAGTTCTACACCTCACTATACCACAACTGGATTCATCCACACACGCTCAATGACGTGAACGGAGAATTCCCCGCAATGGGCAGTGGCGAGACTCTAAACATCACGAAATACAACGAAGCTGAGCGTCTAACAATGTTCTCAGGCTGGGATGTCTACCGCATATCACCATTCGTAGGCGCGCTATTCTACCCCGAACGCCAAGCACTAATGGCACGCTCGATGATGCAGATGTACGAGGAAAATGGAGCGTTACCAAAATTTGAAATCACCAGCCAAGACTTCATGGTGATGGAGGGTGATGCTGCCCTACCCTACATGACCGCCTGTTACTTCTTGGGGCTGACCGAGGGTATCGACACCGAGGAACTCTACGAAGCAATGCGCAAAAATGCCATGGGAGAAACCTACGTCAGAGGAAAACAAGAATTCTACGATGAGAATCACTACATTCCGTGGAAAACCAAGTATGACAACTCCGTATCGCAGGCCATCGAGTACTACATTGCCGATTGGTCGGTGGCACAGATGGCAAAATCGTTGGGCAAAACCGCTGACTACGAAAAATTCAACGAGCGCGCGATGGGCTACAAAAAGTACTTCGACAAGGCATACGGGCTGCTGCGCCCTGTTAAAGAGGATGGTGAATTTATGGAGGGTTTCAATCCGCTTGAGGGCGAAAATTTCGCTCCCGTAAACGGCTTTCACGAGGGCACTTCGTGGAACTACACTTTCTCTATTCCTTATGATATTGAGGGGTTAATCAAACTCTTTGGTTCGAAGAAACGCTTTGTGGATTCACTCACGGCGTGTTTTGAGAATGACTACTTCGACATGGGCAACGAGCCTGATATGAGCTACCCCTACTTCTTCAGCTACGTCAAGGGACAAGAGTGGAGAACTCAGAAGTGGGTGAAATACTGCCTCGACAAATACTTCTCGAACACCCCAGGGGGATTACCCGGCAATGACGATGCTGGCACGATGAGTGCGTGGCAGATGCTCTCGCAAATGGGCATATATCCTCCCTGCCCTGCTCGTGCTGACTATATCATCACCACTCCATCATTCGACAAAGTTACGGTGAATCTTAGCAAAGAGTTTTATGGCGGTGGCGAGCTTGTTATCGAGGCGGTGAACCGTAGCGAAGAGAATATCTACATCGATAGAATTGAACTCGATGGCAATCGCTATAATAGCTACTTCATCAGCCATGACAAACTCACCAAAGCGAAAAAACTCACTATCTACTGTACCAACAAACCTCGATAAGTGAGCATGAATGCTACACACGATAAAAACATTATAAAACACAGATATGAAAATTACACGTCTATTAGTTGCCACCATGTTGCTCATTGCCACGCTGAACATCTACGCTCAGCCCAGCAAAAGGGGGAGCACACCAGAAGTAAAAGGAGTTGCAGTAAAGTACCAAACCTCTAACAACGGCAGAGTGTCGCCACGCACCATAATGCTTGAGGCTTCGGGCAAATTAGCTCTAATTGCATCGCCAAACGGCATCACCTCCACGATTCTCGACTACGGCACTGGCACGGAATACAACACTTTCAGCGGGGCTGAGGAAAACATCTATACTCAAAACAACTTCATCGTGGGTGAAGGCTTCACCGTGGAGGAGCAAGGCCAGGAGACTATTGCAGGGTGGGATTGCATAAAATATCGCATCTCGGTACGCTCCAACACTATTGAACTGTGGGCAACCACGGCTGTGGGCTTTTCGGGGACTCCCGTTGCGGGGTACGGAATGCCCGAGGGTTTGGTGCTAAAAATAGTGCGCAATGGTAGCAATGTAATTGAGGCTGTCGATGTGCAAAGACTCGTTGTAGAGCCTGAGATTATGCCCAAGGAGATGGGACGCAAAGTACCTCGTGCCGAGTTCGACTATTTGGTTCGCAACAAAGATGTGGTGAGCGTTAATATCTTCGAGGATGAATACATTGGTTTCAATGGCGCAAAGGGTCCTGAGTGTTTCGACGCTGAGGATTTCGATACGGTCTACACCCTTGCAGGCGGCACGGTGCTACTGCGTCGAGTGCAGCTGCCCGCCGATGCCTCTGGCAAGGTCATTATGGTGGAGCTGACCCAGCGTGCCGAAAAAGATGCCTACGACCGCACTGGCTCTGTCTTTGTGATTCCCGAGACGGAGAACTCCAAGAGTTTCTTGGATGGCCTCAGTTCGGCTCAAGGCGCTGGACTCGCCTCGCTACCCTCAATGGCAACTACACAGAATGATAGCACCCTCTATCCAGGCATTGTTGCCACCGAAGGGTACACCCCTCCGTTGGAGTTGATGCGTTTTTTCACGACCTTTGGTGTGGGCGGCTACAATAATATCGAGGTATTCGAGCAGGTGTGGGCCGATTCGGTTGTCTTCAAGCAAGACGTTTCGAGACTCGCCCCAGAGCTCAGCGGCAACGTATGGGTAGGGGTGTACATTGGCAACTGGACTGATAAAGGGCACAAAGTATCGCTCGATATTAAATACCACCCAGGCTATGGCAAAAGCGAAAAGGAGGAGGTCATCCTACCGCTCTTTAACACCGTAAATCTGTTGGAGCAGGCTGGGCAGCAATACCCTCTCTTCTTTGACAAACGCCCACTGAGTGTGCGATTCTATGTGGAGAAGCCTATCGAGAATGCTGTGCTGGCATACACCTCCACTGGCCACGGCGGCTGGGGTGGCGGTGATGAGTTTAACCCCAAGGTTAACACCATTACGCTCGATGGCGAGGTGCTAATGAAGTACACTCCATGGAGAGAGGATTGCGCTTCGTATAGGCAGTGGAACCCCTCTTCGGGGAATTTTGCCAACGGACTAAGCTCATCGGATTTGAGCCGCTCGGCATGGTGTCCTGGCACGGTCACATTCCCGACTTATGTGCAAGTAGGGGCGTTGAGTGCAGGTTGGCACACTATGGAGGTGGCGATTCCGCAGGGTGCACCCGAGGGTCGCAGCATTAGCTATTGGTGCATTTCAGGAACTATCATTGGCAATATTGCTGAGTAGTCGAGTGCTATATAATATATGGTGTATGAGGAGGGGCTTAGTGCCCCTCTTTTTTTTTCTATTGGTGCAACAAATCAAATGGGTCTTTGACCCCGCGCGGCGGCGGGTGGCGGGTGCCCTCGCTGGGCATTTGTTTTTGTTTGCTCTAATTGCGTGAAAATGTATCAAAACTCCAAACGGTGTGCCCGCAGGCACCGCCCGCGCG
>CAYJIF010000097.1:0-5380 GCA_964370175.1 uncultured Rikenellaceae bacterium
TTACGCCGCGCGGGCGGTGCCTGCGGGCACCCCGATTGGAGTTTTGATACATTTTTCTGTGCCATTAGAACAACCAAAACAATAGCCCAGCGAGGGCACTCGCCACCCGCCGCCGTGCGGGCGGGGTCAAAGACCTTTTTGATTTATTGAACCAATAGAAAAATACAAAAAAAAAGCCCCGCGAAAACTCTCGCAGGGCCATAACACTTATGCCAAACAATAACTACAGCGTGAACTTCACACCCACAAAATACGTGCGTGGTATTGATGGCCCGTAAATATACTTCGAATCGCGATCAACACCAACATCCAAATCACTCTGGAATGAATTCAACATATTCTTCACCCCCGCGCTAAACTCAATATCCAACCCGCTATTCAACACCAAATCATAAGCAACCCTGAAGTTAATATCCCAAAAATCAGGCGTCATTACCTCTGTATCTGCCGCAATATAGCCGGCGTAATGCTGAGTAAGCATGCTCCCGGTGTAGGTCAGCGATGGCGAAATTGTAAGCTCTTTGATTGGCAGGTAATCCACAGTCAGATAACCGTACAAATCTGGAGAACGGAACATCTTGCGCTGCGCATCAACCGTCGAACTCCACTCAAACGCTTCGTCATAGAATGAACTCTGGTAAGTTAATCCGCCATTGAGTCGCACCTTATTCATATAGTTCATGCGAGCCTCGAGGTTCACACCAGCCACTTTTGCTCCAGAGGCATTGAATTTTTCCATCAAAATATTGCCCTGTGCATCTCGGCCAGCTTCTCTGAGGGCGAAAATATCGCTAAGCGCAGTGTAAAAGCCCTCGGCAATGAGATTGAAGCTCCAACTGCTAAAACTCTTGTAGAAGTCCGCAGACAGAGTTGCTGAATTTGAGTACTCGGGACGTAGATTTGGGTCGAGCACGATGAGCATCGCATCGCCACCGACTGCCGATACGTGTAGATCCTCGTCATAGGCCTGAGGAGCACGGTAGCCACTCGAATAATTTACCCTAAAGGTGATTGGCTCCCATGGACGGTAGCGTAGTGAAGCGCGCGGCGACAGAACTGGATCTTTAACTTTGTTGTGCTTGTCGAAACGAGCACCAATCAACATGCTGAACTCGTCGTTGCGCCACTCATTCTGTGCGTATATGCCATAATTCTCGCTGAGCTGCGCCAAATCACGGTTATACCCCTGCATTTCGTCGTGAAGGTAATTGTTGTTGTATTCAATCCCTGTGGTAAACTCTGCTGGTAGAAACAGAAACTTATCCATCTTCAGAGTGTATTGTGCACCACCCACAATGGTTGCATCTTGGGTTTTGCCATAAGCATTGGGGTCTTGATTTGTGCCGAAATAGCTGTCACGCCCTATGCTCTGGGTTGCCACGTAGGTAGAAAAACGGTGTTTGAGATCAGCAGAAATATAGTCGTACTTCACCGAACCTCCGTTAATGCGATGGCGTAGTTCTTCGCTGATGTTTGCTTCGTGAGAAGGGCGGTCAAGCATGTCGCCACCTCGTCTGTGCTCGTCCATGTGGTGGTACTCGGCTGTGAGTCTCGAACCATCGGAAATGCGGTAGAAACCCCTGAAACCAACAGTCGTGGACTCCAGCATGGGTAGTTCCGAAAAGCCGTCGCCATTGCGATCGTAACTGTCTCTGTCCCTGACGGTAGAGAATAGTGATATGCCCATTGTTCTGTCATCGCTCACAATCGAACCGCTCAGCGAGGTGCTAATGTCTGCTCCGCCGCCTTCGAACAACGAGGTGCTGTTGGAAAGCTCAAATGAAGAGCGCTTGGGTTGGCGTGTGATGATATTAACAACACCTCCCACAGCATTGCTGCCGAAGAGTGCCGAGCCACCACCTTTGATGACCTCTACTCGCTCGATCATTGATTCGGGCATCTGCTCAATGCCGTACACTCCTGCCAGTGAACTGAAAATGGGGTGGCTGTCGAGTAGAATTTGAGTGTACTCGCCTTCGAGCCCATTGATTCTCATCTGTGGCATACCGCAGTTTGAGCACGAATACTCGACTCTTACTCCGGGTTGGAAGTTCATTACTTCTGCCACGGTGTTGCTGCCAGTGGACTGAAACACTGAGCGTGGAGTCACGTTCACGGCTGTTGCGGCTTTTCGTTGTGACACCTCATTGCGTGAGGAGCTGACAACGACTATTTCTTCGAGTTCTACGGATTCCAATGCAGCGCTATCTGCTGGAGTGCCCTTAGCGCTTAGTGTATTGACGCTTAAAAATAATGCAAGGGATATTGCACAAAATATATGTATGATTTTCATTATTATTGTTTCTGGTGTATGTGTGTGTTTGCATAAAGTGTGTTGAGTGCTCTGTGAGCATGCATGAACCGCCTAACGAGCAGGCTTTCATGGTGTGCGAAATACTGTGCACGCACATAACTATGAGTCAATGAAGAGATGGTTGCCGCTATAATGGGCATTGGCCATCTTGTCATCGAGCATAGCAATGCTAAAGAGATGCGAATGGGGGAGGGGGAGAGAGCTGCGGAAAAGCTCTACTTTACGAAAACGGGAGGAGCTCTGCCCTTGATAAGGCAAGGCGTGGGTTTGTGCCATGATTGCACGCGCTGTGAGAAGTAAATTTTACGCGCAATACCAATCAACAGTGAAGCAGCACACGCCACAGTCAACACAAAGATGAGTGCGTTGAGGCTGCTGATGAGTTGCAGCGAATTGGCGGAGTGCGAGTGATCGGTGGTGTAGGGGTGAGAGTGCGTGATCACTCCGTATGGAGTGTCGTGGCAGTGTACGAAAAAACTCGAAAAGGAGTAGTAGCTCACAAACAGAGCCACTAACACGGTCGTTAACAGTGTATTTATGCGTTTCTTCAAGCCGCAAAGGTATACATTAATTTTAAAATTAAAAAACATCTGCGCACAATTGATTGTTCGAGCACAGGTGATGCCACTCGAATGAAGCCACGGCAATGCACAACGAAGTTGTTTTAGGTGAAAAAATGTGGGTGGGGTTTTATTATTCAATATATTTTCTATATCTTTGACACCAATAAATGTATATCTATTAACAATATAAAAGTTAAGAGCGTGTTACCTATAGTACAAAGAGATGAATGGTTGCTACCTGTGGAAGGAGAGCTGGCGAGTCGTTATGACCGCTACCGATGGAGACTTGGCGAAATAGAGCACCATTGCGGCTCGCTCAAAGACTTTGCTAATGCTCACCTCTTCTTTGGGGTGCATTACGACCCGTTGAAAAAAGGATGGTGGGTCAGAGAATGGCTCCCTGGCGCAAAAGCAGTGAGCGTTTTTGGCGACTTTAATGATTGGGATAGAGACGAATACTACCTCGAAAAAGATGATTGGGGACACTGGTCTATCTTTCTGTGTGACGAACGCTTGGGTGGCAAACTTCGCCATCAGAGCCTCCTCAAACTGCACGTCCATGGTGCTGACGATTCGAAACTCGACAGAGTGCCAGCATACATACGAAGAGTTGTGCAGAACGAAGAAACTAAAGATTTTTGCGGCCAAGTGTGGCACCCTTCTGAAAAATTTGACTGGGGTGAAGGAGAGTTTCACATGGAACTCAACGGATCGCCAATAATATACGAAGCGCATATCGGCATGGCGCAAGAAGCACAAGGAGTTGGTACCTACAAAGAGTTCGAAGAAAAAATGCTGCCACGCATCAAAAAACTGGGCTACAACGTCGTGCAACTAATGGCAATTGCCGAACATCCCTACTACGGCAGCTTTGGCTACCATGTTAGCAACTTTTTTGCCCCATCCTCACGCTTTGGTACCCCCGAAGAACTCAAAAGCCTGATTAAAACAGCACACTCAATGGGACTCGCCGTGGTGATGGATCTGGTGCATAGCCACTATGTGAAAAATACCGCCGAAGGACTAAACCGCATGGATGGGACAGATTCGCTGTACTCGCCCGTTGGGGAGGCCGGAGACCACCCGCACTGGGACTCCAAACTCTTCGACTATGGCAAACACGATGTGCAACACTTCCTGCTCAGTAATGTGAAATATTGGCTCGATGAATTCCGCTTTGATGGATATCGCTTCGATGGAGTGAGCTCGATGATATACTACCACCACGGCTATACAGACTTTATGGTGAACTCCTATGATGCCTACTTCGGCGATGAGGTCAACAGAGACGCGCTGCTATACCTTACCCTCGCCAATAAACTGGTTAAAGACGTGAAGCCATCTGCAATCACAATCGCTGAGGATGTGAGCGGAATGCCCGCAATGGCCGTAGCAATCGAAGATGGTGGGATCGGATTCGATTATCGCCTGGCAATGGCTATCCCTGACTTCTGGATAAAATACCTCAAAGATGTTCCAGACGAAGAGTGGAACTTGCACGAAATGTGGGAGGTGATGAACAGTAGACTCGATGGCGTGAAAACTGTGGCTTACGCAGAAAGTCATGACCAAGCTCTCGTTGGCGATAAAACAATCGCATTTAGGCTTATGGATGCACAAATGTACGACTCGATGAGCCGCGAATCGAAAAGTATTGTTATTGACCGTGGTATCGCACTGCATAAAATGATACGACTCTATACCATCACGCTGGGAGGTAACGCGTATCTGAACTTCATGGGTAACGAATTTGGACACCCAGAATGGATCGACTTCCCAAGGCTAGGTAACGACTGGAGCTATCAACATGCTCGTAGGCAGTGGTCGCTCGTGGAGAACGAACTGCTGAGATATAGTCAACTTGAGAAATTCGACAAGGCAATGATTAGTCTCGTGCGAAGACATCATATTCTGCGCTCGGGATATGCATATAGCCTGCTCAATGATCAAGATAATATGACCGCGGTGTTCGAACAGGCGGGGCTCGTTTTCTTGTTTAACTGGCATCATAGCGCATCTGTAATGGGGTATGAGTTCCCAGTGCCCGTGCCAGGAAAATATCGAGTGATTCTAAATAGCGATGATGTGGAGTACGGTGGGTTTGGGCGAATAGACCCAGCGACCGAGTATTTTACAACAAATCGTGATGGGGTACATTACCTCAAAGTCTATAATGTTAGCCGCTCGGCGTTGGTTTTCGAGCTTGTGTAGGTGATTTTTCTTATGGTGCTCTGCATGATGGTAAGGCTGTGAGTGCCCTCGCTGTGCATTTGTTTTTCTATCAGTACAACAAAATAATTCGGGGTGCCCCCGCTGGGCGATTGTTTTGGTTTGCTATCGGGTCAACAAATCAAATGGGTCTCTGACCCCGCCCGCGCGGCGTAAGCGCGCCCTCCCCGGCGAGGGGAGCTATAGCTCTGGTTCTTGCAAACTAAAAAACGCAAAAAAACGAAATTCCCTTCGGGTAATTTCGTTTTGAGCGGTTTGTTTGATATTGACTGCA
>CAYJIF010000098.1:0-5337 GCA_964370175.1 uncultured Rikenellaceae bacterium
CGGAAGATAAATTGGCGTGCAACGATTTCGTTGCGGAATGCTTTGCCGATTTGCGCAATACCAAACGGGATTTTCATACGGCCGCTTTTCTGCACATTGAGGAAGTTTACAAAAATTCCTTGGGCAGTTTCTGGGCGCAGATAAACCACCGAGCTGGCATCGCTCGCCGCTCCCATCTGCGTGGAGAACATAAGGTTAAATTGTCTTACATCTGTCCAATTTCTGGTACCGCTAATGGGGCAAACAATTTCGCATTTTTCAATCAGTTCCTTTAGTCCCACGAGGTCATTTTCCTCCAGAGCACGAGCCATTTCAGTCTCCACCTCGCTAATTTTTTGTGCATAGCCTTGCACTCTTGGGTTGGTGGATAGGAACATCGCCTCGTCGAAATCATCAAAACGTTTGCGAGCTTTTGCAACCTCTTTGGCGATTTTTTCTTGCTGTTTTGCCATCCAATCCTCGAGTAGCACATCAGCACGATAGCGTTTTTTGGAGTCTTTATTGTCGATTAGCGGGTCGTTGAACGCTCCCACGTGCCCCGATGCTTCCCACACCTTGGGGTGCATGAATATCGCAGCATCAATACCCACAATATTACTGTGGAGCTTGGTCATTGCATCCCACCAATATTTTTTAATATTGTTCTTGAGTTCTACGCCGAGTTGGCCGTAATCGTACACTGCAGAGAGTCCGTCATAGATTTCTGAGCTCTGGAAAATAAAGCCATATTCTTTACTGTGTCCGATGAGTTTTTTGAAAAGTTCTTCTTGCGTCATAATAATTTCAGGTTGTTTTGGGTACAAATTTACATTTTTTTTGTAACTTTGTAGCGTTGTGCCAGAGATTTATTCTCTATGCTGTACAGAATTTTCTTTTTTATTAACCAAAAACATTAAAAAGTATGAAAAAAAGATTTTTTACATTCCTGTCTGTTCTAGCGCTATCTACGCTTGTTTCTTGCGGCCTGTTCGGTTCTGACGAGGCAAAAGAGACCACTGATAAAAAAGCTGGAGTAGAAGCAACTAAAGATGGTTGCTGCGGCGGTGGCGATGCTGCTAAAACTGCAGAAGGCGCTTGCAAAGGCGAGAAAAAAGATGGTTGCACTGAGGGCGGATGCGCTAATGGCGACAAAACTGCTAAGACTGACGGTTGTGCTGGTGGCGGATGTGCTGGCGGCGAAAAAACTGCTGAAAAAGCTGAAGGTGGTTGCGCTGGTGGCGGATGCTCATCACACTCTTAATTCCCATACATGGAATTATTGCGTCTTTAAATCGTAAGATTTTTTACACAAAAAATAAGGAGGAAAAACCAACGCTGAAATTGTTGGGATTTCCTCCTTATTTTTTTTTCTAACAACTCAGTATATGCTACGTGATATTGTTCTTGTGATGGTTGGCTCGGCTGTTGGTGGCGCACTTCGCTACCTCACCTCGCTGGCGGCAGTTAGGCTCCTGCCCTCAAATTTCGTGATACTCTCCACCCTTACGGTAAATATTCTGGGGAGTTTTCTGTTGGGCATTGTACTCTCCTCCACTCTTCTTGCGGGGAGCAACTCCCTGAGGTTACTTATTGCCATAGGTTTTTGTGGCGGGTTCACCACATTCTCCACCTTCTCGGCCGAGGCAGTAGCACTGCTCCAAAAAGGCGAAATCGTGCTCTTTGGAGGCTATGTACTGCTCAATGTCGTTTTGAGCCTCTCGGCTCTGTGGTTGGGGTATTATTTAGCCAAGTAGAGCTCCACATCCACGGGCGTAGTGCCCACTTTCACTTCTTTGCTTAATCCCTCACCATAGTTAATGGTATAGGTATCGTTCTGCCCAAGGAAGAGCACCAAGTAGTCGTTCATATCTGCTGTTTTGCCAGCAGTTGTACCCGAGGCCACGTTCGCACCCTTGCTGTTCACTACCACCAGGCTGCGCTCTGCTCTGTCGCTGGAGCTACGACCGCCACTCTCTTTTTCGAAGAGTTTGATAGCAACTCTCACACCATCGGGGCGCTTTGCTTGCTCGGCATTGTAGAGGTCGATATAAAAATCTGTAACGTCTACCCCTGGTACGCTCTTATCGTTTTTAGCCCACACCATTGGGAAGTGGATAGAATCAGCCGTAGGTTTCCATGATGTTGCATAGATCCAGAATACGGGGTCGCTCTTATCCGCCTTGCCAGCACGCTCTAAGAACCACCCTTGGTTAAGGTTCTCGGCGGGGTAGTACTCTGTGAAGTACCACTGCCCATCAATATATACCTCCACCCAGCTATGGTTACCCTCTTTGCTCACCCACAGCGGAGTGCCCACAATTCGAGCAGGGATTCCAATCGTGCGCAGTGCGTCAACGAGCAGAATTGAGAGGCCGCTGCAACTCGCCATCCCTATTTCTATTGATTCGCTTGGTGCTTGGTGAGGGCGATTACGTTTGGTGTTGTATTCAACTCCAGTGAGCTTCATTAGCGAACGACCTACGGTGTCGAGTGCCTCGCGTGCTGTCTTTGCGTCTTTGACAAGTGGGTATAGCATTGTCCAGAATTTCTCACGGAAAGGCTCTCTTGCTTCGTTCATCGAGGCGTATGGCAACACATCGTTGAAGAACAGCTCCTCGTCCATAGCCTTTGTCCATGGGAAAGTTTCGCGAGCTTTGTATGCCCAATCCACTTCGGTGAGTAGGAAATCTGCACTGAGTGTATCTTTATCTCCTTGTGGCATATAATCGAGCAGAAATTTCACGCCTTTTTTCTGCACCTCTGGGGCTTTGTCGTATGCGCTCTCCACTCCTGTTTTTGCCGCCGAACAGCTAAAGAGGAAAAAAATTGCAATTAATAGTAGTTTTTTCATACCTTTGTCGCGATTAAAAAATTTATTTAATAAAAATAGTTAGGTGTTTAGAAAGGCAAATATAGTAATTTTTTTTCTGATTTTCACACACAGTTGGCTCATAGCGGGTGCAAACCCTCCCTCCAAAGAGATTGAGCTTTCCCCCGCGCAGGTTAACCTGGGGGAGGTGAGCGAAGTGACGGAGATAACCCTAACGCTCCACAATCGCGGTGATAAACCCATAGTCATTACCAAAGCGACCACCGACTGCTCGTGCACCAAGATTGAGTTCTCCAAGAAACCCATACTCGGAGCAGACAGCACACTAATACAAATACAATATCTTCCGGCTCGTGACGAACAGGGGATTTTCTATAAAACAATCTATATTTACACATCCAAAAGCAAAGAGCCTCTAAGGGGCGTTATTCGAGGAAAGAACAAAGAGTAATCACTAAATGACGAACATCAGAAACATTGCAATCATTGCACACGTAGACCACGGCAAGACAACACTCGTGGACAAAATGATATTAACCGGCAAGCTCATCCGCGAAGGCTCCGAAAAACAGGGCGGCGAGCTAATCCTCGACAACAACGACCTGGAGAGAGAGCGTGGGATTACCATCCTTGCCAAAAACGTGTCGGTGAACTACAAAGGCACTAAAATCAACATCATCGACACTCCTGGTCACAGCGACTTTGGTGGCGAGGTGGAGAGAGTGCTCAACATGGCAGATGGCGTGCTACTGCTTGTGGATGCTTTCGAGGGCACTATGCCACAAACACGTTTTGTACTGCAAAAAGCACTCGGACTTGGACTAAAACCCATTGTGGTGGTGAATAAAGTGGACAAAGAAAATTGCCGCCCCGATTATGTAAACGAGCAGGTTTTCGACCTAATGTTTTCGCTGGGTGCTACCGAAGAGCAGTTGGACTACACCACTGTCTACGGAAGTGCGAAAAATGGATGGATGTCCACCGATTGGAACAATCCAACCACTGATATTATCCCGCTATTGGATGCTATTTTGGAGCAAATCCCTGCACCCGAAGTGGTGGAAGGCACTCCTCAGCTGCTTGTCACCTCGCTGGAGTATTCGCCCTATGTGGGACGTATTGCTATCGGCAGGCTATCTCGTGGCTCGCTGAGCGCTAACCAAGCTGTCACACTGTGTAAGCGTGAAGGCGGCGAAGAGAAACAACGCATCCGAGAGCTGATGTTATTCGAGGGGCTTGGCAAAGCAAAAGTGGATAGGGTTGATTGTGGCGATATATGTGCGGTAGTTGGAGTTGAGGGCTTCGAGATTGGAGACACCATTGCCGATTGGGAGACTCCCGAGGCGCTGGCTCCAATTGCCATTGACGAACCTACGATGAGCATGCTCTTCACCATCAACGACTCACCATTCTTTGGCCGTGATGGCAAGTTTGTCACCACCCGACACATCAAAGATCGCCTGGATAAGGAGTTGGAGAAGAACCTCGCTTTGAGAGTCAAAAGCGGCCCTACGAGCGATTCGTTCCGTGTATTTGGCCGTGGTGTTTTGCACCTTTCGGTACTCATCGAGACAATGCGCCGCGAGGGTTATGAACTACAAGTGGGACAGCCAAAAGTGGTGGATAAAACCGTCAATGGAGTGCGTTGCGAGCCTATCGAGCACCTGACCATCGACCTTCCCGAAGAGATGTCAGGGCGTGCCATCGAGATGGTTACTCGCCGCAAGGGTTCGCTACTACACATCGACCACCGCGAGGATAGAGCACTACTCGACTTCGAAATTCCATCGCGTGGATTAATTGGGTTGCGTACCAATCTGCTCACTGCAACTGCTGGTGAGGCAGTGGTTTCGCACCGCTTCAAAGATTATGAGCCATACAAAGGCGAGATTGAGGGGCGCACACAGGGTTCGCTCATAGCGTTGGAAACGGGTACGGCTATTGCCTATGCCATCAGCAAGTTGCAAGATCGTGGCCGCTTCTTTGTGAGCCCTGGCGATGAGGTTTACTGCGGGCAGGTGATTGGCGAAAACACCAGAGCCGATGACCTCGTAATAAATATATGTAAGACTAAGAAATTGACTAATATGCGTGCGAGCGGTGCTGATGACAAGAGTGCTGTGAGTCCTGCCGTTGTTTTCTCGTTGGAGGAGGCGCTGGAGTATATCCAGGCTGACGAGTATGTGGAGGTTACGCCATCGTATATCCGTATGCGTAAGATTCTGCTGGACGAGAACGATCGCAAGCGTGCGGGCAAGTAGTTTTTGTTTTTGCTCTGCCTGTTTTTAGGGCGAGGGTGGTAAGAAAGCCTTTTGTTACGTAGATATGTAGCAAAAGGCTTTTTTGCGGGTGCCCCCGCAGGGCTTATGTTTCTGTTTTTCTATCAGTGCAGCAAATCAAAAGACGCTATGCGTCCGCCCGCGCGGCGTAAGCGCGCCCTCCCCGGCGAGGGGAGCTATAGCTATAGTCCTTACAAACTAAAAAAACGCAAAAAAGGGAAACGATAGTTTCCCCAAAAAACGCTCAAA
>CAYJIF010000099.1:0-5147 GCA_964370175.1 uncultured Rikenellaceae bacterium
GGCGCGCTTACGCCGCGCGGGCGGTGCCTGCGGGCACACCGTTTGGAGTTTCGATGCATTTTTACGCCATTAGAGCAAACAAGGTCAAATGCCCCGCGGGGGCACCCGCCACCCGCCACCGCGCAGCCATATCGAACCCATTGCCCACATTGTGAATTTGCATCACAATGAATTCGAGCCTAATCTACGCTTTTCAAATGTTCGCTCACCACAGCGCGAATAGCCCCACCATGCAATCCGCCCGCCAAAATAGTGCCATCGGGGGCAAAGAGAATTATTGTGGGGATACTCCGTATTTCATAGGCCTGGGCAGCAGCAGACTCTTTCTCATTCGCATCAAAGAGATGTGGCCATGTAGTTCCGCTCTTCTTCAGCGTCTCAAGCGTTGCCTCGTGAGTATCCCACACGCTTATGCCCAGTACAGTGAAATTCTCGCCCCCAAATTCTTCTTGCACTGCCTTTAGGTTCGGAATTTCGGCAAGGCACGGTCCGCACCACGATGCCCAGTAATCCAGGAGCACATACTTGCCCTTGCCCACATAGTCCGAGAGCTTCACATCAGCGGTGTTTTCAATATTTCGCACCGTGAAATCGGTAAACATCTCGCCATTTCTAAAATCTCGTGCAGCTTGCATCTGTCCATGCATTACCTTGAGAAATGTATAATCTTTGGCATCTGGATACTCCTCAAAATAATTATTGATTGCTTGTAGGAAGTCGACGTTGTCGCGCTTTAGGTGCATGAAAAATGTTAGCAATCCAGCGGGGGTTTTCTTATTATCGATGTAGTATTTCTGTGCAGCAGAGTTTTTTTGCTGCTCATACTCTTCGACTTGCTGCATAATAGTGGCATAGGCATCACTATCATCTTTACCGATGTTCTTTGCCTCCTCCTGTTTTTGTGCGATAAGTTTTGAGTATTCATTCATTTCGGCCTCAAACGCGCTGAATGTCTCTGTCAGAGCTGTGCCCCGGGCATACTGTTTTCCAGGCTCAATGCTAATGTTCACCTCCGCCCCATCATTAAAAAACTGTGCCGAGCGCACGAAGTAGGGAGCTACTTCGCTGGATTCTATAATAAAAGTAAATCTGCCATCTCTCACTTCGGCAGTGTCTACAACTGCGTTGCTTTTCATATTGAAAAGTGTTAATGTGCTGCCGTCCTCCATTTGTGGGGCTATGCCATTAACAGTTGTAGTCCACGACTCTTGAGCCATTGCAACCGTGCTGATGGTTGCTAAAAGAAATAGGGTAAGTAATTTTTTCATAATTTCGTTGGTTTAGTAATGTTGTTATTTGTTTGGTTATACTACTATGACGCAAATTATGTGAAAAGGTTACAGTGTGGGTGGGCTATGGTGCAAAAAAAAACCTCTGTGGCTACAAGCGCCACAGAGGTTTTATGGATGAGTGCCGAAGTGGGGGAGGGGGCACTTGTGAATTATTTAAGACTGTTTTGAGAGGTACTCGCTCACAATCTCCATAATTCTTGCACCACGAACCGTACGGTCGATAATCTTGCCATCAGGGCCAAATAGGATGATGGTTGGGATGCCTTGCACGCCATAAGTTAGCGTTGCCGTAGAGTTTCTGTTGTCTGCATCGAAAATCTGTGGCCAAGTTGTGCCTTTTTCCTCAACCGATGCAAGTGCTTTTGCGTGTTCGTCCCACACATTCACACCAAGCACGGTGAATTTGTCGCCGCCGAATTTCTCTTGAACTGCTTTCAAGTTAGGAATCTCAGCAATACAAGGGCCGCACCACGATGCCCAGAAGTCTACGAGCACATATTTGCCTTTGCCCACGTAGTCCGATAGCTTAGCATCTGCAGTGTTCTCGAAGTTTCTAACTGCGAAGTCTGTGAACATTTTGCCAGCGCTTGTCTTTTCAACATTTTCCAACACAGTGCGTTGTCTTGTGATTTGTGCAAATTTACCAGCAGTGGGGTATAGTTTGATGTATTCGTCGATTTGCTGAATGTCAGGGATTGTATCGCCCGAGATTGTTTGCAAGAATACTGCTGGACCAAGTAGTGTCGTTTTATTTGCCGCAAAAAGAGCATTGACTACAGAGTCATTCTTAGCGATATAAACGTTTCGATAGTACGCATAGAAATCATCGTTTGCTTTTTTGGCAGCCTCTTGGTCGGTCATATCCACACCCTCCATTCTCTTGGTGCGGAATTCGTTGAGTTTAACCGAACTCTCTTTCATTTGCTTGTAGAAAGCGCCAATAGCATCAGTAAGAGGAGTGCCCGAAACGCTTCTTTCTTCATTTGTTAGCGTCACATTTACAGCTTCTCCATCGGTGTAGAAATTCACTCCGCTAATTGAGTATGGAGCAGCTTCAGTGCCAGTGATAGTGAAGCTAAAGGCTCCATCTTTCAGATACGCTGTGTCCACAGCAGCAAGAGTGTAGCCATCGATTAGAGTGATTGCGGTGCCGTCTTCAGCTCCAGATGCGTTACCAGTAACAGTCGTAGTCACTTGTTTTGGTCCACAAGCAACCATCGAGGCTGCAACTGCGACAAGAGTCAGAATTTTTTTCATTTTGTTTAGTTTCTTAGTTGTTTATAGTTGTTGTTATAGTTTTCTAATTCCCATTATTTCACGCACAGCCTCTACGGTTTCGCGTGCGCTTTTGCGAGCCTTTTCGGCACCGTGAGCCGCAATTTCTTGTAGGAGAGCTTTATTCTCTCTCACCTCCAAGATTCTCTCGCGGATGGGGGCAATAGCCGCAACCAAATCTCTTGCAAGTTGCTTTTTCAAATCGCCATATCGAATCGAGCAGTCGGCATACGCCGCCTTGAACTGCGCCAAAATGGCAGGGTCGCTCACCAGCTCCATAATAGTGAATAGGTTACCCACAGCCTCGCTGACTGGTTGGTTTGGCTCTGTGGGGCCGCTGTCGGTGGTGGCGCGCATTACTTTTTTCTCGATAACCTTGTCGCTATCCACCAGGTAGAGTCCATTGTCGGTGCTCTTGCCCATCTTGCCACTGCCGTCAAGCCCAGGAACTTTGACAAGTTCGCTGCCGAAGTTGTAGGCAATAGGCTCGGGGAAAAACTCAGTGCCATAGATTGAGTTGAACCTGCGGGCGTATTTGCGGGTCATTTCGAGGTGTTGCTCTTGGTCCTTGCCCACGGGCACGTGAGTGGCACGGTGGATGAGAATATCAGCAGCCATCAACACGGGGTAGGTAAGCAGCCCTGCATTCACATTTTCGGAGTGTTGGCGCACTTTGTCTTTGAACGAGGCGGTACGCTCCAGTTCTCCGATGTAGGCGTGCATATTGAGCAGTAGGTATAGCTCCGCCACCTCGGGCACATCGCTTTGTACGTAAATCGTGCTCTTTTCGGGCGACAAGCCCGCACCAATGTACTCGCTCAGTACGTTGCTCACGTTAATTCCTAATTGGTCGGGGTCGGGGTGAGTGGTGAGCGAGTGGTAATCGGCTATGAAAAAATGGCACTCGGCATCGTCCTGCATTTTGATGAAATTTCGCAGTGCACCATAGTAATTCCCAAGGTGTAGATTTCCTGTGGCACGTATGCCGCTCACAACTCTTTGCATATCTTTTTTTCGTTTTTTGCTTTTTTATTAGTAAATTGGTACAAAAATAGTAATTTTACACGACAAATACCCAAAAAATCATGAAAATTTACACACGAGGCGGCGACTCAGGAACAACGGCTTTGGTTGGAGGTCGCCGAGTTAGCAAAGCATCATTGAGAATCGAGGCCTATGGCACTCTGGACGAGCTCACTGCCTTTATGGGGCATCTGGCAAGCGGTTATGAGTTGGAAACCGCCATTAAGGAACAGTTGGAGGTGATAGTCAGCCGAGTGATGGATTGTTCGGCGATTGTTGCCAGCGAGGACGAAACCCTCTCAAAACTACCCACCATTACCGAAGCGCACACCCGCCAGCTGGAGGAGTGGTGCGATGTGCTGCTCGAACCTCTACCCGCGCTCCGCCATTTTACTCTGCCTATTGGTTCGGCACAGATGAGCTTTGCGCACATTTGCCGCACGGTGGCGCGCCGCGGCGAAAGAGCTATGGTCAGAGCTGTCCAAGATGGCGAGGAAATCCCGCCAGAAGTTATGAAATACGTTAACCGTTTGTCCGATTACCTCTATGCTCTGAGTCGCCATCTGGCACACCAAAGTGGCGTGGATGATGTGCTTTGGAGATGATTTTTTACAAAAAAATCTCTCTAACTTATTGCAACTTAGATAAAAATAATTATTTTTGCAGACTAATAGCAAAAAATAATAGAAATATAAACTTACGAGAATCACAATGTACTGGACACTTGAACTTGCTTCCAAACTCGAGGATGCGCCTTGGCCTGCAACCAAGGATGAACTCATTGACTATGCTGTGCGCTCGGGTGCGCCGCTTGAGGTTGTAGAAAATCTTAACGATATTGAGGACGAAGGCGAGGCTTATGATAGCATCGAAGAACTTTGGCCTGATTATCCCCAAAAAGACGATTTCTTCTTTAACGAGGACGAGTATTAGAGGGGGAGGGATTTTCAATCACTCTTTTTTATAGAGATTTTGATGGTAGAATTCTCCGAGTGCGGAGAGTTCTATCATTTTTTTTTGTTTTTGTGCTGTTTTTTCGTATTCCCTTCGGGTAATTTCGTTTTTAGCGTTTTTGGGGAAACTGTCGTTTCCCTTTTTCCGTTTTTTAGTTTGCACTAGCTCCCCTCCCCGGCGAGGGGAGCTAGTGCTGGCTCTTGCAAACTAAAAAAAGACTAAAAACGAAATTACCCGAAGGGAATTTCGTAAATTTAAGGATCGCCCCGCCGGCGAGGCGGATAGAGCAACTAAACACTCAGTCTCAATACTCAAAAAATTAAATGCGAAGCATTTGCGGGATGCCGCCGCCCCTCGCGGCAAACCGCAATTTCCCTGCTGCGCTTAGAAATTAGCGTTCCCCCGCCGGCGGCACCCGAGTGAAATTGCTCTATATACTATACGTAGTTTATACGTGTAGGTTTTACGATGTTCATGGATGCCGCCGGCGGTGGAGCGCTGAAGAATGCACCCGAAAGGGTGCAGAAAACAGCGGTCTGCCGCGGGGCGCGGCGGCATCCCGCGTGCTGCGCACAATTTGTTGAACAAATACAGCAGTTGAAA
>CAYJIF010000100.1:0-2820 GCA_964370175.1 uncultured Rikenellaceae bacterium
TCAAGTCACCGCACGCACGCTCTTGGTCAATCGAAGTGCCGATCTGGCATAGAATTTAAGCAAAGTTCGTATTTACCCGCTACACCCTCACCAATGGTAGCCCCTCCCAACTTGTAGTAAAGTTGGGCGAGAGGTGCTCTTTGTTGCTGAAAATCACCTCCTTATTATTGGTGGCATAAGCCCCCAGTTGCACGCTGTCGGTGCCATAAGCGGAGTTTATTGCATCCATTGCCTCCATCAGTCGATTTTCCTTGTCGCGTTGCTGAGCTTCGAATATCGAGCTTTGCACAGTGTTCTGAGGGCGCAGATCCTGACACACGATGCCTGCCTTTTTGTATCTACTCCCTTGTTTGAAAATCTGTTGCAACGAGCTAAGAGCAGCCGAACTCAGTTCCATTGTGCTGTTGGTGGGGGTTGCGAATTTTGTGGTGTGCCGTCCCGTGTATTGCTCGATGCCTGCTCGGTGGCGGTTGGTTTGGACGTAGACCTCAAGCATCGAGGCGCAGCTCTTTTGCAGGCGCAGTTTGCGAGCGATAATGGAGCTAAATCTTGAGATAATGCTTTGCAGCTCCTCGATAGTGGTCTTCTCGGTGGAGAAGGTGCGAGCTATGCTCACCGATTGGTTCGCGGCAGGAATCACACTCAGCGGTATAACACTCTGTGCTTGCAGCTCCTCCCAGATTCGTACTCCGGGGAGGTGCATCTCCATTTTTATCCACGACTTGGGCAGTTTGGTGAAGTCGTAGGCAGTGCGTACTCCTGCACTGTGGAGCTTTTGCGCTGAGCGCCGCCCGATACCCCATACATCCTCGATGGGGTAATTCTTGAGCACTTTTTCGATGTCTTCTGTGCGGTGCATCACGCAACAACCCTTGAGTCGTGGGTATTTCTTGCAGAGATGGCTGGCGATTTTGGCAAGGGTCTTGCTCGGAGCAATGCCAATGCTCACGGGGATGCCCACCTCTTTGCGTACCTTTGTGGATAGCCACTCGCCGTAGCTCTTTAGCTCATCCACCCGAAAAGTCGAAAAATCCAAAAATGCCTCATCCACGGAGTATATCTCGAGCGCGGGGACGCTCCCCCGAAGCGTTGCCATAACCCTCTGCGAGATGTCGGCGTAGAGGGCGTGGTTGGCAGAAAATAGCTTGACATTGTTGTTTTTTACAATCTCTCGCACCTGAAAAAGCGGAGCGCCCATCTTTATGCCCAGTGCCTTGACCTCGTTGCTGCGAGCAATCACACAACCATCGTTGCCCGAGAGCACAGCCACTGGTACGCCCTCCAAATCGGGAGCAAAGAGCCGCTGGCACGACACAAAAAAGTTATTGCAATCACATAGCCCTATCATAGCGTTTGTTTTTTTTGCTTTTTTGTGCGCCAAGCTCTAAAAGCGTTTGATATAGTACACAACCCTCCCCCACAGAGTGATATTTTCACTCATTACAGTGGGTTCCGCCCCCTCGCCACAGAGCGTGGTTAGTTCTTCTTCGGGGTCGATACTCACTCGCTTTAGCACAAATTCATCCTCGATATACGCCACCACCAACGCCCCATCCACAATGGGTGCGCTGCGGTCAATTATGAGCAGGTCGTGGTCGCTATCTTGCACGCGCGCAAAGTAGGTTGAGGCTGGGTTGGAAATAAGCGCATCATCGAGCGAGAGAGGCACAGAATAACCTATACTTCCTCCAACAGTCTGCTGCGCTTCCCCTCCGTGTAGGTTCTCGGCATCGCTCCCCTCGTGCAAGGGCAGTACGCTTTTATTCTCTATGTGAGCGGGGAAAAATGGCATTTTTTTGAGTTTTTTTATATCTTATTTTCCACTACAACTTTCATTCCTCCCCGCTTTATATCTTATTCTCCATTACAACTTCCACCCCTCCCCACCAATGGTAAAAACAAAATTACTCCACTGCGCGAACACACCTAACAGGCATCTTTTCAACACCACTTTTACTGTCGTATGGTGTAATGGTCATATAGGTAAATTTGAGTAGGTAGGTATCAGTTGAACCCTCGTCGCTCTGTGATGGAGTAACCCAATAGAACCCCTCGCTTGGAGTAGTTAATTTATCTTTGCCACTTTCATAATAGCCAGTCACTGGGAAGAAGAGGTTGGTTGTCATCGAGGGCTTAGATGTCGCTGAATTGCCAGCATCGGGGCCAAAGAATAATCCATACTTTCCTTTGAAGTCGAAAGTCCATCCGCTACCGCTTGCTGCTCTGCCGCTAAAATTCAGAGGCCAGTATTTGGATGCCTTTGCAAGTGCCTCTACCTCCTCTTTGGTTGGCAATCTCCATCCCTGGGGGCAGGCGCTCTGCGCCTCTACCTTGGTGAAATAGCCGCCAACTTCTTGCTCCGAACCTACAAACCTGCCACTCTGCTCAGAGACGTTGAATTTCGCCCAGTAGACTCCTCCCAACTCCACCCCATTGTCAGAGCTACCGTTACGACCTTTGCCATCAGTACCACTGCCCTCACCGTTGCTTTGGTCTTCGTTTGTGCCATCATTCGGATCGCTACCCTCATCAATATCTTTGCCCTCTGTGCCTCTGTCATTGCCATCCGAGCTGCCTGTGCCTCCAGAGTTGCTATCACTCTCTGTTTCATTGCTTTTGCCATCACTATTTCCCCCACTTTGGCTATCTTTGTCTGCATCTCCTCCGTTATTGCTTCTGTTATCGTCCCCTTGCACGCCATCACTATTGCCACGGTTTGCTCCGCCATCGGTGCCATTGCCTCCAGAGTCACCACCACTTCCAGAGGTGATGGATGCCAGTAGCTCAGCACTTGGGGTAGTCTTGGTATATCGCAGGTTC
>CAYJIF010000100.1:2920-5037 GCA_964370175.1 uncultured Rikenellaceae bacterium
GGTGATGGATGCCAGTAGCTCAGCACTTGGGGTAGTCTTGGTATATCGCAGGTTCGGAACAAAGAGTTGAACGTCTTTGCTCGCTGCATTTTGAGTGAAAATCTGGCATTTGTCATCCAGGAATAGAATTGCACATTTGTTTATATCTGCGGATTCAACAGCGTGGAATGCGGGGCCGCATAACTCCACACCCTTTTTGAATTTTCCGTTAGAACTTACTGCAACACCTCGTTTTTTGACGTAAGTGTCATAAACTTTTTCCATAGCATCGAGCGACTCTTGACTGGGGCGGAATTCGATAGCGTAGCTGCCAGTAATAACAATATTCTCTCCGCTAAGGTCTACTTTGACCTCACCGCCACCAACCTTGCCCCTTGCAAACAGAGGTTTGCTGTTGAGCAGCTGCAGTGTTTCGGTGTCCAGTATAACATCTCTGTCGTTTAAGTCTATTGCAGGCGCACTGTAGATGTTTACCACAAAGGATTCGGAGCTGTACTCATCGTCAATGAGCGTGACGTACAGATCCTCCATGACAAAGGGTTTGTCGTTTTGGACATACAACCCCGCAAAGAAAACAGAACAAACCTCAATGTAGTTTCTGTTTTTTGTTTCAAACATACCTTTGAAAGAAGAATTTTCGTCTTCTCTCTTCTGTGCTGTGCTGATGGTTGTACCCAACATCAGGAGTGCGAAAAATAGGATAATTTTTTTCATCTCTTTTTGTTTTTTTGTGGTTAGTAGTTATGGTTATTTCGTAGTTACATCAAGAAGTTCATCAGAGTAATGAGCGGGAGCGATGGAGCGCATATTATAGCTCATTGCCATCACCTGCCCATAAGCCCCTGCCGAGTGAATAGCAAAAAGGTCGCCGCGACTACTCACCGCAAGTGAGAGATTCTTACCCCACGAATCGCTCGACTCGCACACAGGGCCCACAACATCGTACCTGGCGCGCTTGGTGGCGGTGGAACTAAGGTTCTCCACCTTGTGCTTTGCGCCGTAGAGCGCGGGGCGAATCAAATCGGTCATACCCGCATCGAGAATCGCAAAGCGAACGCCCTGCCCCTGCTTGATGAACATTGCTCGCGAAATGAGCGAACCACACTGAGCCACCAGCGCTCTGCCCGTCTCAAAATGCACCTTTTGTCCATCCCGCACTTTTAGTGTATTGTGAATCACAGCGAAGTACTCCTGTAGAGGAGGCATCTCGTTCTCTGTGGGGTTGGCGTAATCGACCCCAAGTCCTCCCCCCAAATTAATGCTGTGCACCTCCAGCCCCTCGGCTTCGAAAACCGCCTGCACCTCCATAACCCTTGTGCACAACTCCTCGAAGACCGCCATATCGGTGATCTGCGAGCCGATGTGAAAGTGTAGGCCGATGAAGTCAACACTCTTGCAACTCTTCAGAGCAGCGATGGCTTGCGGAAAACCATTCTCGTAGATGCCAAACTTGTTTTGCTTCTTGCCCGTGGTGATGTATCTGTGAGTATGAGCATCTACCCCGGGGTTA
Source organism: uncultured Rikenellaceae bacterium (assembly GCA_964370175.1). GTDB lineage: Bacteria > Bacteroidota > Bacteroidia > Bacteroidales > Rikenellaceae > Mucinivorans. The sequence goes on from CAYJIF010000100.1 coordinate 4,431, forward strand.
ATGCGAATGGCAACTCTGGCGCGAATGCCAATGGTTGTGGCAATCTCGTCGATGACGGTGAGCTCCTCCAGCGATTCGCAATTGAAGGAGTGGATGCCAGCTCGCAGCGCCTCTTCAATCTCCGAATCGCTCTTGCCCACCCCCGCAAAGACAATAGTGTCGGGAGCAAAACCAGCCTCCAGGGCATAGCGCACCTCGCCTCCGCTCACGCAGTCAGCCCCCAGGCCAGCATCCCTCATCTCTTGCACCACGCGTGGCTCGGAGTTCGCCTTGAGGGCGTAGTGCCCACAGTAGCCATACTTCTGGATGAGGCGCACGTATTCTGCAATGGTGCGCCTTAGTAGCTCCGTGTCGTAGTAGTAAAATGGGGTGGGAATACCCTCAAATCTCTTTATTGCCTCTTGAGTAATCATTCTTAATAGAAAAAAATGTGTGTGTATATATATTATTAGTCGCTCGTGGAGTTAAAAAATTTCGTTGTGGAGCTTGTTCAATATATCGTCCAGGTGCTCGCGCTTCACCACAAAGCTGAGGTTGATGGCGCTTGCCCCCTGCGAAATCATATAGATTTTGTAGTCGATGAGCGAAGCAAAGACCTTAGTGCACA
>CAYJIF010000101.1:0-4901 GCA_964370175.1 uncultured Rikenellaceae bacterium
CTTCTCTATTGTCTTTGCCTTTGCAGGCGACTCGACAATAACCAAATTACTCATTATTAATTACGTTGTTTTGCTTGTTTGCTTTTGCTTGGGGCGGTTTTTTGCCTTTTTGTTCCTCTTTTGTGTTTGCTTGCTGTTGCCTCTTTACCTCTTGCTTTCATTGCCTCATTGTTCTTCTTTGTGCTTGCCTCTTGCCTCTTGTTGTTTCTTGTGTCTTTACCTCTTTTGCCTCTTGCCTCTTGCTTGCCTCTTCTTGCTTCTTGTGTCTGTGCTTCTTATCGCCTCTTGCCTCTTGTTGCCTCTTGCCTCTTGTTGGTCGAAAACCGTCCGCCAAAAAATGTTTTGTAGCTCCGTCGAACTCGCTTGGTAACGTGGTTGTCGAAGGGTATTTGGGGACAAAGATAGTTTATTTTTTTTATAATATGGGTTTGGTGGTGCAAAAATGATGAAAAGAGAGGTGACGAGCAATTTTTTTTGTTTTTTCTGGCCGCAAAAGTACTCGATGGTAAAAAAAAAGAGGGTGGAGATGAAACATTTTTACTTGTTACTACGTAAGTTATTATATCGTGCATGCCTAAACGTGCTGTCCAAAGTGAGCCTCATTTACCCTCCCGCCGCCGCCCGCTGTGGAGCTCGATGGCGAGAGCAAGGATGGAGATGCTGCCGTAATTAAACAAGAACATACACACCCTAACTTAGCTTAAAATAAAAACTAATGCGACTCTCAAACTACAAGTACATCTTGCCCGAGGAAAATCTGGCGAAGTATCCAACCGACGAACGTGACGAATCTCGCCTGATGGTCTACGACCGTCGCACCCAGAAGGTAGAGCATAAGCTCTTCAAGGATCTAATCACGTACTTCAAGGATGGAGATACGATGATAGTCAATAACACGAAGGTTTTTCCTGCTCAGCTCTACGGCAATAAGGAGAAAACGGGTGCGGAGATTGAGGTTTTTCTGCTTCGCGAGCTCAATGCTGACATGCGCCTGTGGGATGTGATTGTGGAGCCTGCGCGCAAAATCCGCATCGGCAACAAGCTCTATTTCGGTCCCGATGATGCCATGGTGGCCGAGGTCATTGACAACACCACCTCGAGAGGTCGTACACTACGTTTTTTGTATGATGGCGACTATGACGAATTTCGTGATGCGCTCTACAAACTGGGGCAAATCCCCATTCCCCGTTGGATAAGAGAGTCGCCCGAGGAAATCGATAACGAACGCTATCAGACCATCTACGCTAAGGAAGAAGGTGCTGTGGCGGCGCCAACTGCGGGGTTGCACTTCAGCAAGCACCTGCTCAAACGCCTCGAAATCAAAGGTGTGAATTTCACTGAAGTTACTCTGCACGTGGGGCTTGGTTCGTTCCGCTCCGTGGACGTGGAGGACCTCACCAAACATAAGATGGACTCCGAGAGAATCATAATTCCTCAAGCAACCGTAGACGTGGTTAATGCCACCAAAGAGCGTGGAGGTAAAATTTGTGCCATTGGTACAACTGTGATGAGAACCGTAGAGAGCTCGGTTTCGAGCGTTGGTGAGCTAAAGCCTTTTGACGGGTGGACAAACAAATTTATTTTCCCGCCCCACGACTTCGCTGTGCCAAACTGCATTGTCACTAACTTCCACCGTCCATACACCACCCAGCTGATGATGGTGTCGGCATTCATTGGCTACCAAAAAACTATGGAACTCTACGAGCTTGCCAAGGAGGAGGGTTATCGCTTTGGTACCTATGGCGATGCGATGTTGGTCTTGTAGGCGGGCAAACAAAACATCGTGTAAGCCGTGTTAAGGGTCGCAAGGTATTCCGTTGTTGTGGGTAGCTTCGTCCTCTTTGTGGGGGCGAGCGGCCTCCGCGCGCAGAGTCCCGAAAGCTCGGGTCTGGAGCCCTCTTCCCAGAACTGGGACTCCGAGCAACAACCCCTCCAAATCCCGAGCGTGGATGCTTATGAGAGTTTTTTGGAGCAGAGCTCTTCGTTTCTTTTCACCCTGCTGCGCTACGGCGAGCGAGCGTTGCCCTATAATTGGCAGCGAGTGGAGCTGCAGGGGGTTGATTTCACTTCGCTGAGTTCTAACATAACACCCTATTCGGCTCTCGGGTCATACTACTCCAGCGCAACCTATTCTTCATTCGACAACTCTCTTTTCTCCACTCCCGACGCACCTCGTTTGTCGCTGGGCGGCACTCGCACCATTGAGTACGACCCGCTGGCGGTGAGCAGCGAAGGTTTCGCCTCCTCATACCTCTCTTCTCGCACTTATGCCTATGGCTTTGGGGCGGGGTATAGTTACAATGATGATGATAAGAGTGGGTATGCTCTTTCGGTTCTACGTCGTTGGGGTCACTCGCTCAGCACTCAAGGGGTGTGGAGCGATAATTGGGATTTTTCGGTTAGCTCCTCCGTGATGTTGGGCGGGGGTAAGGGTGGCAAGCTCACTTTCTTGGCAATGGTAAACCCTACTACTCGTGCTCTGCCTCGTACGGCAACTCTGGAGGCCTATGATTTGGCGGGCACTACTCTTTATAACCCTGCGTGGGGTGTGATGGGCGGCCAGGAGTATAGCATTGGGGTGCGAAAAACCGTGGAGCCGCTCTTTGCCGTGACCCATGATATTGACATCTTAGAGGGGTTTACGCTGAAAAACTCGTTGGGGGTGCGTTTGGGGGAGAGCGCATATTCGACACTAATGTGGCAGGGGACTCCCAACCCACTGCCAGATTACTATGCCTATATGCCCTCCTATGCCTCTTCTCCCTCGGCAGCAGAGGCAATAACCGAGGCGTGGGCAAATGATGTGAATGCTCGCCAGTTGGATTTCGATGCAATGTTGCGTACCAATATGGATGGCGATGAGCGAGCGAATTATATTATCGAGGATAGAGTGACGGCGCCGTTTTTTGCACGTCTTGGCAGCGAGCTCGTGGGGCAGGATTTTTCGGTGGGGGTGAGTTTTGCCGCCCAGAGCGAGCACCACTACAAGCGTGTAAATTCACTGCTTGGCGGGGGTTATTGGCTCGATGTGGATACTTATTTGGAGCAGGATTCAGACCTCAAGGATGTAACCCAAAATAATGTACTAAACCCCTCGTTCCACGCTCAACAGGGAGATGTTTTCGGGTACAACTACCGCATCAACAACCTTGCGGGCGAGCTTCACGGGGCGTATGGCAAGACGCTCGGGCAGTTTAGCTATGGTGTGGCGGCAAGAGTCGGACTTCGCACTTCGCAGCGCGAGGGCTACTTCCAGAAGGAGAATTTCAGTCAAGGCGACACCTACGGCGCTTCGGAGTTGGACGTGCGCGAGGAGTGGATGGTAAAGGCGCACGGGCGGTGGAGCAATAATCAGGGGTTGACTCTGGGAGTGGCGGCAGCTCTGAGCTCTATGGCTCCCACCACCTCGCAACTGTACCTAAGTCCCGAGTACCGCAACGCCTTTGTAAGTGGGGTTACTAATCCGTTGGTGCTGGGTGTTGAGGCGAGTCTGAATTATCGAACCTCGCTGTTGCGGGCAAATCTGAGCATCTATAATTACAGCACGTGGGGTGATAGTCGTGTGCAGGATTTGTATGACGATATGTCGAATTTCTATGTGCACTACGCCATGAGTGACATTGCGAGCGTGCGTCAGGGTATTGCCGCTTCGGTGGAGTTTCCGCTCGTTCATAATCTATGGTTGCGCTCCTCGGCAATACTCCAGAATAATCGCTATGCAAATAACCCCACAGCCACCGAAATAGTCCAAAGTACTGGCGAGGAGGTGATCTCGGGCGAGACTCTTCACTACGACGACCGCTTTATTGGAGGGACTCCACAGAGTCTTGCCGCCGTGTCGTTGAGCTACGAGCCGCGAGGTTGGTTTGTGCGCCTTTCGGGGGTTTATTCCGACGAGAACTACGAGACTCTCTCCCCGCTGCGCTACACCCACCGCATACTCGACTACACCTCTTCGGCTCACTCGGCCGTAGTCTATGACCAAGCAAAGCTGCCGGCGAGCTTTTCGCTGGATTTCTTTTGCGGCTATACACACTACTTCGAGCGGGGCGGTTCGCTGGGCGTGTATCTGAGCGTGGGTAATATCTTGGGCTCCGAGATTCTGCGCTACGGCTACCAAAACTACCGCTTTTTCAGCGATAACGGAACGCTATACCCCCAAGCCTCCAGATATAGCTACGCACTGCCACAAAATTTTTCGCTGAGCGTGAAATTTAATTTTTAGAACTCTCGCTTTAGATTTTTTTTATATCTTTGTGCTTTAGTATATAATTATCAAAAAAACATAAAAACAATGAAACTACTTGAAGGAAAAGTCGCTCTGATTACAGGCGCAGCACGTGGCATTGGGAAGGCAATTGCCCAAGAATTTGCACGCAATGGTGCAGATGTAGCATTCACCGATATGGCTCCACAAGAGGCCATTGACGCCACTGCACAGGAGCTTGCAACCTACGGAACAAAGGTTGTGGGGTATAGCTCGAACGCTGCTGATTTTGCAGCCTCGGACGCAACAGTAAAGCAAATTGTGGCTGAATTTGGCCGCATCGACGTGCTTATCAACAACGCTGGTATCACTCGCGATGGTCTGCTTATGCGCATGAGCGAGGAGCAGTGGGATTTGGTTATTGGGGTGAACCTCAAGAGCGCATTCAACCTCACTAAAGCTGTTGTGCCAGTGATGATGAAGCAGAGAAGCGGCTCGATTATCAACATGAGCTCGGTGGTGGGCGTGTCGGGCAATGCAGGACAGGCAAACTACTCGGCATCTAAGGCTGGTATGATTGGTCTTACTAAGAGTGTTGCTCAGGAGCTTGGCTCGCGCGGTGTGCGTTGCAACGCAATTGCTCCAGGCTTTATCGTTACGGAGATGACTCACCAACTGCCCGAAGAGGTGCGTG
>CAYJIF010000102.1:0-4780 GCA_964370175.1 uncultured Rikenellaceae bacterium
CCGCGCGGGCGGGGTCAGAGACCCTTTTGATTTGTTGCACCGATAGAAAAACAGAGAAAAACGCCCAGCGGGACAGGGTCAGAACCCCATTTGACCTGTTGCACCAATAGAAAATGCACGCAAAGACTCCCGCAAATTACAGCAAGCCGAACAAACTACGAAAATATTGCCACCAAACCCACCACCAAACAATAAATAGCAAAATAATACAATCGACCACGACTAACTATTGCTATCATAACCTTGCAAGCAAGCAACCCACTCACATATGCCGCCAAAACCCCCACAAGCATAGGCAACCCCGCCGCATCAAATGATATCGCACCCCCCATCATATCAAGCAACGCCTCGCCAAGAATCGGCACCAATACCATCAAGAATGAAAACTTCGCCAAATTCTCCTTCTTATTGCCAATAGCAAGCCCCGTAGCAATAGTAGTGCCCGAACGAGAAATGCCCGGTATAACCGCAAAAGCCTGAGCAGTACCGATTATCAACGCATCTCCGTAAGTAATATCGCGAGTCGGGCGGCGGCGATACCTCGCCAGCAGGTACGACAGAGTCAGGAACGCCGCAGTAATGATGAGCATCATCCCGATGAACGATACCGATGCACTGAAAAGAGCCTCCACGTCATCTTTAAAAAATAATCCCACGATGAGTATCGGAATCATGGACAAAGCAATTTTTAGAACATAGCTGCTCTCATCGTTCTTTTTGAACGTGAGCGCACCGCACAGCAGCTTCCATATCTCTCTGCCGAAGACAGTAATAGTTGCCAGTACTGTGGCAAAATGCACCATCACGGTGAATGTTGTATCGCCATTGTTCTGCACACCGAGCAGGTGTTCGCATAGCACGAGGTGCCCAGAGGAGCTGACAGGAAGAAATTCGGTAAGCCCTTGGACTATACCCAAAATAAGTGCATCTAATATATCCATCTATACTTTTGTTATCTTTAATTTCGACGAGCGGGACTGTGCAGCAAGAGTGGCGCGCAGTCAGGCTGCCTGAGGCTGTTATTTAAATCGTTTAAAAATTGCTACTCCAGCCGTTGCAAAGCCCAGCACCAGCACTATAGGTGCTACCCACAGGCGGCGGAAGGAGTATATTTCGTAGGAGAATTCTGTTTTTGGATCTTCTGCACCACCACCGCTGAGCAGGATGAACCCCACAGCGATCACCACCACCGAGATGATAAGTAGCAGGTAATTTTTCTTTGAAAATGTCATTCGTTTTTTCTTTTGTTTTAGCTACTGCCTTATTGCGGCAGGTGTAAAATAGTGTGATTATTTCTTTGCGCGTTAAAGTAATTTGCGCGCCTATTGTCTACGCAATTAGAGTACAAAAGTAACAAATAAATATCAGATAAATGGTTTTCCCTCAAAAATTATTACTATTTTTGTACGCTATGACGCTAACTAACAATTCCATAGAGCAACAACGAAAATGAAAATCCAGAATATACTATCCAAGAGCATTGTACACATAATTGCACTGGCACTTTTTGCTGCTATTTCCGCAGCGTTATTTTACCCCGAGCTACAGGGCAAGAGCATGCGCAAGGGTGACGTGGTGAATTTCGAGGGTCAGGCCAAAGACATTAAGGATGAGATTGCTCAGAGCGGCGAGACTCCGCACTGGAGTAGCAGAATGTTTGGCGGCATGCCCTCCTACACGCTGGTCACCGATAGCGGGATGAAGATGAGTGGGATTTTGAGCGTCAACAGCTCGTCGTCGGGAGCATGGATGATATTCATGGCAATGACTTCGTTCTACTTGATGTTGCTGTTAATGGGCACGCGCCCTTACTTGGCCATAGCAGGGGCGGTGGGTTATGGGCTCAGCACCTACTTCCCGATAATCATCGGAGCGGGGCACATCATCAAGATGTGGGCGCTCTACTGGGTACCGGCTCTCATCGGCTCGATTTGGTACACTTTCAATCGTCGATTGTGGTTGGGTGCGGGACTTTCTGCGCTCTTCGCTGCGATGCTTATTGGCGCTGGCCACCACCAAATTACCTATTATTTTCTCACCGTCATATTGAGTTTGGTAGTTTACCAAGGCATAAGGTACTACAGAAAGAAGGCGGGAGCAGAGTTTATCAAGCGTTCGGTGGTGCTCCTCGGAGCGGCGCTCTTGGCAGTTGGCACCAACATCATCCCGCTCTACTACACGGCGGACTATGCTAAGGTGTCGACTCGTGGGGGGACGAGCGAACTTGCTACGCCCGACAACAGCGATGCCACTGCTGGGGGGCTGGACAGAAGCTACATCACGGCGTGGAGCTACGGCAAGGCCGAGACTTTCAATCTCTTTATCCCAAATTTTGAGGGTGGAGGCCGTGATTTCAAAGCTGGTGGCGAGGTCGACAACGAGCTGAAAAACTACCAAACCCCTAAAGATTATTATCAGGCAATTCCCTCGTACCACGGCACCCAACCCTTTACCGAGGGGCCTGTGTATATTGGTGCGGTGATAGTAATGCTGGCGATTTTCGCACTGTGCGTATTGCCTCGCAGGCAGAAGTGGTGGATACTCATTCCCACAATGCTTGCTTTGGTGCTGAGCTGGGGGCATAATTTTGCGTGGTTTACGGACTTGTTTATTGACTACGTGCCTCTGTACAACAAATTCCGAGTACCCTCGATGATACTTGTGGTGGTGGAGTGGGCTCTGCCTCTGTTGGCAGTATTGGGGCTCACCAGGCTCGTGGAAAAACGCCACGACAAACAAACTCTAAATGCCCTGCGCCTTAGCGTGGCAATTGCAGGAGGTTTTGCGCTTTTCTCAGCAGTGGTGCTGCCCTCGATGATGGATTTTTCCTCGCCCAGCGATGCCCAGATGCCCGAGAGTCTCGCCGCCGCTATGCTCAGCGAAAGAGCCTCGTTGCTCAGCTCCGATGCATGGCGCTCACTGCTCTATGTGGTGCTCACAGGTGGCGTGATATGGCTCTATATCAAGAATAAAATCACAAAAGTTAGCATACTTGGGCTTAGCCTCGCCGCTCTGGTGTGCGTAGACCTCTTTGGCGTGGATAAGCGATATGTCAAAGCCGATGAATTTGTCAGCCTCAGCAGCAGCAAAGCCATCGAAATGACACCCGCCGATAAAGAAATACTCAAAGATACGGGCGATTTCCGTGTGGCAGATTTTACCCGCGGAGGCCCCTTTAACTCCTCGGCCGCCTCATATTTCTACCGCTCGATAGGAGGGTACCACGCCGCCAAAATGCTCCGCTACCAAGACCTCATTGACGAACACCTCTCGCAAATGAACATGAATGCCTATAACATGCTCAACACACGCTACTTTATCACACAAGAAGGAGATGTAGTGCCCAATGAAGAGGCAATCGGTAGCGCAGTAATCTTAGATAGCATTATGTGGGTCAGCGGTGCAAAAGAAGAGATTGAAGCGCTCGGCAATAAGGACTTTGACCCCAAGCGAGTGGGGGTGATCGACGAAAAATATAGAGCGCAGGTGGGCAACGCAAACCTTAGCACCAGAAGTTCTGAAAATGAAGGCGTTACGCTCGATGACTTTAGCCTCGAAAAAATAAGCTACACCGCTAAGCTAACCACACCGCGAGTAGTGCTCTTCTCTGAGATTTATCACCACGATTGGCACGTTAGAGTAGATGGCGTAGCGGCCGAAGCAATCCCTATCGATTATGTGCTCAGGGGAGTCGTGGTTCCCGAGGGAGAGCATAAAATCGAGTGGGAATTTGTGGTGCCTCACCACGGTGCTCTGAAAACTGTTACGGCTATCTCCACCATCGCAATATTCCTGCTGCTGGGCATGGGCGTAGCACTCGCGCTAAAACAAAAACATGAAGAAGAAAATGACACAGAAAAATAAAGTCTACACGGGAAGAGCCGCCACAACTGTGGCAATGACATTCGCACTGCTGCTGTGCGCACTCTGCGCCTATGTGCTGCTGGGGGCAACAAGCACCATACACAAAATGGTGGGCGAAGTACACATTTCAGTGGAAATTAGCGACACGGCCGCTCTCAATAGCCCTCAAATCGAGGCAGAACTCCTGAAAATCGAGGGGGTGAGTGCTGTGGATATTCGCGAGGCTGAGGCGGCGCAAAAAAATTATTCTGAGTTTGTGGGCATCGACCTCGAAAAGCACTTGGGTGGGATTATCCTCCCGAAAATTGCGGTTGTTACAATCGCCCCAGAAAACGCGCAGGCTGACGGCGTGAATCAAATCAAAAAGACCCTTGCCAACGAAGAGTGGGTGCAGAGTGTACATCTCGAAGAGTCTATTCCAGAGCAAGTTACCAAGAATTTGGGGCTTATCGAGCGCTTTGCTATGTATGTGGCGGGGGTTATTGGGCTTGCGGCGTTTATTATAGTGTACCTTGGCATTAGGTTGAGTGTTGGGGCTCAGTTCAATGGTTATGGGCGCGAGGCGCATGGAGTGCTTGTTCGCGAGGCGTATCGCTGGGCTTGGGTTCAGGGTTTGGTGAGTTCAGTGGGGTCTATGGGACTTTTGCTTGCTCTTTTGGGGATGGCAAAGAGGGTGTTGCCTGAGTTGTCTTTTTCGATGGAGATAGTGCCGTTGCTGGGTGCAGGTGCAGTAGTGGTGTCGATTCTTAGTTCATTGTTGTTTACGTTTTTTGCGGTATCGGTTCAGCGCGGCAGGTAGCGGGTAGCGGGTGGCGAGTGCCCTCGCGGGGCAATTGTTTTTGTTATTCTAAAACAATAGTTCAATAAATCAAAAGGGTCTCTGACCCCGCCCGCGCGGCGTAAGCGCGCCCTCCCC
>CAYJIF010000103.1:0-4640 GCA_964370175.1 uncultured Rikenellaceae bacterium
GGGCGGGGTCAGAGACCCTTTTGATTTGTTGCACTAATGTTTTAGAATAACAAAAACAAATGCCCTGCGGGGGCACCCGCCACCCGCCGCCGCGCACCGCCACAACTCTACCGCCAACCTCTTAGAAAATCAGCCGTTGCCATCCTCTTCTTATTCTCTGGCTGTAACTCATCGACATACAACCATCCCCCCTGAGTCCTAAGACGCAAGTAACTCTTACCATCACTCTGCCAATGGTTCTGTGAAACAGAATCCACGCAATCACACTCACCTGCACCATACTGCTCAACATGAGTTGTATAGAATTTCGCTCTAACATCCTCTTTATCAACACCATCGACCACACCTGTACCACAAATCATCCCCCAAGCAGTGGGGTAGGGGCTAAGACCCCGAATCTTATTATGCAACGCCTGTGCGCTTTGAGTGAAGTCCAATTCCATATCGCCTTTAAATAGCTTCGGAGCTGGTTTTAACTGCGCCATCGCACCACCACTTCCCTCGCCATCGGAGAATAATTGCGGCTTTAACACATAACTCTGTGCCGCAATCGCCTCGACCGTTTCGACCACCAAACCCTTGCCAATCTCCAGTAGCTTATCGTGCAGTGTACCAACATTATCAGAGGGCAAAATATCGCACTCCCGCTGCAAAATCACGCTCCCACAATCAATCTCCTCGTTGAGGAAAAAAGTAGTCACACCGCTTTTCGTCTCGCCATTGATTATCGCCCAATTAATAGGCGCCGCACCTCTATATTCAGGCAACAGCGAGGCATGAAGGTTAAAAGTGCCACAACTCGGCATTGCCCACACTACTTGGGGCAACATCCTAAATGCAACAACAATAAAGAGGTCGGCTGCAAGCGCTTCGAGTTCGCTCAAAAACGCCCCTTCACGCAATTTCTCAGGCTGTAGAATTGGGATTTGCACACCACCTAACTCACTGATTTTAAGCACACTTTCCTTTACTGCCGAGCACTTCAACTCTCTGCCACGACCCGCCGGACGGTCTGGAGCAGTGACCACCCCTACAACGTTAAATTCTTGACGTAAAAGCTCCTCGAGCACCTCTGATGCAAACAACGGAGTACCCATAAAAACTATACGAAGATTACGTGCCTCTTTCATACTATTTACTATTTTAGAAAAAAAATGTGCTATATTTGTCCTACTTTATATACTATTTACAACCTCAAAATTCAAGAACAGATGCTCGAACTCACAACGCCATCACTACTATTTTCCGCTACTTCGCTCATACTACTCGCCTATACAAACCGTTTTTTGTCGTATGCCGCTGTGGTGAGAAACCTCAAGCAAGAAAATGATAAAAACGAGGATCCCAAACACACAGCTCAAATCCGAAACCTCTATAAAAGACTGCACTTGACCCAAGCGATGCAGATTTTTGGGATATCGAGTCTGTTGTTTTGCGTTGTGGCGATGTTTCTGCTCTACATTGCCGAAAACGCAATTGCCGAATGGTTTTTCGGTGTGGCGCTGCTCCTACTCGTTGTCTCGCTTGCCATCTCGATTTGGGAGATAAACATCTCGGTCAAAGCCCTGAAAATCCACCTCGACAAAGGAAATAAGTCGCACAAGTAAAGCCTGCAACTAAATTATTTTATCGCCGCAGTAAAAATACCGAGTTTATGCCCCATATCCTTCTCCTTGCTTTCTAAATATTTGATATTATGAGCATTAGGTGCGACTACAATAGGCACATTCTCCACAATCTTCAACCCATACCCCTCCAAACCTATACGCTTTTGCGGATTGTTGGTCAGTAATCGAATGTTCTTAATGCCAAGCTCTCGCAGGATGTTTGCTCCCACCCCATAATCCCGCTCATCTGGCTTGAAGCCCAGTGCTGTATTAGCATCCACGGTGTTCATCCCCTCTTCTTGCAGCTTATATGCCTTGATTTTATTGAAGAGACCAATGCCCCTTCCCTCTTGCATCAGGTACACTACGGCGCCTTTACCTGCTTTGTCTACCATCTCCATTGCGTGGTGTAGTTGTGCTCCGCAGTCACAGCGGCACGAACCCAAAACATCTCCAGTCAAGCACGATGAATGCACGCGAACCAACACCTCTTCGTCACTTGCCCATTCGCCTTTGACAATGGCGAGGTGCTCCAGTCCATTGCTTTTCTGCAAAAACGGGATAAGTTCAAAATCACCATAAGCGGTCGGCATTTTCACTCTATCGCCCTTTATCACCAACGATTCGCGCTCCAGGCGATATGCGATGAGATCGGCAATGGAGATTATTTTCATATCGTATTTCGCAGCAATTTCCAAGAGTTCGGGCATGCGTGACATTGTACCATCTTCGTTCATAATCTCGATGAGCGCACCGCCTTGGTGGAGGCCAGCCATGCGAGTCAGGTCAATAACCGCTTCGGTGTGCCCTGGGCGGCGCAAAACACCTTTATCTCGCGCTCTGAGCGGGAAGATATGACCTGGGCGGCCAAGCTGCTCGGGGCGAGTGGCAGGGTCAACCAGCGCGCGTATTGTCTTTGCTCTGTCCGTAGCCGAGACACCAGTAGTACAGCCGTCTCCGAGCAAATCCACAGAAACGGTAAAAGGCGTTCCGAGCATGGAGGTATTATCACCCACCATCATGTCGATTTGTAGCTCAGCGCACCTCTCAACTGTAAGCGGCACACACAGCACCCCACGTCCATTGTGGAGCATGAAATTCACTTGCTCAGGCGTGATGGTCTGAGCTGCACATACAAAATCGCCCTCATTTTCACGATCCTCGTCGTCTACCACGATGATTATTTTACCCTGAGCAATATCCTCCAGAGCCTCTTCAATTGTATTCAAAATTTTACTCATATCTATTTTTTTATTAATTTTATTACATTAGCGTACATCTTCTCAACGAAGCGCTTAACTTTCTTGTAGCGAGCCACATAGGCATCACGGTTGAGTAGCGCGGAGTCGTTGTTAGATTTCACAGTCAAGAATATTGCCAGCGGGAAGAGCACAAACGATGAGAGCCACGTTCCAACAAATGGGTGCATGGCGCCATCCTTGACGAATTTATCGCCCGTGGTGGTGATTATAAAGTATATGACAAAGAATATCACCGACACAACAATTGGCGTGCCCAGTCCTCCTTTCCGTATAATTGCTCCCAGTGCACTACCTATGAGGAAGAAAATCATGATAGAGAAGGGTAGTGCGAGCTTTTTTTGATAGTCTGCCTGAGCGCGATAGAGCATGTTTGCTGCGTAGACGGGGAATCGAGACTCATAGCGCACAAAATTTTGTGCCTCATTGGCCAGATTCTTCGCCACCGTGAACAAACCTCTACGTTTTGTGGGGTTCATGGTGTCCACATCGGGGAATTCGAAATCACGCGCTTTGAGGATCGGGAGTGAATCGATTTTATCGTAATTCTGAAGATGTTTGAACAAGTAATTCTTTGTCAGTGAGGAAGTAAAACGAGTAATTAGCGAATCTCGAGTATGGCGTAACGAGTCGATATCGTGTGACAATTCACCCATATTTTTCGTCTCACTCCGTGATGCAAAAGCATCCATATCAGAGCGTTCGAGAGCAAAGCCCGAAATTGGAACTAACATCTCCTGCTCGGTGAAAACATGATGAGACATTACATTGTTGTCGAACCACAGATAGTTACGCGTTTCCTCGTAAATTTCGCCGTTGAATAACGTCACCTCAAGATATTTTCTGTCCTGCGAAATGTTGATATAGCCCGAATCTGCAACAGTCGTGCGCATCTTGTCATGCACCGAATTGTCGTAAATCAACACGTCATAGAGCAGTTTTGAGTCCTGATCTTGCTTTGATACTCGAATACTCATATCTGGGATGCCGTTGAAGAAAATACCGTCCGAAAACCTCATCTCTTGCTTCTGCTTAGAGATGTCGGATAGCAGCGTGTACATCTTCTGGAATGAGTATGGGGTGAGAATGTTGATTACGTAAAAACTTGCTGAACAGACAAATACCATCAAAACCAGCAGTGGCCTGGTGATGCGTGGCAGCGAAATTCCTGCAGATTTAAGCGCCAGAAGCTCGTTGTTCTCGCCCAAATTGCCCATCGTCATTATCGATGCCAGTAGAATCGCCAGCGGCAGTGCCATTGGAATCAGCGTCGCCGATGCATACATTACCAATTCCAGTATAACTCCTATTGAAAGTCCTTTGCCCACAAGCGAATCGATGTGCAACCATAGGTAGTGCATCAACAGAATAAACATCACGATGAAAAAGGTCAGAACCAGAGGCCCAACATATGATCTTAGTAAGAATTTATATGCAACTTTCATCCTTGTTTTGTGACTTTGCGCGTTTGCGAGCACAAAGATATAACAAAAACGTTGAAAATTGTGAAAAATTGTAGCTTTATTGTAGCTTTTCGAATGCAAAAAATCGAGAATAGCAACTCGAACGAGTGTTGGGCAAGAATTAAGCGCGGTAAGGCAAATTTGAAATCCCCTTTTATTTAACATAATAACTATTATAATCCAAATTGTTATTTTTGTTTTAGCGGTGATGATAATGTTGGTTTTGAGTTGTTTAGACGGGCATTTCGCGTGCTGTAGACAATTTGTTGAACGGATTACATTATTTATATTCTGACTATGTGAACTATATT
>CAYJIF010000104.1:0-4610 GCA_964370175.1 uncultured Rikenellaceae bacterium
TTTGATTTGTTGCACCGATAGAAAAACAGAAACAAATGCCCTGCGGGGGCACCCGCCGCCGTGCAAGCGGGGTCAGAAACCCTTTTGATTTGTTGCTTCGATAGAAAAACCAAATCAATTGCCCAGCGGCGCACCCGCACCACACATTATCACAAAAAAAAAGAGGGTGCCGCCTTACTAACAGCGACACCCCCTCCTCTTAAGGAAAATATGTAAAAACAGCGCCCTACACCCACTTCACAAGAGCAAAGTCTTGTCTGTGCGGCAACTTGTCATTGCTCGGGAAAACCCTAATTGCGAAGTCATAAGAGCCAGACAATTCTGGTTCGTTTTCGAGCTTATATCTCGCAACGCCATTTTCAACATCCGCAAACTCAAATTGCTGAGTATGATGAACTTTCGTCTGCACCTCTTGCCCCGAGGCCTCAGCCACGAGCAGCTCTACTCCAATATCTTCGGGACTGAGTCCTGCAATATTTACTTTCACCTCCAACTCATACTTATAGCCTTCTTTGATTGCTTCGTGGATAGGGTCGAATTGTTTGATTCCCACAACGCTCACATTGTTCCACTCTTTGGATACTTTTCGTTTCCATGCAGCCATTTCGCGAGCCACTGCAAAATCATCTGCAATAACCTCTACGTGACGAACGTGCAGTTTCGAGTAGAATCTATCTTCGTAGTCTTGCATCATGCGATTGGTGGTAAAGTTCGATGCGACATCTGCAACACAGTGCTTCACCATTTCCATCCATTTTGGAGAGTGTCCTTCTTCGTTTTTCTCGTAGTAGGTAGGCACGATTTGGTCTTCGATGGTGGTGTAAATCATCTCCGCATCGAGTTCGTCTTGGAATCGTTGGTCAGCGAAGGTGCGTTCCATCGGCAGCATCCAGCCTGCATCTTGTCTGTATCCTTCTACCCACCAGCCGTCGAGCACTGAGAATTGTAGTACTCCGTTCATCACCGCCTTTTCGCCGCTTGTTCCAGAGGCTTCGAGCGGACGCGTTGGCGTATTCAACCACACGTCAACTCCTTGTACCATGCGGCGTGCGAGTTCCATGTCGTAGTTTTGCAGGAAGATGATTTTGCCTACGAATTGAGGCATTTTCGATACCTCTACGATGCGTTTGATGAGGTCTTGCCCTGCTTTGTCAGCGGGGTGAGCCTTGCCAGCAAAGATAAATTGCACGGGACGTTCTTCGTTATTGACGATTTGCGCCAAACGTTCCATGTTGGTAAAGAGCAGGTGAGCTCTCTTGTAGGTTGCAAAGCGGCGTGCAAAACCAATAGTAAGTGCTTTAGGGTTAAGCATTTCTTGTATTTGCACGAGTTGGCGTGGCGAATCAAAGCGGAATTCTGTTGGGTCTGCCACGCGGCGGCGAATCAGGTTCAACATTCTGTTTTTGAGATACAATCTTGCATCCCACAGCTCTGCATTTGGAATATCGTATATTTTATCCCAATGTTCGCGGCTGTAATCTCCAGCGCCGAAGTCCTCGCCGAATGTTCTGCAGTAGAGATCTTTGAGTCTATCTGCTGTCCAGGTTGGGTAGTGCACACCGTTGGTGACATATCCAATGTGTAGTTCGTTTGGCATGTAGCCGCTCCACATGTGCCCGAGTATATCTTTGCTAACCTCGCCGTGCAGCCAGCTAACGCCGTTCACCTCTTGGCTGAGGTTGCAAGCCAGCACGCTCATCGAGAATTTACCGTCAGTACCTTTGCCCAGCGCGTAGAACTGTTCCCATGTGATTTTCAGGCGTTCTGGGTAGTGCCACATATATTGACGGATCATTCCTTCGTCAAAGGCATCGTGTCCAGCAGGCACAGGAGTGTGGGTGGTGAATAGCGACGAGCTACGCACTGCTTCGAGTGCTTCTGAGAAGCTGAGGTCGTGCTCTTCGATAAAGTTGCGTGAGCGCTCCAAGCCGATTAGTGCAGCGTGTCCTTCGTTGCAGTGGTATACATCGCTTTTGATGCCCAGGTTGTTGAGCACGCGAATACCACCAATACCGAGCAGGAATTCTTGCTTGAGGCGGTTGTCCCAGTCGCCGCCGTATAGGTGGTGAGTGATTGAGCGATCCTCTGGCATGTTCATTTCGTGGTCAGTGTCCATCAGGTATAGTTCGGTGCGACCAACGTCACAGCGCCATACTCTTGCCGTCACCACTCTGCCTGGGTACGACACTTCTACTGTCACCCACTCGCCATTTTTATCCCTCACGGCTGTGATTGGCAGCTTGTCGAAGTTTTGCGATTCATAGGTAGCCTCTTGTTCTCCGGCGTTGGATAGCTTTTGTGTGAAGTAGCCATATCTGTACAGCAGACCAACTGCTACCATTGGCACGTTTTTATCCGAGCTCTCTTTGAGGTAGTCACCCGCCAGGATGCCGAGTCCGCCAGAGTAGATCTTGAGGGATGAGTGCAAGCCATACTCCATCGAGAAGTAAGCCACGCGTGGCTTATCGCCATAGTTGCGAGCATCCATGTACGCTTTGTACTGTGCGAAGACGTTATCCAGACGTGTTGTAAAATCTGCATCGTCTGCAAGTTTTTTGAGCTCCGTAAGGCTGAGCTTATCGAGCAGCGCAATAGGGTTTCTCGACACATCGCGCCATTTATCTTTGTCGATGCTCTCGAATAGTCTACGAGCCGCCTCGTTCCAGCTCCACCATAGGTTTTTGGTGAGCTCTTCCAGCGTGCGTAGTCGCTCAGGAATGGCACGTTCAACCACCATTCGTGTCCAGTTTGGATGCAGGCCAGGGGCTGCCTGCTGGGAGATAAAGCTAACTTGCTCAGCGTTATCGCCGCCAGAGTATTGCCCTTCTGCTACGCCCTGATTTTGATTTCTTTGATTTTGATTTTCCATTGCAATGTTGTAGGTATTTTTGTAGTGTTCGAATAGGTTTGCCCACTGAGCGATGTCAGCGAGTTTAGCGGCTTTTTGGCGCACTTTTTTCATTTCCGCTGCTTTGAGCGTTGTGTAGTATTTCAGAGTGGAGCTTATGCCTCGCGCCACTTCGCCATCGTTATCATCGCTGCGAGCCAGCACTGTGACTCCTTCGTGAGCATCGTTGGCATATTTCTGCACCCAGAGCCCAAAACCAGCCAGCGTAGTGGTGATTGTGGGTACTCCAAAAGCAATGCTTTCGAGCGGGGTGTAGCCCCATGGTTCGTAGTAGGATGGGAATACGCTCACATCGCAGCCCACCAACAGCTCGTAATAGCTCTTATTGAAAACCCCATCATCTCCGTTGAGGTAGCACGGCACAAAAACAACCTGCACTGCTGAGCGCGAATCCAACAGTCCAGAGTCATGCAAGTGACGTACAACGGGGTCGTTATCGGCATCTCCGAGTGTGTGAGTTGTGTTTGGCAGATTTTTAGGATCTACGGGGGTATCCTTGCCTTGAACGAGTATAGCGTTCAGGTCGCGTCTTGCACCGTGATGCCACGATGGCACCATAATGTAGGCAAGCACCTCTTTGTTTTTGCCCAGTTCGGTTTTGAGCATCGCGAGCGAGTCTATGAACTCGTCAATACCTTTGTTCTTGTATTCGTATCGGCCGCTGATGGCCACAATCATCGGTTCGCTCTTGAACTTCGTACTCAGCGCCACCTCTGCCACTTCGATGAGTGCTTTGCGAGCTTCGGCACGCTTGGTGTCATACTCTGCGCCCTTGTACACAAAATCTTTTTCGAAGCCGTTAGGCGTAACTACGCTTGGGGTCTTATCAAGCAGTGCGGAGCACTCCGCTGCTGTAATATCGCTCACCGTTGTAAAGGCATCGGCACAATGCGCCGCACTCTTTTCGATTGAGTGCTTTGCCATCACGCCAAAACGAGCAGCCATTTCGTCACCATTGTAGCTTTGCATGGGGCCATAGAGCGGCAGTCCATTGCCAGCAATAGAACGACCCACGGCTGTTGCATGGGTGGTAAATACTGTTGCGATTTTGGGGCTGTTGTATTTGAGATAGAGCGCTCCCGAGCAGGTCATCCACTCGTGGAAGTGCGCCACAACTTCGCTGGAACGAGCAGGAAAAAACTGCGTAAAGGATTCCACCACGCGTGCTGCTACGTAACCAAAGATAACGGGCTCGACATAGTCCCATCCACCCGAAATGCTATCTACTCGGTACTCTTCCCAGAGCTTTGCGAGGAACTCATCCTTGTAGCCCAAAAACGAGCTGAAATCCACAAGCACCACCATTGGCGAGCCTGCCACAACACGCCAACGTCCTATGCGGATTCTTATCCCCGCGGCGTACGCTGCTGCTCGCCACTGGGGGAGCAGGGTGTCATCTTGTAAAAATTCAATATTTGCGCTCTCGCGCTCGAAATCTGGACCAATTAAGATGTAGTTTTCGCCGTATTCCTTAATGGCTGACAGCGCTTTGGTACCAACGACAGTGTGGATTCCTCCCACTTTGTTACACACCTCCCACGAAACCTCAAAGACTAATTTTTGATTCATTGTCTGTGTCTTTTAATATGATATGTATGTTAACACTCTTTGTGCTAAGCATTTTTGTGCACATCTTGCCTCTCGCCGGGGCGGGGGGGGGGGCGGGCGCCGCCGCCCCCCCGGGCCCGGGGCGGGGCCCGGG
>CAYJIF010000105.1:0-4563 GCA_964370175.1 uncultured Rikenellaceae bacterium
AAAAACATGGTTACTGGTGCTGCTCAAATGGACGGTGCTATCATCGTTGTAGCAGCTACTGATGGTCCTATGCCACAAACTCGCGAGCACATCCTTCTTGCACGTCAGGTAAACGTTCCTCGTATCGTAGTATTCCTTAACAAAGTGGATATGGTTGAAGACGAAGAGATGCTTGAACTAGTAGAAATGGAAGTTCGTGAACTCCTTAGCTTCTACCAATTCGACGGCGATAACGCTCCTGTTATCCGCGGTTCTGCACTTGGTGGTCTTAATGGTGAGCCTTCTTGGGAAGACAAAATCATGGAGCTTATGGATGCTGTTGATTCATATATTCCAATTCCTCCACGTGAGAACGAAAAGCCATTCCTTATGCCAGTAGAGGACGTATTCTCGATCACAGGTCGTGGTACAGTACTTACAGGTCGTATCGAAACAGGTGTTGTTAACGTTGGTGATCCAGTTGAGATCGTTGGTCTTGGCGAGAAAGCTATGACTTCAACTTGTACTGGTGTTGAGATGTTCCGCAAACTTCTTGATACAGGTGAAGCAGGTGACAACGTAGGTCTTTTGATGCGCGGTGTTGACAAGAAAGAGGTAAAACGTGGTATGGTTGTTGCTAAGCCAGGTTCTATCAAGCCTCACCAAAAATTCGAAGCTGAGGTTTATATCCTTAAGAAAGACGAGGGTGGTCGTCACACGCCATTCCACAACAAATATCGTCCACAGTTCTACCTACGTACTCTTGACGTAACTGGTGAGGTAACTCTTCCAGCAGGTGTTGAGATGATTATGCCAGGTGACAACGTGACTATCACTGTTGAGTTG
The DNA here is from genome assembly GCA_964370175.1 of uncultured Rikenellaceae bacterium. Classification (GTDB taxonomy): domain Bacteria; phylum Bacteroidota; class Bacteroidia; order Bacteroidales; family Rikenellaceae; genus Mucinivorans. The sequence goes on from CAYJIF010000105.1 coordinate 826, forward strand.
ATCTACCCAGTAGCAGTTAACATCGGTCTTCGTTTCGCAATCCGCGAAGGTGGTCGTACCGTAGGTGCTGGTCAGATTACAAAAATCCTCGAATAGTTACCTTACAGCAAAAGAGTTAGGAATTAGAGGTTGAGGGTGAGTGTTAGTGTGAGCAGGTTGTAATTTCTGTTAAGAGTTGCAATTTCCGCACAGCCAAAATCCCGCCTGCTCTAATTCCTGACTCTTATGTTGGATTTAGGGGTGTAGTACAAGGGCTAGTATAGTGGTCTCCAAAACCATTGATGGGAGTTCGAATCTCTCCACCCCTGCATTTTTTTTGTAAATTAATTCTATATCTTAGCAATGGGAATGGGAAATTATGTAAAGGCTTCTTATCGCGAATTGGTCGATAAGGTTGTATGGCCTACTTGGAAGTCGCTTCAAAGCAGTGCAATACTTGTAATGATTGCTTCAGCGATTTTCGCTGTTGTAATACTTGCAATGGACTTTTCGTTCGAGAACATTATGAAATCGATTTATTCGATTTTATACTAATGTTTGAGATTTCGGTTTTTTAAAAAATTTAGGAGCTATGAGCGAAACACAAGAGTTTCATTGGTATGTTATACGTGCTATTGGAGGCAAGGAGAAACAGGTGAGAGATTACCTCGAAGCCGAAGTTCGCACACTGCGCTTGGAGGACTATATCCTCAAGGTGCTGATTCCCACTGAGAAATATTATAGCGTGGTTCGTGGCAAGAAAGTTGTCAAGGAGCGCGTTTCATACCCCGGATACGTACTGGTTCAGTGCGCTATGGTCGGGGAAATTCCGCATATCTTACGCAACATTCCAGGAGTGTTGGGTTTTCTCTCCGATACAAAAGAATCAATGCTTCACGCCTCGCCACTACGCGAGAGTGAGGTTAACAGAATCTTAGGACTCGTCGATGAGCAAGCTCAATCAGAAATGGTAGACAGCGAAGTACTATACAAAGTTGGAGAGAGCGTTAAGGTTATTGATGGTCCCTTTGCATCGTTTATTGGTACAATCGAGGAGGTTGACGATACCCGCCACCGCCTGAAAGTAGCAGTTAAGATATTTGGACGCAGAACTCCTATGGAGCTATCGTTCACGCAGGTAGAGAAAGAAGAATAGGCTTCCACTATTTTTCTTTTGCTATTTCTGCAAAACCCCGGGTGGGTGATTTTTTGTTTTACCTCTGTGTAGTGGGTGAGCGGTGTTACACTCGCTCGGTACAAGATGAGGTGAGAATAAGGCAAGGAGTCAAAAGCCCAAAATTTTAGTAACAAATAAATAACAAACAAAGCTATGGCAAAAGATATTGCGGCATTTATTAAGTTGCAAATCAAAGGCGGAGCGGCCAACCCTTCACCTCCAGTAGGACCAGCACTTGGTTCTAAGGGCGTGAACATCATGGACTTCTGCAAGCAATTTAATGCCCGTACACAGGACAAGGCTGGAAAAGTCCTTCCTGTGATTATCACCGTTTATGGCGACAAGTCTTTCGACTTTATCATTAAGCAACCACCTGTTGCAGTTCAACTCAAGGAAGCCGCTAAAATTCAAAGCGGTTCTCCAGAACCTAACCGTAAGAAAGTAGGCGAGGTTTCATGGGATCAGATCCGTGAGATCGCTACTGGCAAGATGGAGGATATGAACTGTTTTACAGTTGAGAGCGCAATGAGCATGGTCGCAGGAACAGCTCGCTCAATGGGTATCAACGTCGTAGGAGAGTCACCTTTAAACTAAAACAAAAGAAGAGAAAATGAAGCTAACAAAGAATCAAAAGATTGCTTATGCCAAGATTGACGGCACAAAGCAATACAAGTTGGCCGAAGCCTCGAGCTTGTTGAAGGAGATAACCTTTACGAAATTTGATGCCTCGGTAGATGTGGATATTCGACTTGGTGTAGACCCTAGAAAAGCAAACCAAATGGTGCGTGGCGTGGTGACTCTACCACACGGTACTGGTAAAACTGCTCGCGTTTTGGTGCTCTGTACTCCTGACAAGGAAGACGAGGCTAAAGCAGCAGGTGCTGATTTCGTGGGACTCGACGAGTATGTAGAAAAAATTAAGGGTGGGTGGACAGACATCGATGTGATCATCTGTACTCCCAGCGTAATGGCAAAAGTTGGTGCCCTTGGTCGTGTACTTGGTCCTCGTGGACTAATGCCTAACCCAAAGACAGGTACTGTAACTATGGAAGTAGGAAAAGCCGTTGAGGAAGTGAAAGCTGGTAAGATTGACTTTAAAGTTGATAAATTCGGTATCGTTCACGCCGCAGTTGGCAAAGTATCCTTCGACAAGGAGAAGATTGAAGAAAACATCCGTGAATTTTATAACACAATCCTTAAGCTTAAGCCATCGGCAGCTAAAGGTACCTACGTTATGTCTGTTTACATTTCTTCAACTATGAGTCCTGGTATTCAACTTGACCCTAAGAGTATTGACTAAGACCTTTCGACTAAATAATTTTAGAATTTAGAAAAAAATGACAAAAGACGAAAAATTAGCTCTAACGAGCACCATAGCCGAAAGTCTAGGACAGTATGCGCACTATTATGTTGCAGATATTTCAGGTCTAAATGCAGCACAGACAGCCAAGTTGCGTCGTGCTTGTTTCGAACAAGAAATCAAACTGCAAGTTGTTAAAAACACTTTCTTTGGTAAGGCGCTCGAAGAGGCTGGTATGGCAAACGAAGAGATCTCTTCAGTATTGTCAGGCCCAACGGCGATCATGTTCACCCAAACAGGTAACGCTCCTGCAAAGCTAATCAAAGCTTTCTGCAAGGAGGCTAACACTCAGAAACCAGAGCTCAAAGCAGCTTATGTTGACGAATGTGTATATGTTGGTGCTGATCAACTCACCACTCTTGTTAACATCAAGAGCCGTGAAGAACTTATCGGAGACATTGTTGCTCTACTTCAATCTCCTGCGAAAAATGTTATCAGCGCTCTTCAGGGCTCAGCTGGTCACAAGGTTGCAGGGCTTGTAAAAGCGCTTGAAGATAGACAGTAGTATTCGCCCGTAGGCATACTACCAAGCTATTCAAAAAATAAAACAAAAAATTTAAAACTTAAAAAATAATAAGACGATGGCAGACATCAAAAAAATCGCCGAAGAACTAGTAAACCTTACAGTTAAAGAGGTAAACGAACTAGCACAAATCCTTAAAGACGAATATGGTATTGAGCCAGCAGCAGCAGCAGTAGCAGTAGCAGCAGCTCCAGCTGAAGCAGCAGCAGCAGCTGAGAAAACATCATTCGACGTAATCCTTACTTCTGCAGGTGGTGCTAAACTACAAGTTGTTAAGGTTGTTAAAGATCTTACAGGTCTTGGTCTTAAAGAGGCTAAAGATCTTGTTGACGGCGCTCCAAAAGCTGTTAAAGAAGGTGTTAGCAAAGAAGAAGCTGAACAACTTAAAGGTCAACTCGAAGAGGCTGGCGCTGAAGTTGAAATTAAGTAATTTCACACCGGCTTCACTGACGCATGTTGCGCAGCATTCCCTTGTGGGACTGCAGGTGCTGACACAAAGCTAAGGAGGCTGAAGATAAAGGGGCAAAGCTCGGTTTTTCCGGGCTTTGCAATTCCCTTTTTAGGGGGCTTTGCCCTCGCACAAAACGTGGCTGATGACGGTCACTACCCATAATTACAAGGTTTTTCATCAGATATTTTTCGAGAGCCGACGGAACCTAACACTCCACACTTTTTAAGAGAAAAAATGGCAAAACAGAC
>CAYJIF010000106.1:0-4373 GCA_964370175.1 uncultured Rikenellaceae bacterium
ACCCGAAGGGAATTTCGTAAATTTAAAAATGCCCCGCCGGCGAGGCGGATAGAGCTCGCTCATTCTCAAACACTTCGAGATGCCGCCGGCGGGAGAATGCTATATAGCGAGTGGAACGAGCGTATAGCGGTCTGCCGCATTGGGGCGGCGGCATCCCGCGTGCTTCGCACAATGTGTTGAAGGAATAACAGCAGTTGAGAATTTCTATGTATAATTTCTGCGTTTTCGGGATGCCGCCGGCGGGGGAACGCTGAATTTATGAGCGCAGCGAAGAAATAGCGGTCTGCCGCGTGGGGCGGCGGCATCCCGCGTGCTGCGCACGGTGTATGTTTGCGGTTCTTGTTTGATACCATTTTGTGGATGGTTTTCTTTCCGTTACTTTTTGTAGGGGCTAAAAGGTGCCTGTGGGGGCACCCGCCGAAATTACCAAAATGCCCGCAGTGACCACGACTTAATATTGCAATAGCGGAGTTTATTAGGGTCGTAAAGGGTGTCGTGGTCACGGCATTTTTGGTGGTAATTTCTGTGTAAAAATGCTTTTAGCCTTTGGCTTCCCGCCAATTTTCAGTGCTTATGGTTATGCGAGAATGGATGGTGTGAAAATATGGAAAAACTCCAAACGGTGTGCCCGCAGGCACCACCCAAACTATTTGCTTTTTTTTGATATTTTTTTTGTATATTTGTCCATGTATGAAAACAATTTAATCAAACCATAAGAAATGAAGAAACTTAACTTTACCGCCTTATTAGCCCTTGCGGTAATCTTCGTGAGCTGCTCGTCGAAAATCAACGAGCTTAAAAATCAGAACATGTTGCGCATCACGCAACCCATCGTCACTGACTGGTCATTCAAAGTCGTATCGCCCGTGCAAGATGCTCGCAGCGAAGGTTTTACCGAGTGGATGAGCGCCACCGTTCCTGGAACAGTACACACTGATTTGCTTAATTTGGGTCTTATCGATGAGCCATACGCCTCTACCAACGAGAAAAAATTACAATGGCTCGAAAATGAAGAGTGGATCTATCGCACAACTTTCACAGTGGACGAAAAGCTCCTCCGCGAACAACACCAAGACCTCGTATTCAAAGGACTCGACACCTACGCCACAGTCAAGCTCAACGGCAAGGAAGTACTCACGGCTGACAATATGTTCAGAGAGTGGAGTGTGGATGTTAAGGAGTTTCTCAAGGACGGAGTGAACGAAATCGAGATTCACTTCGCCTCGGCCTACACCGAAGGGCTGAAATATGCTAAAGAATATGACATGCAATTCCCCGCCGACAATGACAAAGGCGAGATTAAAACCTCCGTATTTACTCGCAAAGCACCCTATCACTTTGGTTGGGACTGGGGGCCAAGGTTTGTGAGCTGTGGCGTGTGGCGCCCGATATACCTTGAGGCATGGAGCGATGCGAAACTCGACAACGTGCAATATATCCAAACCTCTCAGAGCGAACAACTCGCTACTTTTGATGTGAACGTTACCGTAGATGCGACAACTGATGCTCAACTCAACCTGCTTGTAGTCGATGATAGCGGAAAGAGCTACTATGATCAAACAGTGAGCGTGAAGAGCGGAAAGAACAGCATCAAAGCTCAAATGCAGATTGAAAATCCGAAACTATGGTGGCCAAACGGTACTGGTGAGGCGAACCTATACGCTCTGAGCGTGATTGTGGCAGATGGCAACAGCACAAGAAAACTCGACCAGTATGATGCCAACATAGGTGTGAGAACAATCAAACTCGTGCAAGAAAAAGACGAGGTGGGAGAAGGTAGCAGCTTTTTGTTTGAGGTGAATGGCGAACCAATCTTCTCGAAAGGCGCTAACTACATACCACAAGACGTGTTCACACCACGAGTGGGTGTTGAACAGTACGAAGAAATTATCAAGAGTTGGAAAGACAGCAACTTCAATATGATTCGTGTCTGGGGTGGAGGTATCTACGAAGAAGATATTTTCTATGACCTTTGCGACAAATACGGCATCATGGTGTGGCAAGACTTCATGTTTGCTTGTTCGCTGTATCCATGGGACGACGATTTCTTGGCCAGCGTTGAGAAAGAGGCTGTGGACAACGTGCGCAGACTGCGCAACCACCCCTCTATTGCCATCTGGTGTGGCAATAACGAAATCACCGAACTATGGCACCACTGGGGCTACCAAAAAGTCTATGGATGGGATAAAGAAACCCAAGCCGAGATTTTTAACGGCATGGAGGCTCTTTTTTACGACCTGCTGAGCGACGTGCTCAAAGTTGAGGACACAACGAGATTCTACCACCCCTCTTCGCCGCTCTACGGCAGAGGCAACCCAAAGAGCCAAATCATGGGTGATGTGCACTACTGGGGTGTGTTCCATGACGAAGAACCCTTTAGCGTCTACAAGGATAAGCCCGGGCGTTATAGCAACGAATACGGTTTCCAATCGTTGGCATGTTATGATACTTATAGAGAGCACTTCAAGCCAGAGGATATGAAACTCTACTCAGAGGCGATGGTAATCCACCAGAAAAACGCAAAGGGGTACCGTGTAATTGAGGAGTATATGTCTCGTGATTTACCGCTGCTCAAGGATGACTTTAGAACTTATGTCTATCTGACCCAGCTATTGCAGGCTGAGGGCATTAAAATAGCTATGGAGGGTCACCGCCAAAAACGCCCATGGACTATGGGTTCGCTCTACTGGCAGGCCAACGACTGCTGGCCAGTTGCATCGTGGAGCTCTACCGATAGCGAGGGGCGTTATAAAGCTCTACAGTACTATGCAAAAAATAGCTTTGCGCCAGTTGCCCTATCGTTCGAACAAATTGACTCTACAAACCAAGTGAAGCTATGGGGTGTGAGCGATGTGTTGGAGGATAAGGTCTTTGATTTGACCCTCACGCTTGTTGATTTCAATGGCGAGGTGAAGTGGAATAAAGAGATTAAAGGCGCAAAAATCCCACGCAATGGCAACGCCGAATTCCTCTTCGACAGTGCCGAGAACCTGCTCGAAGGTAATGCACCTCAGGATGTTGTCTTGGTGGCTGAGGCCACGGTGGACGGCAAGAGGCTCCGTGCTTTGAATTACTTCACCGAGTTCAAGAACTTAGCGCTGCCCGAGGCTGACTACGATGTGAGTTACACTAAGGGCGAGGGCGGAAACGTTACGGCGAAAATCAAGGCCAACAAGCTGCTCAAAAACGTACTCTTCGAGGCTGATGCTCTGCAGAACAACGCCTCGGACGCATACTTTGACATGATTGCGGGCGAGGAGCGCACAATCGAGTTGTCGTTCAAAGAGGATAAGAGTGTGGATGAGCTTGGAATCTTCATCACTACTCTCAATTCGCTCGTGGACAAAAAGAGCTCAGCGCCTATTAAAGAAAACGTTACTTTCCCACAAAAATAACAACGAATGACAACTGTTGCCATAATATACGACTTTGACGGAACGCTCGCTCCTGGCAATATGCAGGAGTATGACTTCATACCTGCTGTGGGCGCAAAGAACAGAAAGTTCTGGAGCGACTCCACTCAAAAAGCAATGGACAATGATGCCGATCCGATTTTGTGCTACCTCAGCGAGATGATAACCTCGGCAAAGAGCAGTGGAATATCGCTAAAGCGCGAGGCGTTTGTGCGCTCGGGCGAAAAAGTGGAGCTCTTCGAGGGAGTGGAACAGTGGTTTGCTCGCATCAATGCCTATGGCAAAGAACGTGGCGTACAGGTGCAACACTACATCAACTCTTCGGGCATCAAGGAGATGATCGAGGGAACTAAGATTGCGGGCGAGTTTACCAAGATTTTCGCCTGCTCGTTCCTCTACGATGTCGATGGTGTGGCATACTGGCCTGCCGTGGCGGTGAACTATACGAACAAAACACAGTTTATTTTCAAAATCAACAAGGGCATTATGGAAGTGTGGGACACCCACAAAATTAACGACTATATGCCCGAATCGGCTCGCCCAGTGCCTTTCGAAAACATGATATACATTGGCGATGGCACGACTGATATTCCGTGCATGAGGCTTGTGAAAGAAAAACGCGGCCATTCGATTGCGGTCTATGACCCCGCCAAAAAGCTGCCCCGCGCCGTGGAAAAATTGGGGCGTGATGGTCGGGTGAATTTTGTGGTCGAGGCGAACTATACTCCTCAGAGCCGACTCGACCAAGTTGTGCGGGGGGTTATTGATAAAGTAGCATTGGATAATAATTTGTAGGGTAATTTTTCAGGCTTGTGCCAGATGCGGCGGGTGGCGAGTGCCCTCGCTGGGCTTTTGTTTTTGTGTTTCTATTAGTACAATAAAACAATTCGGTGTGCCCGCAGGCGCCGCCCGCGCGGCGTAAGCGCGCCCTCCCCGGCGAGGGGAGCTAGTGCAAACTAA
>CAYJIF010000107.1:0-4244 GCA_964370175.1 uncultured Rikenellaceae bacterium
GCGGGCACACCGATTGGAGTTTCGATACATTTTTTACACAAGCAGAGCAACCAAATCAATTGCCCTGCGGGGGCACCCGCCACCGAACACAAAAAATAGGAGTGAAAGCATACCTACCTAAAACGATAATGCTCTCACTCCTATTTATGACTACTCTGTCCTGCTCGCCTACTTCCTGAATAAATCGTAGCGAACAAATACCTCTATTGCCTGATACTCAGCCATGCCGAGCTTGTCGTACATCTGCGCAGTTGCCTGTGTGCGATCCTCGGCACGCTGCCAAAATTCTCGCTTATCATCACCAGGAAACGGTACAATATCCTTTTGAGACAAGTGACGATAGATTGCGTGGCGTTTTTTGATAACCTCGTCTGGCGACAAAGGCACTGCCATATCTACCATATCCAAATCCCACTCCTGCCATGCGCCGCGATAGAGCCACATCACGCAGTTTTTGATCCACTCATCACCTTGTTCGATGATTTGCATTAGCGCTCCGAGCACCGCCTCAATACACACACGGTGAGTGCCATGCGGGTCAGAAAGGTCGCCAGCTGCATAAATTTGATCGGGTTTCAGGTCGCAGAGAATCTTCTTCACGATGTCAATGTCAGCTTGACCAGCCTCGTTCTTTTTCACCAGCCCCGTTTCGTAGAATGGGAGATTCAAGAAGTGTACGTTGCTGTCTGTATTCAGCCCATACGAGCGGCAAGCAGCTTTGGCCTCAGCACGGCGAATAGCTCCTTTGAGCTTGCGTAGCTCTTGAGGTTCAACCTCGCTGTTCTGTTTGTCTGCAATGATTTTTGCAACTTTCTGGTATTCATCCTTAAAACCACACTCGCGTGCTGTGTCCATGCTCTGGAGCACAACGTCGTCGTGAACAGCGATGTTGCCAGAGGTCTGGTAAGCAACGTGAACATCGTGGCCTTGGTCTACCAATCGAAGGAATGTACCACCCATCGAGATTACGTCATCATCGGGGTGTGGCGAGAAAATCAGCACTCGCTTAGGGAACGGCCAATTGCGCGCTGGACGAGTGGTGTCATCTACTTTAGGCTTGCCTCCTGGCCAGCCCGAGATAGTGTGCTGGAGGTCGTTGAAAATCTTAATATTGATTTTATCATACGACATACCAACATAATCGATGAGCTGCCCCAATTGGTTGTCGATATAGTCCTGGTATGTGAGTTTGAGGATTGGTTTGCCGGTCTTTTGGCACAACCACAACAGTGCTTTGCGGATAAAACGGTCTGTCCAGTCGCAGCTACCCACAAGCCATGGAGTTTTGACGCGAGTGAGCTCTGTAGAGGCACCAGAATCGATTGTCATTTCGATATCACTGTGGCGCTGGAGCAGAGTCACAGGATAAGTGTTGTCAGGGCGTTCTTCAATAATGTGTCTGAGTAGGTGGGCTTTTTCCTCACCCCAGCTCACGAGTAGAATCTTGCGAGCAGACTTGATTGTCTCGATACCCATAGTGATAGCACGTGCAGGGACGTTCTCGTAGCCGTAGAACTGCGAGGATACGAATTTGCGAGAGGCGTTGCTCAGAGCCACGATGCGAGTGCGTGAGGTTCTGTGAGTGCCCGACTCATTCAGAGCAACTTGCCCTTCCATGCCCACGCCCAGCAGCGCAATGTCGATACCACCTTTTTCTTTGATCAGCTTTTCGAACTCGCGGCAGTATTCCGTAACGGTTTCTGAACTTTGCGACCCGTTGATATAGTGTAGGTTTTCTTCGCTGATATCGATATGACTCAGAAATTCACTCCACAGCGTGTGGTTGTAGCTCTGTACTGCTCCAACGGCGATAGGGTGGTATTCAAAGACGGTGAAAACCTCGCAGTGTGCAAAGCTCAGTCCCTCTTCCTTGTGCATGCGCACCAGTTCGCGATAGACCATTACTGGCGATTGGCCTGAAGACAGCGCCAGAACGCAATTTTTGCCAGCATGCGCGCACATACGCACAACCTCAGCAACTTGGCGAGCTACGTGTACGGCTCCGTCGTGCAGGTCGGATGAAATGAATGTTGGAATACGCTCGTAGCGTGAAATGATGTCCAGTGGTTCGGCTCCTTTAATCAAGCCACCATCTGTGTGTAATGCATATTTTCCCATTTTTTTCTATGTGTTTTTATTTATTATTATTTGATACAGTTATTGTTGTTGATTATTATCTCAAAGCCCTCGCCAATGCTAAGCCCGATGTGAGCCCATTGTTGTGGAATGATGCTTTGGGGCGACATTCCGGGCACGCCATTGAGTTCGATGAAATAGGGGGTGTCATCTTGTATAATATAGTCAATGCGAACCACTCCTCGGCAGCCCAGCGTGCGATAGATTGTGCGGGTGGTTTCGCTAACTTTGGCAGTGAGCTCATCGCTGAGTCGTGCGGGGGTAATTTCATCGGTAAGCCCAGCGGTGTACTTTGCGGTGTAGTCAAAGAACTCACGCTCGGTCACTAACTCAGTGATGGGTAGTGCTGTGATTTCGCCTCCCTCCATTTCCATCACTCCTTGAGAAATCTCCACCCCACCGATAAACTCTTCGCACATTGCCTCCGAGTTTTCGGCGTGTGCGGTGGCAAGCGCCGAGGCGATTTGCTCTGCGGTCTTTACTTTCACCACTCCGCAACTGCTGCCACTACACGTTGGTTTTACAAAAAACGGTAGCCCCAGTTCCTCCACTAACTCCTCCGCATTATACTGCTCGCCTTGATTCACGATTATCTCCTTGGCAAGATTCACTCCAGCTGTTCCGCGCAGTGCGCTCTTGCAGAGTTTCTTGTCGAAGGTGATTGCCATAACTCCCGCCGAGGCGGTTGAGTGTGGTATGCCGAGCATCTCAAGGTAGCCTTGTAGTGGGCCATTTTCCCCGGGCGTGCCGTGAACCATGTTGAGTGCGTAGTCAAAGCGTCCGACTCCTGGCAGGCTGAATTCGCCCCTGTCAACCTCCACACCACGACAGAACCACCCGTGTGGATATATCTCCACCACATGACACTCGTAGGGTTGATGTGCAAGCGTGCTGAGTGCGTCGCTCACAGACTGTGCGCTGCGCTTAGAGACCTCGGATTCGGAGTTGTCCCCACTTGCAAGCACTGCTATTTTTAGTGGTTTGTCGTTCATCGGTTTGAGCACTCTTTAGCAAAAAGAAGAGTTGTAAACTGCTACAAATTTAATAAAAAAAAATAAAAAACTAAATTATTTCGCCATCATAAAAATAATAGCATTAAAAAAATTTGTACTTTTGTATGGTAATATTAAAAACCAAAGACATGAAAACAAAATTGACAGAACTTTTGGGCATAGAGCATCCCATAATCGTAGGAGGTATGGTGTGGTGTAATGGCCATAAGCTCGCATCGGCGGTCTCGTTGGCTGGCGGATTGGGGCTAATCGGCGCAGGGAGCATGCATCCCGAAACCATCGAAGAACATATCATAAAGTGTAAGGCGGCTACCGAAAAAGCGGGTGTCCCTTATGGTGTGAACCTGCCGCTATTCTATCCCGAAAAAGAGAGAGCCATCGAGATTATACTCAAACACAAAGTGCCCATTGTGGTTACTGCAGGTGGTTCGCCTGCGCTCTACACAAAAATACTCAAAGAGGCAGGAGTTACTGTGATGCACGTGGTGGCATCCACCAAATTTGCGCAAAAAGCAGCAGAGGCAGGCGTTGATGCTGTGATTTGCGAGGGTTTCGAGGCTGGGGGGCATAATGGCCGAGATGAGACCACCACAATGGTGCTCACTCCGTTGGTTGTGGGTGCTGTGGATATTCCTGTGGTGGCGGCTGGTGGAATTGCAACGGGAGGACAGATGGCGGCAGCGCTGGCACTGGGTGCCGAGGGTGTGCAGATAGGGAGCCGCTTTGCGCTGTGTGCTGAGAGCTCGGCTCACCCCGATTTCAAAAAACGTTGCCTGAACCTGCCCGAAGGAGAAACCACACTCACGCTCAAAGAACTATCGCCCATTAGACTTGTCAAAAACGAATTCTACGACCAAGTGCAGGCACTATACGAAAAAGGCGCAACCAAAGAAGAACTTGCCGAGTGTTTGGGTCGTGGCCGCTCGAAACGTGGGCTTTTTGAGGGCGACTTGAAAGAGGGCGAGGTGATAATCGGCCAAGTTGCGTCGCTGGTTACCAAAGAAATGAGCGCTAAAGAGATAATAGACGAGGTGATATCGGAGTGCAAAACAGTGATAGAAAATCTGGCGAATTTGCGCTAATCGACTCCATAGA
>CAYJIF010000108.1:0-4201 GCA_964370175.1 uncultured Rikenellaceae bacterium
TCGAGGCGCACTTTGCAGGGGTGGTAAACCAAGTGAATAACGACTTCGAGGCATACCGCATTAGCGATGCACTGCTGAAAATCTATAAACTCATTTATGACGACTTTTCGGGCATACTGCTCGAGGCTATCAAGCCTCCCTATGGCGAACCCATTGACACCGCAACTATCGAAAAGTGCAAGACCATCTTCGAAAAGCTATTGCAGCAGTTGCACCCCTACATGCCATTCTTGAGCGAAGAGATATGGCACTTCTTGCGCGAAAGAGGCGAGGGAGAGAGCATCATGGTATCGCAATACGCAGAGGAAGTTTTCGGCGAAAAAGAGCAAACCATCACACAACGTATGGAGCTTGCACTCAAGGCTCTGAGCGAAACCAGAGCAGTCAGAGCGGCAAAGAACATCGCCCCAAAGGTGGCTCTGAGCTTAATGGTCAAAAAGGACGAGAATTTCCCTGTGGAGTATATCCCCGTTATCGAAAAGCTCGCGGGGGTAACCATCGAGGAGCATAGTCCGAGTGCGATGGCAGTGCCATTCATTGTGAAGACCACGGAGTACTTCGTGGTGCTGCCCGAAGATAGCATCGACCCCGAAGCCGAAAAAGCCAAGCTCCAAAAAGATTTGGAGTACTACGAAGGCTTCTTGGCGAGCGTGAACAAAAAACTATCGAACGAAAAATTCGTGGCAAATGCTCCCGAAAAAGTGCTACAAAACGAATATGCCAAGAGGGATGATGCAAGCAGCAAAATCGCATCGATAAAGGCGCAGTTGGGACTGTAGAGGTAGACTCTAAAATCAACAGTGCAGATTTAGAAAAACAAAAAAAACGAAAGAAATGTTATCTCATACCACCAGATTTGCGGTAGTTGGTCACGGTTCGTGGGCAACGGCACTCGTAAAAATCCTAACCGACAATCGTATGGCTGTGGACTGGTACGTGCGCAACGACAGTGTTCGAGAACACCTCGTCACTCACCGCTGCAACCCCAAATACCTGAGCCAAGTGCATTTTCACACTCGCAGGCTAAAGTTGCACTCCAACATCGACAACGCAGTGCAAAATGCTCAGATTGTTATTCTTGCCACTCCCTCTGCATTCATCAAAGATGTGATGGGGGAGTTGAGCATCACGCTCGAAGATAAATTCGTTATCTCGGCCATCAAAGGTATCGTCCCCGACGAATACATCACCATTGCCGAATACCTCAACGAACAGTGGGGCTTACCCTACGATAACATAGGAGTACTGACTGGCCCCTGCCACGCCGAGGAGGTTGCCCTCGAAAGGCTCTCATACCTCACCATCGCCTGCAAAGAGGAGCAAAAGGCGCAAGAGCTGGCAGCGGCGTTCACCAACGACTATATCCGCACAGGCAGCTCCACCGACATCTATGGCACGGAGTACAGCGCAGTGCTCAAGAACATCTATGCCATTGCCGTAGGTATCTGCAATTCGCTGGGCTATGGCGACAACTTTACCGCCGTGTTGATTTCCAACGCCGCCATCGAGATAGAGAATTTCATGAAGAGCACCTATGCTTTCGACCGCCAGATACTCGCTTCGGCATATCTGGGCGACCTGCTGGTGACCTGCTATTCGGGATTCTCACGCAACCGCATCTTTGGTCAGCTCGTGGGTAAAGGCTACTCGGCGAAAGTTGCACAAATAGAGATGAGCATGATTGCAGAAGGGTATTACGCAGCGGCTTGTATCAAAAAAGTACTGGAAAGGAACGATATCAAAGTGGAAATGCCCATTGCAGAGGCTATATACCAAATTCTCTACGAAAAGAAGAATGCAGGTAGAGAAATTACCCGCATCCTCTCACGGCTAATATAGAATTCAAATAAACCCAAAAGAAAAGAATATGATAATTGAAGCTAAAAATATTGTAAAGCAGTATGCCAACCACCGTGCACTCGATGATGTGAGTGTTGCAATAGAGCGCGGCAAAATACACGGACTGCTGGGCCCTAACGGAGCTGGAAAAACAACGCTTATCCGCATAATGAACCGCATCACAGCCCCCGACAGCGGAGAGATTCTGTTCAACGGCAAACCGCTCAAACAAAGCGACATTTCACGCATCGGCTATCTGCCCGAAGAACGCGGACTATACAAAAAAATGAAAGTGGGCGAGCAGGCTCTCTACCTCAGCCGCCTGAAAGGGATGAGCCGAAATGACGCCATGAGAGAACTCAAAAAATGGTTCACACGCTTCGAAATCATGGGATGGTGGGACAAAAAAATCGAGGAACTCTCCAAAGGTATGGCGCAAAAAGTGCAATTCATCGTAACGGTGATTCACCGCCCCGAGTTACTCATCTTTGATGAGCCGTTCAGCGGCTTCGACCCCGTCAATGCGCAAATCCTCAAGAACGAAATTCTGGAACGTGCAAATGACGGTGCAACTGTAATCTTCTCCACTCACAACATGTCGTCGGTAGAGGAAATTTGCGAAAATATCACGCTGATTAATAAAAGCAAAAATGTGTTGAGTGGAAAAGTCGATGATATTCGCAACAGCTATGGAGACAACACCTTCACTATTGGATTCCAAGGCGACGGAACTAACCTACAACAAGCCCTACCCATGTCAATGAAAATGGTGGAACAATCCATAAACTCAATGAGTGTGCTGCTCGAACCAGGAACCCCACCTCGAGAACTCATTGAAATTGCAAACCGCGAGGTAAATATCTTCTCGGTGAACAAAAAAATCCCATCGATGAACGAAATTTTCATCAAAGTAGTGGAACAAGCAACTAAATAAATCAAGACGAACATTATGAGCAAAATAGGACTAATTATCTCCAGGGAATTCAATGTGCGCGTACGCAAACGCAGCTTCATCATAACCACCTTACTCGTCCCCATACTTATGGTAGCGATGATGTCCATCCCTGCGTTGGTGGCAATATATGGCGGCGGAAGCGATACCAAAACTGTGGTAGTGAGCGCCAGTAGCAATAATCACGTAGCCAAAGAGCTGAAAAGCTCCGAGGAGATGAAATTCATGCTCAGCACGACCCCCTATCCCGATGTCGTGAGAGAGCATCAGGGAGTCTATGGTTACTTGGTGCTGGGGGACGACATACTCCAAAACCCTGCGTCTGCAAAGCTGTACAGTACCAAAAGTGCTACGATGGAGGTGCAACGAAACCTCGAAAAACAAATAGACGATATCATATCAAGCCATCGCATCGCCACCTCTGACGTGGAAGGACTGGGAGAAATAATAAACCATATAAACGTAAATTCAAACCTCACAACCTATGATATTGAAGTAGGTAAGGACAATCAAATTGAGCATAAATCAAGCTCCACGGGATTGTACTACGCAGTTGCTTATGCTGGGGGGTTTATCATCTACATGTTCATACTCATCTACGGAATGATTGTGCTGCAAGGAGTAGTGGAAGAAAAATCCAATAGAATAATCGAAGTCATGGTCAGTTCGGTGAGGCCTTTTGAGTTGATGCTCGGCAAGATTCTGGGCATTGCCTCAGTAGCGGTTCTACAATTTCTGATATGGATTGCATTGATTGTGGGGTTGAGTGCGATACTTCTGCCGCTCATAGGTTCGGGAATGGCGGGCGCTGTCGATGCCACTGCCGCAATGCCAGCTGGTGGAGCTCAGGAAATTATACAGAACTCGCCAATAGGAGGGGTGTTGAGTGTGTTACTCGACCCATGGTTTATAACACGAATATTCGGAAGCTTCCTTATCTATTTTGTGGGTGGTTACCTGCTCTACGCCTCGATGTTTGCAGCTGTTGGCTCGGCAGTGGACAATGTGGCTGACACTCAGCAGTTGCAGATCCCAATAACTATCCCTCTTATTTTGGCAATCTTTTTATTGATGAGCGTGATGAACGACCCATTCTCGGATATAGCTTTTTGGGGTTCGATGATACCTTTCACTTCGCCAGTGATTATGATGGCACGCGTGAGTTATGGGGTGCCGTTGTGGGAGTTTGCTTTGAGTGTAACGTTGTTGTACGGGACGTTTATTGGGATGACGTACGTTGCGGCGAAGATATATCGCACGGGTATTTTCATGTACGGGAAGAAGCCGACGTTGCGCGAGTTTTTGAGTTGGTTGCGATATAAGTAGTTTTTGCGTGCACCGCCCCCGCGGGGCATTTGTTTTGGTTACTCTGATGGTGTAGAAAAATGTATCGAGACTCCAATCGGTGTG
>CAYJIF010000109.1:0-4156 GCA_964370175.1 uncultured Rikenellaceae bacterium
GTTTCTACTACAAAGGCATCAAGCCTGGCCAGAGAATCCCAGAGGGCGAAAAACTCAACAAATATGGCAGATACTCCTCCGCCACCGAAATCCCTGCACTGGTTATGGATGGATGGGAAGAAGAGTGGGACGACAAAGCACAAGTTCCATACTTCTACTCGCCTGACGGCAATGAGTTTATGACCATGGAGACAGCCGAATCAATCATCTTCAAAATCGACTGGATAAAAGAGAAAGGTTATAAGGGTGCTTTCTGGTGGGAGTTCCACACGGACTGGATTCCCGCAGGCGACGTGAACAAAAAAGGCCAGCACCTCATCATGGATTCAGCCACAGAGCGTTGGTACTCGACCACTACAAAGTAGAGGGGTGGAGATTAAATAGAGTATTCTTTTTTGCTTTAGAGCAAAAATTGTAGTACATTTGCGGCTTTACAAGCAAAAGAGGTATGGTAAACAGACGGTTATTACGCACAAAAATTTTACGCTCACTCTACTCCCACACTGTTGCAAACAGGCGCGGAGCAGAGGTTTCACTCGCAGAGTACAAGAAGAGCGTGCATCAGAGCTACTTATTGCAGCTGCTAATTCTACAACTCCTTGTGGAAGTGAGAAACTACACCAGCGAGAGGCAGAAAATCGCTGCACAAAAGCTGCAACCCACAGCCGAAGACTTAAATCCTAAGACTCGCCTGCTGAAAAATCCCGTGATCCGAAATATCGAAAATAACGAATCGATACAAGAGGAACTGAGGGAGGCTGGGCTCAACTGGCGCTCTCACGAGGAGGTGGTGCGTGAAATCTACAAACAAGTCACATCCTCGGACAAATACCACAGCTATGAGGATGGCACTGGCTCTGAGAGAGACTTTGTCACGTTCATTCTGCGCGAACTGCTCGAAGATAACTCCGTGCTCGAAAGCGCACTGGAGGATATGTCCATACTCTGGGCCGATGACCTGGGTTATGCTCTGTGCGAGGCACTCTTTGTGGTGGACAAACACCTGGAAAAAGAGCGACTGCTTATTTTCAAGAACGACGACGACAGGGAATATGGCGAAAAACTAATACTCCATGCCGTTGCCCACAGTGAAGAATACTTGACGCTGCTCGAAGAACTGAGCGAAAAATGGGAGCTCGACCGTATTGCATATATGGACAAGATGCTCTTTGTGGTGGCGACCGCCGAGCTGGTCAGCTGCCCTACCATACCCATCAAAGCTACGCTGAACGAATACATAGAAATTTCAAAGTACTATTCCACTCCGTCGAGCTACAACTTCATCAATGGAGTACTCTTCAAGGTCATAGACCGCTACACTGAAGAGGGAAAAATCCAGAAAAGTGGACGTGGGCTTGTGGATAGCAGCACAAAGAGATGAGAGTAACACTGCTTGCATTATTATTATTTCTCTCGCTGTGTGTCGTATCGTGCGGCAGCGCTGGAGGCGATGGGGGCAACAGCTCGCTGGTGAGCCAGAGCAAAGAACAGGCGACTAAAGGCGAGGTGACTCCTAAACTCTTCTTAAACATTGGGCAGAATGAGGGCGCGCCAACCGACACCATACACTTGGGGCGAATGAGAGAGGGTGAGATAATAAAAAGTGCATTTGAGATACGAAACACTTCAGAAGAGCCGTTAGTAATTTTAAGCATCCGGGTTGATTGCGGTTGCGCTAAGGCGACTTACGACACCTCGCCCATTATGGCAGGCAAGAGCCGACGTATTGACTTCACCTTCAATAGCGCTGGCAGACCAGGAGTTCAAATCAAGTACTTCGATGTGCAGTTTGCGCGCGAGGAACTCAACACAAGGGTTTATCTCGATGCCGAGGTGGAGCCAAAGACAAATTAACACTAAAAATAAAAAACAAAAACAATAAACACAAAAAAACAATGACACTACTATCACTTTTTCTTCAAGCCTCTACTCCAGCAACTGGTGCTGCAGGTGCGGCTGGCCAACCACAACAAGGTATGGACTACACCTTCATCATCATGATGGTGGCTATCTTCGGGGTTATGTACTTCCTTATGATTCGCCCACAGCAAAAACGCCAAAAAGAGCTTAACAACTTCCGCAAAAGCCTTGAAAAAGGCATGAAAGTTATCACCGCTGGTGGTATCTACGGTCGCATCAAAGAGATTGAAGAAACTACAGTTCTTATCGAAGTGGATGGCAATGTAACCATTCGTTTCGACAAGAGCATGATTATGCGCGACCCAGCTGACATCCAACAAAGATAATTGGACAGCTAAAAAAGCATATCAAATTAGCTAAGAGAAGTGGATTTGCCCGTTTGTGGCGAATCCACTTTTTTTTATAACTTTGTAATCTATGCTAACCACACTCTGACTAAGAGAAGCTATTTTATTATGATAAAGAAACGATACATCCCACTTCTTGTGATTACTCCCACAGCGAGCTTTGCCAGTGCACAAGAGGGACGAGTGCCAAACATTATTTTAATCTGCGCCGATGACTTAGGGTGGTCGGATTTGGGCTGCTATGGCAGCGAGATTCAGACCCCAAATCTCGACAAACTGGCCGCAAACGGCCTGCGTTTCAATAATTTCCACAACTCTGGGAAGAGTTTTCCCTCGCGCGCGTGCCTTATCACGGGGCTCTATGCCCAGCAGAATGGCTACGATAAAACATTTACCAATCCACTCAAAAACAGCGTCACCTTTGGCGAGGTGCTGCAAGAGGCGGGCTACACCACCCTCTGGTCGGGCAAGCACCATGGTGTTGAGAATCCATATTTCAGGGGGTTTGACCGCTACTATGGGCTCAAGGACGGCTGCTGCAACTACTTCAACCCCGGTATTCAACGTGAAGGCGAGGGCGACCCTGCTCGCAAGATGACACGCACGTGGTGCATCGACAGCGTTACCTACACCCCCTACACACCCAAAGAAAAGGACTTCTACACCACCGACTACTACACCAACTATGCGCTGGATTGGCTCAAGGAATATTCAACTACCGAAAAACCGTTTTTTCTCTACCTTGCCTACAATGCTCCGCACGACCCGCTCATGGCGTGGGAAGAAGATATTGATAGGTACAGAGGTAAATATCGTGAGGGTTATGACGCTATTCGCCGTGCCCGCTACGCAAAGCAGCTACAAGAAGGCGTGATTGACCCAAAATGGAAACTATCTGCGCCGACCCACCCCGCATGGGAGTCGCTCAGCACCGAGCAACAAAAGGCCGAAGAAGAGAGAATGGAAATATACGCAGCAATGATAGAGTGCATGGACCGCAATATCGGACGAGTGGTGGAGCATTTGGAAGAGAGCGGTGAGTTGGACAATACCCTCATTATATTCGTCTCGGACAATGGTGCTTCGGCAGAGGTCGTACCGCACTCAATACTCCAAGCAGGGCAAGTCCCCAGCGGAGAGAGAGGCAGTATTTCCTACTGGGAGTCACTCGGTGGAAACTGGGCGAATGTAAGCAATACTCCCTTTAGGTATCACAAAAATTCGAGCTATGAGGGCGGGGTTGCCACTCCAATGATTGTGAGTTGGGGCGATAATATTAGCCATAAGGGCGAGGTGGTAAATAGCCTCGGGCACTTCATCGATATCATGCCAACGCTCTGCGATGTGGCTGGAGCAAAGTACCCCAATGAGTTCAACTCCGAGACTATTACAGCGCTGCCGGGCCAGAGTCTACTGCCCGTTATCTTGGGCGATAAGCAACACAGTGGCGATAAGGGCAGGGGATGGAAACGCTTGTCGCCTCTGTTTTTTGAATGGGGGGAAGGAGCGGCGCTGAATGATGGAGAGTGGAAAATAGTGCGCAATAGCGTTGAGGAAGGTTGGAGGCTCTATGATGTTGGGAGTGATCCGTCTGAGATCAACGACCTCAGCGGCAAACATCCTGAGATTGTGACACGGATGGGGGGAAGTTTCGAGCAGATGAAAGCCGAGATGGCGGAGGATGCGAAATAGATAGGGTTACTGCAACAGTTTTCTAAGGTTTTAGTGCAATATCTTGAACCTCCAAACGGTGGCGGGTGGCGGGTGGCGGGTACCCCCGCTGGGCATTTGTTTTGGTTGTTCTAATGGTGTAAAAATGTGGTGAAACTCCAAACGGGGTGCCCGCAGGCACCGCCCGCGCGGCGTAAGCGCGCCCTCCCCGGCGAGGG
>CAYJIF010000110.1:0-4155 GCA_964370175.1 uncultured Rikenellaceae bacterium
TTTTTTAGTTTGCACTAGCTCCCCTCGCCGGGGAGGGCGCGCTTACGCCGCGCGGACGGGGTCAGAGACCCTTTTGATTTGTTGAACCAATAGAAAAACAGAAACAATTGCCCCGCGGGGAACCTCGCCACGTTTTTTTGATGTTTATTATACTAATGAATTAGCGAATAGCTACTCCTGCTCGAAAAAATGCTCAATCTCCCGACGCTCACGTTTTGTAGGCCTACCAGCACCCCTCTCCCTACCGCCAGACATAGCAAAACGAGCCATCTCCAACTTCTCGACCTCCTGCGCAGGAGTCACATCCCTAATGAGTGTCTCCACGAGCTTCGCACCAACCCTACGCTCTGCCAACGCTATAATCTCATAAGAAAACAGAGCTGGTGGATGCTTAACGCCAATCACATCACCAAGATTGAGTTCCCTGCTGGGCTTCACGCTCCCTCCATTCACAACAATGCGTCCACTTTTGAGAGCATCGGCAGCATCGCCACGAGTCTTGGCGAGCCTCACCACCCACACATATTTATCAGCCCTTACTCCCATCTTTTTTCTTAGTGTTTACGGTATTCATCGCTCTATCCACCCCCACGAGCGCAAAATCCTTAATACCCTGAGCGGCATTTTTACACACTTCTGGCAATTTTTCGCGTTCTTCTTCGCTCCACTCGCCCAGCACGTAGTCAATCTGCCCGCCAATGCCAAATTCGCCGCCAACGCCGACTCTGAGTCTCGAATAGTTCTGCCCACCCAGCACTTCGCAGATATTTTTAAGTCCATTGTGCCCGCCATCGCTACCCTTAGAGCGCATTCTGAGCACTCCAAAGTCAAAGGCGATGTCATCGACCACCACCAGTACGTTTTCGCGTGGTATGTTTTCTTTTTGCATCCAGTACGCCACGGCACGTCCGCTGAGGTTCATATAAGTTGAGGGTTTGAGCAGAGTGAGCATTTTGTTTTTCACTCTCATCTGCGTCACATCGCCGAGCCTTTCGGACTTGAAACTCACGCTTTCATTTTCACTCGCAAGGTAGTCCAAGACTTTAAAACCTACGTTGTGTCGTGTATTTGCGTACTCACTGCCGGGATTTCCCAGCCCTACTATTAGGTATTTCATATTTTCTTAACTTGTCTCTTTTCTACTCATGCAACTACACCAGCCCTGAGAAGCCGATGAATGCCATAGCCAGAATGCCAGCCATCACGAGTGCTATGGGTACTCCACGCATGGCTGCAGGCACGTCACTGAGTTCCAGTTTTTCGCGCAACCCCGCAAAGAGTACAATAGCGACGGTAAAGCCAACTGCAGAGGATAGCGAGAAGACCATACTTTGGATCAGGTCCATTTGTTTTTGCACGAGCAGGATTGCGACCCCCAGCACCGCACAGTTTGTGGTGATAAGCGGGAGGAAGACTCCCAGAGCGGAGTAGAGTGGTGGCGATACTTTTTTAAGGACGATCTCCACCATTTGCACCAGTGCAGCGATAACAAGTATGAAGACGATTGTCTGCATATACTCAATGCCGAGGGGCACGAGCACGTAGTGTTGGAGTATGTATACCACAAGCGATGAGATTGTCATCACGAAGGTCACTGCACCACCCATCCCCAGTGATGTCGATACTTTCGAGGAGACTCCCAGGAAGGGGCAGATTCCGAGGAATTGCGCCAAGATAATATTGTTTACAAATATTGCCGAAATTATGATTGCAAAGTATTCCATAGTTGTAATGTGTATCGTTATTTAAGTTTAGCGGCTGCTTTGTTGAAGAGCACCAACAGGTATCCCAGTGCGATGAATGCTCCAGGAGCGAGTACAAAGACGAGCATGCCATCCCCTTCGATGAATTTTTGACCAAAGATTGCGCCCGAGCCAAGCACTTCTCTCACTGCACCCAGCAGCGTGAGTGCGATGGTGAAGCCCACCCCCATTCCAACGCCATCGACAAGCGAGCTGAGTACGTTGTTTTTGCTGGCAAAGGCTTCGGCTCTGCCCAGAATCACGCAGTTCACCACGATAAGCGGGATGAACACTCCCAGTGTTGCATAGAGCGATGGTAGGTATGCTTCCATGAGGAGCTGTACGATTGTCACGAACGAGGCAATAACCACGATGAATGCTACGATGCGCACTTTGCTCGGGATAAGATCTTTGATGAGCGAAATCACTATGTTGCTCATGATGAGTACGAACATGGTGGCGGCTCCCATCCCGAGTCCATTAATTGCTGTAGTGGTTGTTCCCAGCGTGGGACACATTCCCAATAGCAGGACAAAAATGGGGTTTTCTTTGATTATCCCTTTTGTGAAATTTTTAAATTGATTCATCTCTTACGCTTCCTTGGTGTCTTTACAATAATTACTTTTCGAGTGATGCGAATGTTTCGAAGGCTTGGTTGACAGCCTCGCTATATGCGCGTGATGTGATTGTAGATGCAGTGATAGCATCGACATCTCCGCCATCTTTTTTCACAGATATATTCATGCTGTTTGGGTTTTTGCCTTCGAACTGCACTCTGAAATCAGATTTTGCTGGTTCGATTTTATCGCCAAGCCCTGGTGTTTCTTTGTGTTCGAGCACCGAGATTTTGGTGATATCGCCCTGCGGGGTGATTCCCACGAGCAGTTTGATGAGTCCGCTAAAACCGTTCATGCTGTACGCTTCGATGGCGTAGCCTACCACTTGATCGCCTTTCTTACCAACATAGACTTTCATCTCTTGATCGCCTACCATAATGTTTTGAGCCTCCTCTGAGGGGTTGTTGTCAAACTCTGGCATTACCTCGCCAATGGCGTTATTTGTTTTGGCGAGTTTGGCTGCGGCAATTGGCTCTTTGGTCATAATATACACGCCTCCCACGCCCAGTGCTGCTATGAGAGTGATTCCCATGAGCACGAGTATCATATTTTTGAGTGAACTTTTCATATCTATTTACTTGACTTTGACTTTCCGAAAGGTTTAGGTTTGAGGTACATGTTGAGTAGTGGCACAGTGGCGTTCATGATGAGTATGGCGAATGACATTCCCTCGGGGTATGCTCCCCACACGCGGATCAGCATGGTGATAACGCCGATGCCGATGGCATAGATTATTTGTCCTTTTTTGCTCATAGGCGAGCTGGAGTAGTCCGTTGCCATGAAGAACGCTCCGAGTATTGCTCCCCCTGCGAAGAGGTGGAATGTAACGTCAGCGGCTGTTTCGGGGTTTATGAGCCACAGAGCTTCTGCAAAAACTGCCATCGAACCAAGTACGAATACAGGAATGTGCCACGTAATCACTTTTCTTATGAGTAGATAAATACCACCAATTATTAGTAACAGGGCACTCATCTCGCCCAACGAACCGCCGTGCACTCCAATGAGCATATCCATAACATCTGGGAGTGCTGCTGCGCCTTGCTCTTTGAACAAGCTAAGCGGTGTTGCACCAGTAACCCCATCAAAGGTGTAGGTGGTCAGTGGCACGGGGAATGAGAGTAGCAGGAAGACACGCCCCACAAGTGCAGGGTTAAAGGGGTTGCGCCCAAGCCCCCCGAAGCTCATCTTGCCCACGCCGATTGCCACAAGCGAGCCTAATACCACAAGCCACGGTGATATTTCCGCAGGCAGGTTAAATGCCAGAAGGATACCGGTGACTACTGCCGAGAGGTCGCACACTGTGTTTGCTCTGTGGAGCATGAAGCGGTTGATAAGCCATTCGAATGCCACGCACGATGCCACGGCGGTGAGCGTAACCATTATTGCTGGAAGCCCATACGACCAGAACGAGAAACCCAGAGCAGGAGTCATGGCAATGATGACATCGAGCATAATGCGCTGAGTCGACGAGCCGCTGTGGAGGTGTGGTGATGCTGATACTATTTTCATTTCGTTGTTCTTTTCTATTTTGCAGAATTTCTAATATGTTGCAATGCAGCGCCTTTGGCGAGTCGCACGTAGTCCAAAATGGGTACTCCAGCGGGGCAGGTGTATGAGCAGCAGCCACATTCAATACAGTCCTGTGCTCTTTCTTTGGCCGAGCGTTCGCCGCCGAGTCCCAGCTGTCCTATTTTAGTGAGTAGGTATGGTTCCAACGCCATTGGGCACACGCTCACGCACTTGGCGCAAGCGATACAGGCGCTTTGTCGTGGTCTTTTGGCTTTTTTTGCGGGCAT
>CAYJIF010000111.1:0-4149 GCA_964370175.1 uncultured Rikenellaceae bacterium
CGCCGCGCGGGCGGGGTCAGAGACCCTTTTG
Source organism: uncultured Rikenellaceae bacterium (assembly GCA_964370175.1). Classification (GTDB taxonomy): domain Bacteria; phylum Bacteroidota; class Bacteroidia; order Bacteroidales; family Rikenellaceae; genus Mucinivorans. Next base: position 32 of record CAYJIF010000111.1, read on the forward strand.
ATTTGTTGCACCGATAGAAAAACATAAAAAATGCCCCGCGAGGGCACTCGCCACTCGCCACTCGCCAGCCGAAATAAAATGCAAAAATTTGCCGACCGAAAATATTTCTCTATCTTTGCACCCACCCCACACACAACACAATAACTACAACATCTATAACCAAAGAAAAACATGAAATTTTTACTGCAAGCCACCCCCCTCGCCGACTCCACCTCAGTCGATCCGATTAAAAGCATCACCGACTTTTTCACCAACAACTCGGTAGACGGAATCATCAGCACTTTTGCAGACTGGGCTCTATCGTTCGGAGGCAAAGCACTCGCCGCAATTGCTGTGTTTATCATCGGAAAATTCATCATCTCCAAGCTGAACAAAGGCATGAAGCGGATTTTCTCCAACAAAAAAACCGACTCCTCGCTGGCAAGCTTTGTCCAAAGCCTTGTGCGAATCGCACTTCACATCGTCCTTCTCATCGTTGTAGTTGGGATTCTGGGTGTGGATACGTCCTCGTTCATTGCGATATTCGCCACTGCTGGTATAGCCATTGGTATGGCGCTGAGCGGCACGCTCCAGAACTTCGCTGGTGGAGTTTTGATGCTGGTGCTAAAACCCTACAAGGTGGGCGATGTGATTGAGGCTCAAGGATTTGTGGGCATTGTAAAGGAGATTCAAATCTTCCACACCATCATCAACACTTTTGACAACAAGCACATTATAATTCCCAACGGGCCTCTCTCGGTGGGTAACATCAACAACTACTCCAAGGAACCATATCGCCGTGTCGATTGGTCATTCTCGATTGCTTATGGCAATGATATGAGTGTTGCCAGAAGAGTGATTCTGGAGATGCTCAAGGAGGATTCTCGCGCGCTGTTCAGAGCCGCGGATATGGAGAATTGGGAAGAACAGTACAAGCGTGATGCAATCGAGAGCATGCCCGACAACGCTCCCCTCCACTCGCCAGTGGTATTGCTTGGTTCTATGAACGATAGCAGCATCTCGGTGATTACTCGTTGCTGGGTGAAGGGCTCGGATTATTTTGGCTTGCTGGGGGATATCACCGAACGCGTGTACAATGAGTTCGGCGCACATGGCCTTGAATTCCCATTCCCGCAGATGGACGTGACCATCAAGCAATCATAAGGGATTTTTTCTTTTTGCGCTGTGGCTGCAAGAGCTAAGCACACCTCTGCTGCCAGAAGCACTCACAGCAACTATATACAAATAAAGCAATAGGGAGTCCCTTTTCAGAGACTCCCTATTGCTTTATTTAATTACGAGAGGGGGGGGTTATTTCACCTCCTCGAACTCTACGTCTTGAGGCTCAGCACCACCTTGAGCGCCCGCTGCGCCACCTTGAGGTTCGCCCTGTGGTTGTGCGCCACCAGCTTGTTCTCCACCTTGAGGGTAGATATGCTGAGCTACTGCATTCCACGCCGAGGTCAATTCAGCTGAATACTTGTCGATATCCTCCAGATTTGCATTTTTATGCGCCTCTTTCAGGCTCTCGGTAGCAGCTTGAATTTTTGTTTTCTCGTCCGCTGGAATTTTTTCGTCATACTCTTTCAAGTCTTTTTCCGAACGGAAGATAAGCGCATCTGCACCATTGATTTTATCAATTTTCTCGCGTTCTTTGCGGTCAGATTCCTCGTTAGCTTTTGCCTCATCGCGCATGCGCTGAATCTCAGCATCACTTAGTCCCGAGCTTGCCTCGATTCTAATTTTCTGCTCTTTGCCCGTACCTTTATCCTTAGCCGATACACTCAAGATACCGTTAGCATCGATGTCGAAGGTCACCTCAATTTGTGGCACTCCTCTTGGTGCTGCTGGGATTCCATCAAGGTGGAACTGTCCGAGCGACTTGTTATCGCGAGCCATCTGGCGCTCGCCTTGCACCACGTGGATTTGCACCGAGGGTTGGTTATCCGACGCAGTAGAGAAAGTTTCGCTCTTGCGCGTTGGGATAGTAGTGTTTGCATCGATGAGCTTTGTCATCACTCCTCCGAGGGTCTCGATACCAAGTGATAGTGGAGTAACGTCAAGAAGAAGTACGTCCTTCACCTCGCCGGTGAGCACTCCACCCTGGATCGCAGCACCAACAGCCACTACTTCGTCTGGATTCACACCTTTAGAAGGAGCTTTGCCAAAGAATTTTTCTACAATCGCCTGAATCGCTGGAATACGAGTCGAACCTCCCACCAAAATCACTTCGTCAACCTCTGAGGCGCTCATTCCTGCATCTCTGAGAGCTGTTTCGCATGGCACGAGTGTCGCTTGGATTAGCTTGTCGGCAAGTTGCTCGAACTTAGCTCTCGACAGGCTCAACACCAAGTGCTGAGGGATGCCATCCACTGGCATGATATAAGGCAGGTTGATTTCTGTTTGAGCCGAGCTCGACAGTTCAATCTTAGCTTTTTCAGCTGCTTCCTTTAGGCGTTGTAGTGCCATAGGATCTTTGCGGAGGTCGATATTGAATTTCGCTTGGAAGTCCTCTGCCATCCAGTCGATAATCACTTGGTCGAAGTCGTCGCCACCGAGGTGAGTGTCACCGTTGGTAGATTTTACTTCGAAAACACCATCGCCGAGTTCCAAAATCGAGATGTCAAAAGTACCACCACCAAGGTCAAACACTGCGATTTTTTGGTCACTATTCTGTTTGTCAAGACCATAGGCAAGTGCTGCCGCAGTAGGTTCGTTGATAATACGCTTAACTGTAAGTCCAGCAATTTCGCCAGCCTCTTTGGTTGCTTGACGCTGGCTGTCGCTGAAGTACGCAGGCACTGTAATAACAGCTTCTGTAACTTCTTGCCCGAGGTACTCTTCAGCCGTTTTCTTCATTTTCTGAAGCACCATTGCCGAGATTTCTTGTGACGAGTATTCACGACCCTCAATCTCAACTCGTGGAGTGTTTCCCGCGCCTTTAACTACTTTATATGGCACACGAGAGATTTCTTTTGACATTTGGTCGAAGTTTTCGCCCATGAATCTTTTGATTGAAAACACGGTGTTCGTAGGGTTTGTGATAGCTTGACGCTTAGCAGGTTCGCCCACTTTGCGCTCGTCGCCCACAAATGCTACAATCGAAGGTGTTGTGCGGTGTCCTTCGCTGTTGGTGATAACAACTGGTTCGTTACCCTCCATTACCGAAACGCATGAGTTTGTCGTTCCGAGGTCAATTCCAATAATTTTTCCCATTTTTTTCTTAGTTTTATAGTTATACTTAAATTTAATAATTTTCTTATCCAAATAGCTCTCGAACTATGCGTATGCATGGCAGCTCGTCTATCTCACCAGTCTACACTTATGCTGGTTGTAGTTATTTTTTGCTCAATTTCTGTGCCGTTTTGCTTATGATGACATTTTTAACTATTTTTGTCCTATTCTATTAGATATACAGTATAAGAAACTGACAAAAACTGACAAAATATGACACAAATTCTCTTCATAGCAGCAACGCAGGAAGAAACTGCAGCAGTAAAACAGGCGTTGGGCAATGACACGGTGGTCGTTCAGAGCGGCATCGGGAACGTTCCAACAATGATAAACACACTGCAAGCTATACGCAGGTACAAACCACAGATGGTTGTACAGGTAGGCACGGCGGGCGCTGTGACCAAAGATCTCAAGGTAGGTGAGGTGGTTATAGTTTGCGAGGACAGCAATAGTGATTTGGGAGCTTATCGCCCTAAGAGCGGGCTTTTTGAGCCATTCGAGCAGGAGTTGTATTTGAGCGATTTTGTGGCAGAGGGTTATCAGCGAGTGAGTGCCAGAACTGTGACTTGTGCGTGCACGCCATATCAGCGCGATGAAAAACAGATAGAGACGATGGAGGGGGCTGGTTTTATGGCGATGGCTGCGTGCGAGGGTGTGGCTTTTGCACAGATTCGCACTGTTTCGAATTATACGGATGATAATATTGAGGATTGGCGTGAGGCGGAGGCTCTTGAGTCGTTGAGTGAGGCATTGAGGGATATTTTCGGGGGAATAGAATAGCGAGTGTTTTATGGTCGGTTCGCTCTGCGGCTGGCTGGGGATGGCGAGTGGCGGGTGCCCCCGCAGGGCTTTTGTTTCTGTTTTTCTATCGGTGCAACAAATCAAAAGACGCTATGCGTCCGCCC
>CAYJIF010000112.1:0-4105 GCA_964370175.1 uncultured Rikenellaceae bacterium
GGTATCTCGGCTGCAAAACACGTACACACTGTGGCTGAAGCTTACGGTGTGCCTGTAATCCTGCACACTGACCACGCTGCAAAAAAACTCCTTCCTTGGATTGACGGCCTGCTCGACGCATCGGAGAAACACTTTGCAGAAACTGGTACTCCACTTTTCAGCTCGCACATGCTCGACCTCTCGGAAGAGTCGCTCGAGGAAAACCTTGACATCTGCGCTAAATACTTGGAGCGTATGGCCAAAATGGGTATGACCCTTGAAATCGAACTTGGTATCACCGGTGGTGAGGAAGATGGTGTGGATAACACTCACGTTGACCAATCGAAACTTTACACTCAACCAGAGGAGGTTTGCGAAGCATACGAAAAACTTCTTGCCGTTTCGCCTAACTTCACTATCGCAGCGTCGTTCGGTAACGTTCACGGTGTTTACAAGCCAGGTAACGTGGTGTTGAACCCAAAAATCCTTGACGAATCTCAGAAATTCATCCAAGCAAAACACTCAACAGTAGAGAAACCAGTTAGCTTCGTATTCCACGGTGGTTCTGGTTCTACTCAAGAGGAGATCCGTGAATCTATCGGCTACGGTGTAATCAAAATGAACCTTGACACTGATATGCAATGGGCATTCTGGGATGGCGTTCGTGGATTCTACGTTGCGAACGAAGGCTACCTTCAAAGCCAACTTGGTAACCCAGAAGGTGCTGACAAACCAAACAAAAAATACTACGACCCACGCGTGTGGTTGCGCAAAGGCGAAGAAGCAATCGTTGCTCGCCTAAAACAATCTTTCGAAGATTTGAACTGCATCGACGTACTGTAAATTAAATAAACAAGGAGAGTGGCAAGTGAGCTGAAGTAAATGGGCTTGTTTGCCACTCCTTTTTTCCCGAAACTTATAAAAAAAACAAAATAAAATGGAACAAAAAGCTATTGCTATTCTTACTGGTGGCGGTCCAGCTCCAGGAATGAACTCCGTGGTGGGTTCGGTTGCTAAGACCTTCATCCAGAAGGGCTACCGTGTAATCGGTCTTCACGAAGGTTACTCAAGCCTATTCACTCAAAACCCTCGTACCACTGACATCGACTTTATGTTGGCGGACGATATTTTCAATCGTGGTGGATCTTTCTTGAAAATGAGCCGTTTCAAACCAACGGACAGCAACTTCGAGAATGACTTTAACCTTGATCTGTTCATCAAAAACAACATCACACTACTTGTGACTGTTGGAGGTGACGATACTGCATCTACTGCAAACCGTGTTGCAAAATTCTTGCAGTCGCACAACTACCCAATCTCGAACATCCACGTGCCTAAGACCATCGACAACGACCTTCCACTACCTAACGCTACCCCAACTTTTGGGTACCAATCGGCTATGGATCAAGGCTCAACCATTGGTCGCACAGTGTACAATGACGCTCGTACAAGCGAAAACTGGTTCATCGTAGCGGCTATGGGTCGTTCGGCTGGCCACCTTGCTTTTGGCATCGGTACTGCTTGCCACTACCCAATTATCGTAATTCCAGAGATGTTCAACAAAACCGAAATTACAGTGGATAAAATCGTAAACCTTGTGGTTTCGTCTATTTTGAAGCGTAAGATTATGGGTATGAACTATGGTGCAGCAATGATTTCGGAGGGTGTATTCCACGCCCTTTCTGACGAGGAAATCAAGAAGTCTGGCGTGAACTTCACCTACGATGATCACGGTCACCCAGAACTTGGTAAAGTTTCTAAGGCGCACATTTTCAACGAAATGCTTGAGAATAAAATCGCTCAAACTATGCTGAAAGTAAAATCTCGCCCAGTAGAGATTGGATACGAGGTGCGTTGCCAAACTCCTTGCGCTTACGACTTGGAGTACTGCTCGCTACTTGGTATGGGCGTTTATGAACTTTACAGCAATGGAATCACCGGTTGTATGGTGTTTGTGGACACCACAGGCGATGTTAAGCCATTGTACCTAAGCGATCTTCAAGATGCTGAGACTGGCAAAATTCCACCTCGCTTGGTTGAAATCGAATCGACAAGAGTAAAGATGATTATCGACAATATCTTCAACGTGATTACTCCAGAGGACTATCAACAAGCAAGTGCTTATGTTGAGAATCCAGAGGAATTTGACTTCGCGAAGATCTTGAATTGGTAGTCTGAAGACCAGAAATAGATAAATAAAAAAGAGGAGAGGTGCAATTTTGCACCTCTCCTCTTTTTTTTAGCAATCTTTTTTTATTAACTTTGTGGGTGAGAAAAATCACTAAAAAACAAAAAAAAATACAGAAACATGACAAAAAAAATTATGATGGCTGTCGCACTATTCCTTGCGTGCGTTGCGACGGTTAGAGCTCAGAGCGCAGCAGATGTTGTTGTGCCTCGCCCAAATAACGTGGAGCTATTAGGCGGCGATGTGCAAGTCTCCAAAAGCATCAAAATCAAACACAAAAATGCTGCGGGCGTAGCAAAATACGCTAGAGAAGAAATCGTAGCCCAATTCGGTGTGGCGGAAAAAGAAACTAAGCCTACCTTGGTGCAAATTAATGTCAATAAAAATGCGAAAATGGGCGCAGAAGCCTATGAGCTACTGATAAAGGATGACAAAATTAAGATTGTGGCTGCAACCAAAGCAGGTGCATTTTATGGCGTTCAAACCCTGCTCCAGCTGCTTCGTGCCTCGCAACAGGAGGATGGCTTTAAACTCACCGCTCAGAAAATTGTGGATAGCCCACGCTTCGAGTGGCGTTCGTATATGTTGGATGAGTCCCGCCACTTTATGGGAGAAGTGGGAGTCTATCGCCTCTTGGACGCTATGGCCGACATGAAGATGAACGTCTTTCACTGGCACCTCACAGATGATGCTGGATGGAGAATCGAGATAAAAAAATATCCGCTACTCACCGAAATTGGCGGCAAAAGAAAAGACACCCAAGTTGGTGGCTGGAATAGCGATGAAACCACGGGCGAGCCTTACGAAGGATTTTACACCCAGCGCCAAATTCGCAGAATCTTGAAGTATGCAAAAGAACGCAATATTAAGGTTGTGCCAGAAATCGAAATGCCAGGCCACGCCTGCGCCGCTATTGCTGCATACCCATGGCTCGGTACTAAAAATGAACAAATCGATGTCCCCGCAAAATTCGGTAAGCACTACCATACCTACGATGTTATTGACCCACGAGTAAAACAATTCCTCAAAGATGTGGTTAAGGAGGTGTACGAGCTATTCGATACCGACGTGATTCACATTGGCGGCGACGAAGTTCGATTCGACCACTGGGAAGAAGATGCAGATATGGTTGCACATAAAGAAAAAATGGGATATACCTCATTTATGGATATTCAGATTGAATTCACAAACGAAATGTCACGCTACATCGAAAGCCTAGGAGCAAGCATGATGGGGTGGAACGAAATCTTGGGGACAAATCTCCACGCTGATGATAACATCTCTTTTGACGAAACCTCAACAAAGATTGCACCTAACGTGATTGTGCACTTCTGGAAAGGTGATCTCAATGAACTTACAAAAGCAGCGCAGGATGGATACAGATTGGTGAATTCTTATCATGGCTCCACTTATTTGGACTATTCGCACGACAATATTTCGCTGAGCAAGGCGTATAGCTTCGACCCTATTCCTGAGGGGCTCAGCAAAGAGTACGAAGATAATGTCATCGGGCTTGGAACTCAGATGTGGAGAGAGTGGGCTCCGACCGAAGAGCGCGTGCAGACTCAAACTTTCCCGCGCCTTGCGGCTTATGCTGAGGTGGGATGGAGCGATTTAGCAAATAAGGACTACGATAATTTTGTGTTGAGGCTCAGGGAGCTTGTGAAGTATTGGAGCGAGAGCTGTGGATTGAGTTATCATGAGTATGAGGAGTTGAAGTAGTATTCTTTGCGCGTTGCGCATTAAAGGAGAATTTGGTAGGGGTGCTTTCTAATTGAGGGTGCTCCTATTTTCATGTGGTATGGCGGGGGCACCCGCCGCCGCGCGGGCGGGGTCAGAGACCCTTTTATGACCTCTACAATATTGCTACTCTCCATTTGCTAACCATCAGTACGAGCAGAACCATAAGCACTGAAAATTGGCGGGAAGCCAAAGGCT
>CAYJIF010000113.1:0-3993 GCA_964370175.1 uncultured Rikenellaceae bacterium
TTTGCTATAGCTCCCCTCGCCGGGGAGGGCGCGCTTACGCCGCGCGGGCGGTGCCGCGGGCACCCCGTTTGGAGTTTCGATACATTTTTTACACAAGCAGAGCAACCAAAACAATTGCCCTGCGGGGGCACCCGCCGCCGCGCGGGCGGCGGCCTGCGGGCACACCGATTGGAGTTTCGATACATTTTTCACACAAGCAGAGTAACCAAAACAAATGCCCAGCGGGGCACCCGCCACCCGCCACCCGCCGCCGCGCGGGCGGGGTCAGAGACCCTTTTGATTTATTGCACCGATAGAAAAACAAATGCCCGCTGAAGAGAAGAATTGCCGCCTTTGCCTCCGCCTGTGAGAGGACGTATGTGAGTCTAAACACCCCTTAGGAACATTGCCATATGTTTTTTCTTCGCGACTTTTACTCAGCAAACTTGTTCGATGTGGTTTTCTTTTCGTAACTTTGCCCGCGAAATCAAACTCACACGATTATGATGAAAATCACACCTCAGGCAACGCACTGGGATAACACTCAATACGAACTATTGGATAGCGGCGGCGGTTACAAACTCGAGCGTTTTGGCTCCAATGTGCTGGTTCGCCCCGAGCCGCAAGCACTCTGGATGCCAACACTCACCCAGACGGAGTGGAGGGAGCGTGCCTCTGCAATTTTTACCAAAACTGGCAGCGATGGCGAGCGTGGAAATTGGGACGTTCGCCGTGGAGTAGCGGAGCAGTGGTGGGTCAGCCACAAACTCGCACAAGGGGTGTTAAAGATGAGGCTCGGACTCACTTCGTTCAAGCACGTGGGACTATTTTCAGAGCAAGCCTCTAACTGGGATTACGTGCAGCGACAGCTCGCCTCAATGCAGCACAAAAGTGCTCCAATCAACACGCCTAAGCTGCTCAATATGTTTGCCTACACGGGTGCGGCCTCAGTGGCGGCGGCACTGGCGGGGGCTGAGGTCACTCACCTCGACTCGGTGAAAGTTGTGAACACCTGGGCGCGCGAGAATGCCGAGGCAAGCGGTATTTCCTCCATTCGCTATATCACCGATGATGCCATGGCTTTTACTCTCAGGGAGGTGCGTCGTGGTAATAAATATAGTGCTATTATTCTCGACCCGCCTGCTTATGGCCGTGGTCCTGACGGGCAGAAATGGGTATTGGAGGAGCAGATTTACGAGCTTCTCTCAGGCTGTGCCAAGCTGCTTGAGGCGCACAGCGGAGCATTCATCCTGCTTAGTCTCTATTCCATGGGTCTCTCCCCCATAGTTGCCCACACGGTGTTGAGTCAGATTTTGGGTGATAGTTTTGAAATTGAAGCTCTGGAGCTGTACATTAGCGACCCGTACAAAAAAAATCTGCCCTTAGGTGTTACCCTAAGAGCAGTTAGAAGATAGATAGATAGCACACTTCGCTCTGGGGGCGGGGCGGGAGTGGTGCTAAAGTTTGTACGTGGAGGGGCGGGGTTACTTAATACGTTCGTGGTATTCTCTGGTGCGGGTATCCACGCGAATCTTCTCGCCAGTGTGGATGAATAGTGGTACTCGAATTTCAGCACCAGTATCCACGGTTGCAGGTTTGAGCACGTTGCTACTTGCCGTATCGCCTTTGAATCCAGGCTCAGTATAGGTTACTTCCATGTCGATAACTGGAGGCAGTTCAGCCGACAGCACCATCTCTTTTTCGGTATGGAACATTACCTCAACAACTTGTCCTTCTCTCATTAGGTCTACGTTAGGAATCATAGATTTTTCGATTTGGATTTGTTCGAAGGTTTCGGTGTGCATGAAGTTGCACCCCAAGTCATCTTCATATAGGTATTGGTATGGTCTACGCTCCACTCTCACGGGTTCGATAGCGACACCAGCCGTGAAGGTGTTGTCGATAACTCTACCATTTTCGAGGTTTTTGAGTTTAGTTCTCACAAACGCTGGACCTTTGCCAGGTTTGACGTGTTGGAATTCTACGATTGAGAATGTTTTGCCATTGAACTCAATGCACATACCGTTTTTAATATCCGCAGTTGTTGCCATTTTGTTACGCTGTGTTTTTTATTTATTTTAAATTTTTATGGTGCAAAGGTACTATTTTTTATTTAAAAAACTTATATCTTTGTCACTTGTATAGAAAATGATGATAGATTTCGAGCAAATAGTAGATAAGTACAGCCAGCGGTTGTACTATGCCATCCGTCGCATTGTGCGCAGCCACGATGATGCGGACGACGTTCTGCAGAACACTTTTGTTCGAGTGTGGGAGAACTTGGAGAATTTTCGTAGCGAATCGGCATTGTACACGTGGTTGTATCGCATTGCGGTGAACGAGGCGCTTGGTTATTTGCGTTCGCAGCGCAACCACACTGAGGTGCAGAGTCTGGACGTGACACAGCTCAACAATCTCTACGACAATGACTCTTATTTTGATGGCGATGCGGCGCAGAAGGCTCTGGGCATGGCAATAGATTCGCTGCCTCCCAAGCAGCGAGCGGTGTTTAATATGCGGTATTTTGACGAGATGCCATACTCCCAAATAGCCGAGATTACTGGCACTTCGGTGGGGGGATTGAAGGCTTCATACCACCACGCAGAAAAAAAAGTAGAAGAACTTTTAAACCTTTACATACAAAATGTATCTAAGTAAGTATGAAAGAGCAAGAAAACCCATATAAAGTACCCGAAGGCTACTTCGAGGATGTGAAGGCCAGGATATTGGCACGCACTATCCACAGTGGGGTGCAACCCCAGAGCAAAGAACAGCAGCAGGATGATTCTGCTGTGATTGTGGACTTTGTGCCACGTGAGAAGAAAAAAATGACTACCAACTGGCGTAGCTTGGCGGGATTGGCAGCATCGTTTGTACTGCTCGTGGGGCTTAGCTCCACAGCCTTTATGTTCATCAACAGCACCGTCAATGAGGAGCAAGAGGACACAGCCACAACACTACTTACTGCCGAAATTACGGCTGAAGAGGCGGTGCTGTGGAATGCAGACGTGCTGGATTATTATGATATGGTGGAATCGGATGATGCCGAGCTGTTTGCGCAGGAAGCGGCAGAATATGTCGAGGACTGGGGTTTGGGAGGATTAGGAGGACTTAATCTCGACATTCTCGAAGATAATGAGAGTTTAGTTGAGTAATATTTAATTATATTTTAATTAGCGAAAAAAAATACTGACATGAAACGTTTTTTGATACTATTGTGCTTTGTGGCATTCACAGCAACTGCAACCACCTGCGCGCAGGAGGAACAAAAGGGAGGAAAAAAATACAAAGAACAGGTCGAAGCCCTAAGAGTTGGAATCTTCACCCGGCTCATGGAACTGAGCGCTGAGGAAGGTCAAAAATTTTGGCCTCTGTACGAAGAGCATTCTGAGAAGGTACACAAGCTTCATCGCCGCGAACGTGATCTGTACAGAAAGATTAGCAATAACGAGGCGACTCTCCAAGATGTGCAGCAGTGGGTGGGAATTGAGCAAGAAAAGGGCGAGCTGATGAAGCAAGGAACCGAGCAGTTCTTAAAAATTCTTACGCCTAATCAAGTCGGCAAGCTCTTTGTGGCAGAGGAGATGCTCATGAGAGAGGTGATGAAGGCTGCCTACAACAAATAAAAATAGGGGAGAGTACAAGACGGCACTCCTATTCGTAATATTTAGGGAGGAGGTGTTTTCTATTTGCGTGCAATTTACGGCAAATAGAAAACACCTCCTCCCTTATTTAATTCCTCTCTACCCTTGGCACTCAAACAAGAGCCAAAGGCAAAACTGCAGTGCGCAGGCAAAGCCATGGCGCACATTGTGGCTCATTAGTCCATTAGCTTGCGATACTTCGCTTTCGAGGGCTCTTCGCCGCCATTCTTAGCAATCTTGTGAGCCTCGTACTCCGAGTATCCGCCCTCGAAAAAGACCACACTGCCATCGCCCTCGAACGAGAGAATGTGAGTAGCAATTCTATCGAGGAACCAGCGGTCGTGACTAATAACCACGGCGCATCCTGCAA
>CAYJIF010000114.1:0-3934 GCA_964370175.1 uncultured Rikenellaceae bacterium
GGCGCGCTTACGCCGCGCGGGCGGTGCCTGCGGGCACCCCGAATTGTTTTGTTGTAGTAATGGAAAAACAATAGCCCAGCGAGGGCACTCGCCACCCGCCGCCGCGCAGGCGGGCCAGAGACCCTTTTGACCTGTTGCACCTACAGGAAAACAACAACAAAAAAGAAAAACCCCGACCAAATAAACAAAAATTTTGCGAATAAATAAAAAAGTCTTACCTTTGCCGAGCTAAAGGTGTGCGATAGACTATATTAACAATGTGCTCGACACGCCGCTTTTGCAACGAATACAAATATGGAACGCAAAGATAAATACACAATAAACCACCACTCGCTGACTCAAGCAGAACACACTTTTGAGTGGGAGTATGACGATGAAATGTTTGCGGATAGTGGCGAGGACAGCGGCATCACCGGAGGCGAAGGCACAGTACATGTTACGCTGAAAAAAGGCGCAAACCTAATGGAAGCACAAGTGGAAATTGAAGGCGTGGTGAAGTGTGAATGCGATAGATGTATGGAGGAGTATGAGCAAGAGGTGGACTTCCAAGGCGAAGTGGTGATAAAAACTGCGCACGAAAAGGGAGAATATGATGGCGACATTATTTGGCTCGACCCCAGCGACGATGTATTGGACATGGAGCAATGGATTTTTGAGAGTATCGTGCTGAGCCTGCCAATGCAAAGAATGCACAGCAGCACCAACGAATGCAACCCCGAGGCTATGAAATACCTCAGCGGCGAGGCGGCGACAGACGACTCCGAAGAAAACGAAGAAGAGACGGAATAAAGAGGGCGGAGAGAATAAAGAGAACAGAACAAGGTGAGCAAGAGGGAACGGAAGGAGAAAAGCACGAGCAACATACAACAGCAGAAAATATTACAATATACATATAAACAAAAAAAAGGAAAGTTAAGAAAAAATGGCACATCCTAAACACAAGATTTCGTCTACACGTCGCGACAAACGTCGTACTCATTACAAAGCAGTAGCTCCTACACTTGGAGTATGCTCTTCTTGCGGCTCTGCAACACTATTGCACCGCGTGTGTCCAGACTGTGGATACTATCGCGGCAAACAAGCTACAGAAGTTAAAGCGTAACAACTCTTTCGAGCCGCTTGCCCACGCGCACTTGTGGTGCGCGATAGTGTGGCAAGGCGACTCTCGGGCTGGAAGTAACCTCCCGGCCGAACGCAGAACACGAAAGCTGTTGTGTCAGCACGCCTCAGCCAGCACAGAGCTGATGCTATTAGCAATGTAAGAGGAAGTTGTCACACGCCAGCGCTCGCCGATTCTCTGCGAAAAGAGTTAGAACACTATCAAAGCGAAGAAAATACAACTGTTTAACGTTTCAAGACTATGAAAATTGGAGTTGATGCAATGGGCGGAGACTATGCGCCCGAAGCTGTAGTGAAAGGAGCTTTGCTCTTTGAACAAAACGCCCCCGAGGGTGTTGAGGTTGTGCTCTATGGCATGCAACAAGAGATTTCAAAGTACCTGCCCCAAGACAGTACTATCGAAGTGGTGGACTGCGCCGAGGTGATTGAGATGGGCGACCATCCCGCCGAAGCATTCAAGTCGAAGCCAAATTCGAGCATTGTTAAAGGTTTCATGCACCTTGCTGCAGGCAAGATTGCGGGTTTTGCATCGGCAGGCTCAACTGGAGCAATGATGGTGGGCTCAATGTTCGTCATCAAATCTGTGGATGGCGTGCAAAGACCAACCATTGCGACTCACTACCTTAGTGTGGAGGGCAAACCTCTCACGCTTTTGGATGTGGGACTTAATGCTGACTGTAAGCCTGAGGTTCTGGAACAATACGCCACAATGGGTGCACTCTATTCGGAAGAGATTTGTGAGGTGCAAACCCCACGTGTAGCACTGTTGAATATCGGTTCGGAAGAAGGCAAGGGAAATCTGCTCGCAAAAGCGACCTATGAAGCGCTGAAGAGTAACGACAAAGTGAATTTCGTTGGCAACATCGAAGGCAAAGACTTGCTAAGCTCTGAAAAATGGGACGTAGTGGTTTGCGATGGCTTTGTGGGTAACATTCTTCTCAAGCTCCTCGAAAACCTCTACGACAGACTCGCTCCAGAAGGGGTTGACCACCCTGCCATCAACTCAATGAACTATGAAGTGGTAGGCGGAACTCCAGTATTGGGTATAAATTCTACGGTTGTCATCGGACACGGAGCCTCGAGCCCGCTGGCAATATCAAACATGATAGCGGCAACTGCCAAAGCCGCAAAATCGCAAATGATTGAAAAACTCAAAGCAGCATTTGCAAAAAACTAAAGTATCACGAGCTAATATGGAAAAAATCACAGCAGCAATTACCGGCATAGGCGCATACCTGCCCGAATACATACTCGATAACGACGAGTTGTCACGCATGGTAGACACCACTGATGAGTGGATAATGTCAAGAATCGGCGTTAAAACCCGCCATATTCTCAAAGGCGAAGGCCGCGGCACCTCTTACATGGGTATCCGTGCTGTGCAAAACCTCTTAGATAAAACAGGGGTAAATCCCGAAGAAATTGGAATGGTAGTTTGCGCTACGATTACTCCAGATATGTTCTTCCCCTCGACTGCCAATATCATTGCACACAATACAGGCATCAATAATGCATTCTGTTATGACGTGTCGGCAGCATGTAGCGGCTTTTTGTTCGCGCTCAACACTGCGGCTCAGTACATCGTGAGCGGCAACCAAAAGAAAGTTATCGTTGTGGGGGCTGACAAAATGTCATCCATTGTAGACTACACAGATAGAACTACATGCCCAATTTTTGGAGATGCAGCTGCGGCTGTACTGCTCGAAGCATCGACCGAAGGCGTTGGCGTTATGGATGCTCAACTGCACTCGGACGGAGGTGGAATCCTACACCTGTACATAAAAGGTGGTGGCTCGGCCCATCCAGCCACGGAACAAACCATAAAAGATAAACTGCACTATATTCACCAAGATGGCCAAACAGTCTTCAAAGCTGCGGTGTCGAACATGGCTGATGTGGCTCTGAATGTTATGAATCGCAACAACCTGACAGCTGAAAATATCAAGTATCTGGTGCCTCACCAAGCAAATATGCGTATTATTACCGCTGTTGCAGACCGCATGAAACTGCCACATGAACGCTGTATGGTGACTATCGAAAAATATGGCAATACAACAGCTGCAACAATACCATTGTGCCTGTATGATTATGAAAAAGAACTCAAACGTGGCGACAACCTAATACTCGCAGCGTTTGGCGGAGGTTACACTTGGGGTGCGCTGTACCTGAAGTGGGCGTATGACCCAAAATAAAGGACTTTTGCAAGAGAGGGAGGAGGGTGATGTGTGTGTGCGTATAGAGAAGGTAGGAAGTAAAAGAGTACGGAGGCTATGGAAAAGTGAGGTGAGGTGAGGTGAGAGTGTATATAACGCGAGAAATTAAGGCCGCTTAGTTCAAGGGATAGAACGGAAGTTTCCTAAACTTCAGATTCGCGTTCGAGTCGCGGAGCGGCTACCAAGGGGGGGGCGAGATGTGGGTGCTGAGAGAGAGAGAGGAAAAAAAGAAAAATAATATAACGAAAAGAGCTTCGGGATGTAGCTCAGCCCGGTTAGAGTACACGTCTGGGGGGCGTGTGGCCGCTGGTTCGAATCCAGTCATCCCGACAATAGAAAGCCTTGGTAATCAAACGATTGCTGAGGCTTTTTTATGTTAGTTAGAGTACACACTTCTGTCTTTGGTGGGGCGTGTGGCCGCTGGTTCGAATCCAGTCATCCCGACAATACGAAAGCCTTGGTAATCAAACGATTGCTGAGGCTTTTTTGTGTTAGCTAGAATCCACACTCCTGTCTTTGGTGGGGCGTGTGGCCGCTGGTTCGAATCCAGTCATCCCGACAATAGAAAGCCTTGGTAATCAAACGATTGCTGAGGCTTTTTT
>CAYJIF010000115.1:0-3841 GCA_964370175.1 uncultured Rikenellaceae bacterium
ATATGATAAGCAACTCACAGCCGTGGGACAACCTCAAGTACGATGCCGAGGGTGTGGACGAAGTGCGCCGCAAGTTCTTTGGCACGCTTTTCAACACATACTCATTCTTCGCTCTTTACGCCACTGTGGACAACTTCACTGGCGCAGAAGACGAAGTACCAGTAGCAGAACGTCCAGAGATTGACAAGTGGATTATCTCTGTGCTAAACTCACTGATTAAAAGTGTCACTAACCACTACGAAAATTATGAGCCAACTCAAGCTGCTCGTGAAATCGCGGAGTTTGTGGGCGAAAACCTATCGAACTGGTATGTGAGGCTCAACCGCCGCCGCTTCTGGGGTGGGGAGATGACCAAGGATAAACTCGCTGCATACCAAACTCTCAAAGAGTGTTTGACAAAAGTGGCTCAACTGGCATCGCCCATTGCGCCATTCATCACCGAACAGATTTTCAGAGACCTCGGCGGCGAGGGTTCTGTGCACCTCAGCTCGTTCCCAAGCGCCGACATGGCGCAAATCAACAAAGAACTCGAAGTGCAAATGGCACTCGCTCAAAGAGCAACCTCGATGGTTCTGGCCCTGCGCCGCAAGGTGAGCATCAAAGTGCGTCAACCATTGAGCAAAATGATAATACCAGTACTCAACCCCGAATTGCAAGTGCAACTACACGCCGTTCACGAATTGATCCTCAACGAGGTGAACGTCAAGGAGATTGAGTACATAACCAACACTACTGGGGTAATCACCAAGCGCATCAAACCGCTGTTCGCTGTGCTGGGCAAGAAATACGGTGCGCAGATGAAAGAAATTGCCGCGGTAGTTTCGCAGATGACCCAAGAGCAAATCGCCGAGATGGAAGCCGTTGGTACGTGCCAATTGACCCTCGCATCACAGAACATAACGTTGCAACGCGAAGATGTTGAAATCACCTCGGAGGATATGCCAGGCTGGCTGGTAGCAAGCGAGGGGCAACTCACCATCGCTCTTGACGTCACCATCACCGAGGAGCTCCGAGAAGAAGGCATAGCTCGTGAGATTGTGAACCGCGTGCAAAATCTTCGCAAAGACAGTGGCCTGGAGGTGACCGATAGAATTTCGCTCACCATCAGTTCGCACGCTCAGAGCGATGCTGCGGTGAGGAATTTCAAAGACTACATCGCCTCGCAAACCCTCTGCTCGCAAGTAGAAGTAGTGGAGCAAAGTCAAGAACACGAAATAGAAATTGACGACATTAAGCTAACAATAGCAATAAAAAAACAATAGCCATAAGCACAGTAAGATGAGCCAGAATAGCAGTGAATTTGTAGTATCAGCACGCAAGTACCGCCCACAGATTTTCAGAAGTGTGGTGGGGCAAAACCATATCACCCAGACGCTTCGCAATGCAATTAGCGAGGGTCATTTGGCACATGCCTACCTATTCACGGGCCCTCGAGGAGTGGGCAAGACCACCTGTGCGCGCATATTCGCTAAGGCCATTAACTGCCTGAATCCGACTCCCGAGCATGACGCTTGCGGAGAGTGCGAAAGCTGCATGGCATTCAACGCCGACAGGAGCTTCAACATCCATGAGATGGATGCCGCCAGCAACAATAGCGTGGACGATATTCGCACGCTTGCCGACAAAGTCAGGGTCGCTCCCCAAATTGGCAAGTACAGTGTCTACATCATCGACGAGGTTCACATGCTCTCGGCAAACGCTTTCAACGCTTTTCTAAAAACGCTGGAAGAGCCACCTGCACACGCTATTTTTGTGCTCGCCACCACCGAAAAACACAAAATCCTTCCCACCATACTCTCCCGATGCCAAATCTACGATTTCAACCGCATCAAGGTAAACGACATTGTGGAGTATTTGACCTTCATTGCAGGGAGCGAGGGAGTGAAATTCGATGACGATTCGCTAAACCTCATTGCCAGCCGCGCTGATGGCGGCATGCGTGATGCGCTCTCTACTTTTGATAGAGTGGTATCGTTCTGCGGCAACGACCTGAAATTCGCAGAAGTAGCCGAATCGCTCGGGGCACTGGACTACAACACTTATTTCTCGGTCATGGAGATGGCAGTCGCAGGCGACTACGCAGCAATGCTCATGCTCTTTGATAAGATACTGAGCGAGGGTTTCGACGGGGGGCATTTCCTGCTGGGCATGTGCGAACACTTGCGCAGCTTGCTTATTGCCAAGAATCCGCAAACTCTCCCACTATTGGAACTAAGCGGTGCTGTTGCCGAACGCTATAAAACCGTGGGACAGAGTTGCGATGTGGGGATACTCTTCTCGGCCATTAACCTATGTTCTAATGCGGAGGCGACATACAAAATTGCGACCTCACGCCGCCTACACGTAGAGCTCATGCTGATGAAACTCGCAGGCCTTGCCTGCACCGATGCCGTTGTCCCAAAGACCACTACCACGCCACTTCCGAGGGTTGCTCCGGCTTCTGCGACTCAGAGTGCTGCACCCAGCACTCCTGCACCTGCACCCACTACTCCTGCACCTGCACCCACTACTCCACCTCCCGCTCCAGCACCTGCACCAGCGCCTACCCCACCGCCTGCACCTGCACCGACCCCTGCACCTACGCAAAATACAACATCGCTGGGATTCTCCATCAACGCACCTCTGACACAAAGCGAAACTGTCGCCGCCGAAAGACAACAAATTCCTCAACTCAACAAAGAAGAAGGACTCCGAGTGCTCGTAGCCCGATTCGGTGAGCTCGTACAACTGTGGGAACAGCGCCAAAAACCCCGAACAGCAGCTGTTCTTGCCACCGCAACGTTTGACAATGAGAAAATCACAGTCACAGCCCCAAACGAGCTGATGGAAACCGAAATAACAAACTCAATGGTGGCCATCGATAGCGACATGATAGAGCTCTTTAACTTCAAACACCCCATCCGAATCATAGTTTCCGAACAAGTCATACTCGATAAACCCGTCACCGCACAACAAAAACTCGAGCGACTCGTAGAGCAAAACCCCAACGTGATGCCACTCTGCAACGCACTCGATTTAACGCTCTAAAAGACACAAACACCCTAACGCTCCAATGGTTCGCAGACACAGCGATCCAGAGGCTTGCCGTTGTAGGTAATGCAGTAGCATATCGGTGCCACGTGGCGCAACATTGCACTCATCCCGCAATATCGATGCTGGCTCATTTCCACTATGCGGTGCAGCTTTTTGAGAGACTCCACCGAAAGCTCGTCACTCTCGCCCACGAAACAATACACCACTCGAAAAACTGTGTAGACAATAGGTAATTCACGGCTCAATTTCGCCTCCACCTCCACTTCAAAACTCTCGATCTCTTGCACTCTCATTTTGCGCAGCAACGATGCCACGTCCATTGCCGTACATCCGCCCAGAGCAACCAATAGCAGGGGTTTTGCTCTGAATCCTTGTTCACTCCCCCCGTATTTCTTGTGCGCATCGAGGAGAATAGTTCCATCAATTCCTTCGACACTCGCCTCAAAACTCATTGCTTCTTTGAATTTGAGTCGTACTCTTTCCATTTTAATCATGCTTTTCAACTATTTTAGGTGACTAACACACAAAAAGTTTGCCTTTTTTTGCATTTTTTTCACATTTTTCTTGCACAATTCATTTTTTCTCCATACATTTGTCCTCCGTTAAGCCCCACACGCCGAAGCAACGAAAGGAGGGAGGCGGCGGAGATTGAAAGGATAGTACAAAAACACAAAATATTGCGGAAATAGCTCAGTAAAGTAGAGCACAACCTTGCCCCAAGAATGGAGATAATCCCAACCTTGGCGAGGAGAGAGGAGGAGATTGAAAGGATAGTACAAAAACACAAAATATTGCGGAAATAGCTCAG
>CAYJIF010000116.1:0-3670 GCA_964370175.1 uncultured Rikenellaceae bacterium
GCGCGCTTACGCCGCGCGGGCGGTGCCTGCGGGCACACCGTTTGGAGTTTCGACAACCAGCAGAGCAACCAAAACAAATGCCCAGCGAGGGCACTCGCCGCCGCGCGGGCGGAAGCATAGCGTCTTTTGATTTGTTGCACTAAATAGAAAAATAAAAACAATCGCCCCGCGAGGCCCCCCCTCAATCCTCGGATTTATCAACCGCAATGACCGCAATTCCCTCGCTCATGCCAATGCAATCGCTTTTTTTACCATGAATTAGAATAAATATTGCGATTTTAAGCTAAAAATTATTATCTTTGTGTCGCAAAACGCAAATACCCTATTTTGGGTATAACAATTGTACTGATTCTTAAATCAAAACAAAATAATCATAACAAAAAAGAATGGCAAAGAAATTTATTACTTGTGATGGTAACTATGCTGCAGCGCACATTGCTTATATGTTTAGCGAAGTGTCGGCAATTTACCCAATCACCCCAAGTTCCACAATGGCGGAGTATGTTGACGAGTGGGCAGCAAAGGGTAAGAAAAACATTTTTGGAGAAACCGTAAAGGTTGTAGAAATGCAGAGTGAGGCAGGAGCAGCAGGTGCAGTGCACGGCTCGCTTCAGGCTGGTGCACTAACCACCACCTACACCGCCTCGCAGGGTCTACTGCTTATGATTCCAAATATGTACAAAATTGCGGGAGAATTGCTCCCCGCAGTATTCCACGTGTCGGCTCGTGCACTTGCAGCGCAAGCGCTTTCAATCTTTGGTGACCACCAAGACGTGATGAGCACCCGTGCCAGCGGTTTTGCTATGCTTGCAGCAGGCTCTGTGCAAGAGGTTATGGACCTCTCGGCAGTAGCTCACCTCTCGGCTATCAAAGGCCGTGTGCCATTCCTTAGCTTCTTCGATGGCTTCCGTACCTCACACGAAATCCAGAAAATCGAAGAATTCGACACCGACGAACTGCGTGCACTTGTGGACGAAAAAGCACTTGCTGAGTTCCGCAAAAGAGCCCTTAACCCAGAACACCCTCAAACTCGTGGTACGGCTCAAAACCCAGACATATACTTCCAAAGCCGTGAGGCTGCTAACAAATTCTATGACGCTGTGCCTGCAATCGTGGCAGAGTACATGGAGAAAATTAGTGCAATCACTGGTCGTGAGTACAAGCCATTCACGTACTATGGCGCAGAAGATGCTGAGAATATCGTAATCGCTATGGGTTCGGTAACTGAAACTATCAAAGAGGTTATCGACATCAAAGTTGCTGCAGGCGAAAAAATCGGTCTTATGTGCGTGCACCTATACCGTCCATTCTCGGCAAAATACTTCTTCGAAGCACTGCCACAATCTGTAAAACGCATCTGTGTGTTGGACAGAACCAAAGAACCTGGTGCTAACGGCGAACCTCTTTACCTTGACATCAAAGACCTCTTCTACGACAAAGAAGTTCGCCCACTTATCGTGGGTGGAACCTATGGTCTTTCGTCAAAAGATACTACCCCTGCACAAATCGAAGCAATCTACACCAACCTCGCACTCCCAGAACCAAAGAACGGTTTTACAGTGGGTATTGTGGATGACGTGACATTCAAGTCGCTGCCAGTTGGTCCTGAGTTTGCGGCAGGTGCAAAAGGTACCTACGAAGCTCGTTTCATCGGACTTGGTGCTGATGGCACTGTGGGTGCTAACAAAAACTCTATTAAAATCATCGGTGACAACACCGACAAATATTGCCAAGCGTACTTCTCGTATGACTCTAAGAAATCGGGTGGCTACACCTCCTCGCACTTGCGCTTTGGTGATGCTCCAATCCGTTCTACTTACTTGGTAGGTACTCCAGACTTCGCAGCGTGCCACGTGCCATCGTACTTGGGCAAATATGACCTGCTCAAAGGACTCAAAGATGGCGGTACATTCCTGCTGAACTCAATCTGGGAAGCAGACGAAGTGGAAAACCATCTGCCAAATTCTATGAAGAAGTATATGGCGGAGCACAATATCAACTTCTACCAAATCAATGCAACAAAAATTGCTGCGGAAATTGGACTCGGTAACCGTACAAATACCATCATGCAGTCTGCATTCTTCAAGCTCTCGGGCGTGATTCCTTACGACCAAGCAGTGGAGCAGATGAAAAAAGCTATCCTGAAGTCTTATGGCAACAAAGGCGAGCAAATTGTTAATATGAACAATGCCGCTGTTGATAGAGGTGGTGCTGTTGAGAAGGTTGAGGTGAAGGCAGAGTGGGCATCGCTCGGAGCAGACGCTCCTCAGTTTAGCGAAGCACGCCCTGAGTTTATTACCAAAATCGTAGACCCAGTCAATGGCCTTGAGGGTGATAACCTTCCAGTTTCGGCATTCGTTGGCAGAGAAGATGGTACTTGGGAAAATGGTACTTCGGCATTCGAAAAGCGTGGTATCGCAGCCCTCATCCCTGATTGGAAAGCAGAGGCTTGTATCCAATGTAACCAATGTGCTTATGTGTGTCCTCACGCTGCTATCCGTCCATTCTTGGCAACCGAAGAAGAAGTTGCCGCAGCACCTGAAGGAACACCATTCGTACAAGGTATCGGGCCAGTTAAAGAGTACAAATTCAAGATTCAGGTTTCTCCGCTTGACTGTACTGGTTGCGGAAACTGTGCTATAATTTGTCCTGCGCCTAAGGCAAAAGCTCTGGTTATGGAGCCGCTTGAAAATCTGCTTCCTGCAGAAGAACCTCGTTGGGAATACCTACACCACAAAGTTGGTTACAAATCAAACGTGGTGGATAAAACTAAAAATGTTAAAAACCTACAGTTTGAGCAACCACTCTTCGAATTCTCGGGAGCTTGCGCAGGTTGTGGCGAGACACCATATATTAAAGCAATCACGCAGCTATATGGCGACCGCATGATGGTGGCTAATGCAACAGGGTGTTCGTCTATCTATGGCGGTTCGGCACCTTCTACTCCATACTGTAAGAACAGTTGTGGTAAAGGTCCGGCTTGGGCTAACTCACTATTCGAGGACAATGCTGAGTTCGGACTTGGCTTGCGTCTCGGTGGCGAAAAGCTAAGAGAGCGTGTTGCCCTAATTATGGAAGAGGCTAACGAGAAATGCACTTGCTGCTCGGACGAACTAAAAGGACTGTTCGCAGAGTGGCTCGAAAATCGCAAAGATGGCGTTAAAACACGTGAACTTGCGGACAAAATCGTTCCTATCGCAGAGGCTTGCGATTGCAAATATTGCAACGAAATTATCGAACTCAAAGACCATTTGGTTGCCAAATCACAGTGGATTTTCGGTGGTGACGGTTGGGCTTATGACATCGGATATGGTGGACTTGACCACGTGTTGGCTACTGGCGAGAATGTGAACGTTTTGGTTATGGATACTGAGGTTTATTCAAATACTGGTGGTCAGTCTTCTAAAGCAACTCCAGTGGGTGCAGTAGCTAAGTTCGCATCGTCGGGCAAGCGTATTCGCAAAAAGGATCTCGGAGTTATGGCTATGACTTATGGTTATGTGTACGTTGCACAGGTTGCAATGGGCGCAAACCACAGTCAGTACCTAAACGCTATCAAAGAGGCGGAGGCTTATGATGGACCATCGCTAATCATTGCTTATGCACCATGTATTAACCACGGTATTAAAGGTGGTATGGGTATGTCGCAACTTACCTCGAAGAGAGCGGT
>CAYJIF010000117.1:0-3538 GCA_964370175.1 uncultured Rikenellaceae bacterium
TTTACTGCCTCGGCGCTGAGCTTTATGCTCGAAAATCTCGGCAAACCCATCGTCTTCACCGGCTCGCAAATCCCAATCGGAGTGCTACGCACAGATGCAAAGGAAAATCTCATCTCGGCAATCGAGGTGGCCGCTGGAGGAGTGGTCAACGAAGTGGCGATCTTCTTCCAAGACAAACTGCTCAGAGCAAACCGCACGACAAAGCATAACTCCGAGTACTTCGATGCCTTTAAGTCGCACAACTGCTCTGCGCTCGCTGAAGCAGGAATCACCATACACTACAAAAAAAGCCTGCTCCTGCCCCCACCCACCGAGGCGCTCAGAGTCCACAAAAAACTCTGCCCTCATATCGCCACAATTAGAGTCTATCCTGAGCTCAATCCGCAACTCATAGACGCAGTGATGGGCATACCAAAACTAAGAGCAATCATACTGCAAACCTATGGCGCGGGTAACGCCCCAACAAGCCCGTGGCTGCTCGAAAAACTCGAAAAGGCAGTAAAATCAGGAATTCTTATTCTAAATGTAACACAGTGCGCCGCAGGAGCAGTGAATATGAACCTGTATGACACAGGCAAAAAACTCAAAAACATAGGAATTATAGGGGGTTCGGACATTACCTTCGAGTCCGCGTACACCAAACTCGCACACCTGCTGGCACAAGAACAGTACAACGAAAACCAAGTGAAAGAGATGTTGAAAATGGCAATCAGAGCAGAAATAACAGTCTAAAATTTTGTTTTTTAATTTTAAATACCTACCTTTAACCTGCATTTTAAACCGTTTCTACCCCTAAAAGCACGAAAATGCGTGATTTATAATTACTGGAGAAATGGCCGAGTGGTTGAAGGCGCACGCCTGGAAAGTGTGTATACCTCACAAGGGTATCGCGAGTTCGAATCTCGCTTTCTCCGCACGTGAAAAGACGCAATAAACAAAACAAAATAAAGTAATAACAAAAAACACAAATCAAACAAAACTCTTAAAAAAAGATGAAAAAAATTTTCGCAATTCTACTTGCTGTGGCACTAATCGGTTTTACCACAGTTGATGTTCAAGCTCAAGAAGTTGTAGATGCAACAGAGCAACTTGGTGGCGAGCCAATGCACCAAGTTTTGAAACAAAAATTCATGGAAGGTGGTGTTGAATGGATGTCTCCACTTCTACTCTGCCTTATCTTAGGTCTTGCAATCGTTATTGAGCGTGTTATCTACCTTAACATGTCAAGCACAAACACTAAGAAACTTCTTGCTAAAGTTGAAGCTGCACTTGCATCAGGTGGCGTTGAAGCTGCAAAAGATGTGTGCCGCAACACTCGTGGTCCAGTAGCATCTATTTTCTACCAAGGTCTTAGCCGTTCGGATGAAGGTATCGACGTAGTAGAGAAATCAGTATCTGCTTACGGTTCTATCCAAGCGAGCCAACTCGAAAGCGGTCTTTCATGGATCTCTCTATTTATCGCTGTTGCTCCTATGCTTGGTTTCATGGGTACGGTAGTTGGTATGATCGACGCATTCGACTCAATCGAAGCTGCTGGTGACATCGCTCCTTCAATGGTTGCTGGTGGTATCAAAGTTGCACTTCTTACAACAGTTGGTGGTCTTATCGTAGCAGTTATTCTTCAGTTTTTCTATAACTACCTACTTGCAAAAATCGACAGCATCGTTATCTCTATGGAGGATGCGTCTATCTCGCTTGTGGATATCCTTACCAAATACCTTAAAAAATAATTTAGTGAAAGAATAAGTAGTAACCCTACTCAAAGCACTAAATAAATTTAAAGGTAGCTTGTTATACAATAATTATAGAAAATACTAAGAAATAATGAAATTTATACCATATATTAAGTATTTGTTGCTGCTGCTTGGCTTTGCTCTGTTTGCATACGGGGTGGCGACATACAACTCGGATGAACCCAGAGTTGTGACTTCAGGACTCGATATGCTTCTGAACTTCTCAGCAGCAATTGTAGTCGCAACACTTTGCGTGGCTGTATTTATGCCACTTATCTCAATATTTCAAAATCCTAAAAGCGCAGTGCGCTCACTTGTAGGAATCCTGCTAATGGGTGCAGTGTTTGCTGTTGCTTACACATTCGCAGAGGCAGATCCTATCACTATGGCAAGTGGTGAAGTGATTGACGACGTGGCATCACTGAAATTCGCCGATACAGCACTTTACGCTGTGTACATCTCCTTCGCAGGCGTAGTGCTCGCAATGGTAGGTACTGAAATATACAAAATCTTTAAATAGCAACTAAAAGGGACTATCCACACAGGTGAAGTAAAACGCATCGGATAGCAAAGAGAGAAAATGGCAAAAAGAAAATTACAAGAAATTAATGCTAGCTCTATGGCGGACATCGCGTTCCTGCTCCTGATCTTCTTCCTCGTGACTACCACAATGAACGAAGACTCTGGACTCTCGCGTACGCTCCCCCCATTCGTCGACAAAGAACAAGACGATGGACTAGAGGCTAGGGAACGAAACGTGCTAGTTGTCAAAGTATCGGGTAATGACCAGGTGCTTGTGTCAAGCGAACGCGTTGATATTAGCCAAATCAAGGATATGGCTAAAGAGTTCCTGCTAAACGTGTTTAACGACGAAAACCTACCCGAAAAAGAAGAAGTAGACATCCCACTTATCGGTAAATACATGGTTAGTAAAGGTCTGATTTCACTGCAAAATGACCGCTCAACTTCGTACAGCGTATATCTGGCTGTGCAAAATGAGCTGACTAAAGCACTCAACGAAATGCGACAAGACCTTTCGATTCGTCAGTTCCAAACCGACTTCGCCGACCTTACAGATGAACAACGCAAAGCTATTACTACAGCTCTGCCTTCGAAAATCTCAGAGGCTGACCCAGTTGACTTAACAGGTAAATAATTTAAAAGTAAGATTTAAAAAATGGCAAAATTTAAAAAATCAGAAAAAAGCTTACCTGCAGTATCGACTTCGTCACTACCAGACATCGTATTCATGCTACTTTTCTTCTTCATGGTTTCTACCACGATGAGAGAGCAAGAGATGTTGGTGCAGGTTAAAGTTCCATCTGCTTCGGAAGCAGTGAAATTGGAGAAAAAATCGCTCGCAAGCTATATTTACATTGGCCCTCCTACCAAGCAGCACGCTGCTAAATATGGTACAGCGCCACGTATTCAGCTCAATGATAACTATGCTACAGAAGCACTCATTGGCGAATTTATTGCAGCAGAGCGCGACAAACTAAGCGAAGCAGATCGCTCAGGCATGACCGTAAACCTCAAAGCTGACCAGGATACCAAAATGGGTATCGTACAGGATGTTAAGCAAGAGCTACGCCGTGCTAACGCACTACTACTACTCTATAACGCACGCAAAGAAGCGCCAGCGGACAGATAGTTAGGAGGGGTGAGAGAGTAGATCTCAACCGCTAAATTAAGCATGGAGGGCTTGCCAGAAATATGGCAAGCCCTCTGCTTTTGTGCTTTATCTTAGTTTCGGTTAGGGTGCGGGTGCGGGGGTGAGGTGAGGGCGGTGAGGTGAGGGCGGTGAG
>CAYJIF010000118.1:0-3536 GCA_964370175.1 uncultured Rikenellaceae bacterium
CTCTTATCAAAACTAAAAACGGTAAGACTATCAACATCCAACACAACGTTGCAACGCCTCGCCCATACAACCGCATGTACCAACTAACAGGTACTAAGGGTTTTGCGAACAAATATCCAGTACAAGGCCTCGCACTCACCAAAGCATCGTTTGGTGGCGAAGATGAGGTGGAAACAATGGGTCACGAGGATTTGAGCGGCCACAGCTTCATCTCCAAAGAGACTTTCGATTCACTCTTTGTTGCATACCAACACCCAATCGTTAATGACCAGCTTATAGAAATGGCGAAAAAAGTAGGTGGTCACGGTGGTATGGACTTTATCATGGACTACCGCCTGATTTACTGCCTGCGCAACGGCCTTCCGCTTGACACTGACGTATATGACTTGGCAGAGAGCTGCGCTCCAATCGAACTGACCTCGATTTCGCTGCAGAACAACTCTATGCCAGTTGCAGTGCCTGACTTCACTCGCGGTGGATGGGATAAAC
The DNA here is from genome assembly GCA_964370175.1 of uncultured Rikenellaceae bacterium. Classification (GTDB taxonomy): domain Bacteria; phylum Bacteroidota; class Bacteroidia; order Bacteroidales; family Rikenellaceae; genus Mucinivorans. Next base: position 490 of record CAYJIF010000118.1, read on the forward strand.
TTGACGGTGTGAAATTCCACATGAAGAAGTAGAACCTCTATATTTTATTAACCATATTTATTAACAACTAAAAAAAACTAAAAAAATGCACATTGGAATTTTAATTATTTTTCTGGGCGTGATTGCCGCCGCATCGCTGATTGTAGCAAAAAAACCAGACGCGCAAAAGTACATCAACAAGTTGGTGCCCTACCAAGGTTTCATCGGTATTGCCTTTGCGCTTTTGGGACTCTGGCACCTGACCTCTGTAGTCACTGAGGCTCAAATGCTTCTTAGCTTCGCGCCTACGTGGTGGTACTTGTTGCTTGCGATTTCACTTGTTGAGGTAGTGCTTGGATTTATTCTGGGCTACTCGCTAATTGTGAAGTATGTGCTGTCCAGAAGCGAGAGCGCAAAGCAAAAGGGCGATGAGTTGCTCGCAAAACTTGCACCCCTCCAGGGCAAAATTGGCCTTGTAGCCATTGGTCTTGGACTATGGGCACTTATCTATTATTTTATGTACTTTACTTTCTAAGGGTAGTTAGTCCATAGTTTTTAATCGTAATGCCCTCTGACCCCTTTAGCGTGTCAGGGGGTGTTTTTTTGCCCATTCACTTATAAAAACAGCGTGAACATTCTTATGAAAAGAAATCTATTTTTACTGCTGCTTTGTGTGGCGGGCTTTAGCGCAAGCGCGCAGGAGTGGCTATGGCCAATCTCGGGGCAAAAGGCGGGGGCAAACATCATCTATGCTCCGCAGAGCTATATCAATTCCGAGCTTAACTTTGCTAATTTGTTTATAGGTGCGCCGCACGGAGCGGTGGTGGTTGCCCCCGTAGATGGCGTTGTGAATAGTGTTAATGTGGGATACAATCGTTCGCTATCTTATAGCAATAGCTGGGGGCTTGACCCCGGTGATACTTTTAACTCTGCGTTATCTGAGATAAGAAAAGATGCGCCTAAGGATTTCAATCCGCAATTTATCAGCGGAACAATTGGAATTTCTGTGAATGATGGCGTAACGCTCTGGATAAGAGGATTAGAGGGCGATAAGGTTTTCAAAACTGGGCAGAAAATCCAAAAAGGTGACACCATTGGCACGGTGGCGTACTGCTATCGCAAAATCGCTGAACCCTCAATAACTCTTTCGGTGAGCAAGCGCACTGGAGCCGCCGACCCAATGACCCCCTTTGGGTTAAAAAGTTCTTTTGTGCCCCCAGCGGCGGCAGTGAAAGTCGACTCTATTACGCGAGCGCAAGCAAAAGAGGATCTGGATGTGCTATTTGGCGCAACTGAGGAGCTTTTACCAACCCTTGAATACCTTGCCTCCCCCGATGAATTTGCAGCACTCAGAGAAGAATTGGACATGATGATAGATACAGTCAAGTCTGAGCAGATAAGCACAGTGTTCTTTCAAAATAGAGTGATGCGACGTTTTAACCACGTGATTCACGATAGCCATATCTACATCCCTCCCCACCGTGATAGCAGAAGGCCAAGGACCCAACCCCAAATCATCGCGGGTTGGCAGATGGACACACTAAGAGTGTACATGGCGAACGATCCGTACAAAGAGTATCTGGGACGTGAGGTGGTGGAGATAAATGGCTATACTGCGGATTCAGCTCGCAAGATTGCAGAAATGCATATTAATAGCTATGATGCTGACGTTCGCTCGATTATTAATGCTGAACTTGCATTCCAAGGCTCCATAGCCACGTTCAAGGATGGTTTTAACTTAGATGTTGTCTTTGCTGATGGCACAAAACTCAGTATACCAGAATCAACCAAACCGTTAGAGGATTTTGGAAATGTAAATGGCTACTTTATGCACAACCGCCACGCGAACGGCTGGGCGAGCAAGATACTCAACGATTCCACCGCGCTGCTGGAACTTTCTACCTTTTCTTTGAATCAGATCGCAGTAGAGGATATTGGGAAATTCGTGGATAGCGTGGAGCAGGCAGGCATCGAAAATTTTATAGTGGACGTGCGCAATAACTCTGGTGGAGATATCGAAGTGCTGGAGAAATTGTTTTCGTACTTCGCCACCGATACCACGGAATTAAACACTTACAGCCACGTGAAACGCATCGCAGGGTATAAGTATCTCGATTACTCGCTCAACTACGCGGGCACCGACACACTCTTCGCAGAGTTTTCGCCCATTGAGGGTAAAGAGGGCTATTATGCTAATTACGGGCAAAAGAATTTGGCTCCGGACAGCTTGGTAAATTATACAGGTAGGCTCTATGTGCTTACTAATGAGTATTCTGCGTCAGCTGCTACCGAGTTTGCTGGCTATGCTGTGCGCGCTCACAGAGGAGTAGTCATCGGGCGCGAAACTCAATCGGCTTACCATTACCTCACTGCAATGAAGCACGCAGATATTCGCCTGCCAAACTCTACGGCAACCATTCGCCTACCACTTGTGGAGCAGTGGTTCGATACGTTGGTGAACGAACGAGTGCCATTTGGCAGGGGGGTGCTGCCCGATTATGAAATTCGCCTCACGCACGATGAGTTGATGTCTCGCACGGTGGGGGATACAATCTTAAACAAAGCGCTGGAGTTAATAGATAAAGGTGTGTATTTGAAAGCTCACAATCCTTTTGATGCGGTGCAGGAGGTTGGCATTAGCGGTGTGCCTACGGCAGTGTGGGTTGGCGCGGGTTCCGTGACGATAGTTGTAGGGGCTTATATTGCTCTGCGGGCTCGCAAGAGGCGCAAGTAATGTACGTTAATATTGCCGTGTGTGGGCTTATGCACGGCAATATTGGTGCAATTGAACGATTCGGCGGGTGGCGAGTGCCCTCGCTGGGCAATTGTTTTTGTTTGCTCTAATGGCATAGAAAAAGGTATCAAAACTCCAATCGATGTGCCCGCAGGCACCTCCCGCGCGGCGGTGGGTGCCCCCGCAGGGCTTTTGTTTTGGTTACTCTGATGGTGTAGAAAATGTGGCGAAACTCCAATCGGTGTGCCCGCAGGCACCGCCCGCGCGGCGTAAGCGCGCCCTCCCCGGCGAGGGGAGCTAGTGCTGGCTCTTGCAAACTAAAAAACGCTCAAAA
>CAYJIF010000119.1:0-3526 GCA_964370175.1 uncultured Rikenellaceae bacterium
CGGGCGGTGCCTGCGGGCACACCGAATTGTTTTGTTGTACTAATTTTCAGAATAATAAAAATCAATTGCCCAGCGGGGGCACCCGCCGCCCGAAACTACAAGCAAAAAAAAGTGCCGCACATAACCGTGCGACACTCCTTATTCAATTGTCATAGAAACGCTCTATCAACCACCACACTTTGAATGACCGCACGAAGTGCACACCAAACATCCCTCCTGATAATGCAACGTCTCCTGACCACACTCAGGGCAAGACGTGCCGTTTTTAGCCTTAGTTCCATTCGGTATATACTTATACAGAGCACGAGCCACACCGTTCTTCCACGTATTAATGGTCTCGCTATCAAGTCTCAACGATGACACCAACGATACCACATCCACAATGGGCATTTGGTTGCGAAGTACGCCCGAGATTAGCTTCGCATAGTTCCAGAACCCTTGGTCGAACAGTCGCGAAATACCACCAACAGTGTTGGTATAACCATACTTATCTTCGTACTGGAAGTCGTAGCGCGTGCCATTTCCCTCCTCTTTGACCTTGATAATCTTACCTTTTTCGATGCGTTTAGGGATATACATTGCATCTTCTTCGATCTTACCCGTGAAGATTTCGTAGGGAATATCTCCGTAGAGTCCCACAAATGCGATCCACTCTTCGCTGCCGTTGCGGAATCGCACAACCTCTGCATCGAGTGCCACAGGGCGTTTGCTTGGCATTGCTTTGGCTTTATCTTCTTTGCCGGTGGCAGATTTTTTCACGAGCACTCCAGCACGCGAGCCTTCACGATAAACCGTAACTCCTTTACATCCCTCTTTCCACGCTGTTTTATAAACATCACTCACGAGTTTTTCTGTGGCGCTTTCGGGGAGGTTCACAGTCACCGAGATAGAGTGGTCTACCCATTTCTGGATTGCGCCCTGCATTTTAACTTTAGCCACCCAGTCGATATCGGCTGAAGTTGCTTTGAAGTATGGTGATTTTTCTACAAGTGCGTCAACCTCAGCATCGCTCATATTCTCCACCTCTTCTCTTGTGATGCCTTGCGTAGCGAGGAATGTGAGGAAGTGGTGGTGGAAAACGTTATACTCTTCCCAGCTGTCTCCAACATCATCCACAAAGGTTACGTTAGTACTTTTATCATTGGGGTTTACTTTTCTTCTGCGTTTGTACACTGGCAGGAAGACTGGTTCAATTCCGCTTGTTGTTTGCGTCATGAGCGAGGTGGTTCCCGTAGGGGCGATTGTGAGCATCGAGATATTTCTACGTCCCGATTCGCTCATTCTTGCATAGAGTTCAGCATCGGCATCTTTGATACGCATCACCATAGGGTTTTTCGCTTCACGTTTGGTGTCGTAGATTGGGAATGCGCCACGCTGTTCGGCCATTTCCACCGAGCTGCGGTATGATTCGATGGCGAGCATCTTCTGCACTTTCACCGCAAATTCGAGTGCTTCGTCCGTACCGTATCTCAGGCCAAGACCTGCGAGCATATCACCTTCGGCAGTGATTCCGAGTCCGCATCTGCGACCTTTGAGTGCTTTGTCTTTGATTTTTTCCCAGAGGTTTCTCTCCACTCTTCTGATGTCATCGGTTTCAGGGTCGGCTCCGATTTTTTCGATAATTTTGTCGATTTTCTCCACTTCAAGGTCGATAATATCGTCCATGAGTCTCATTGCTTTTCTGACGTGCTGCGCAAATTTGTCGAAGTTGAACGTTGCTTTGGAGGTAAAAGGGTTTTCCACATAGGCATACAGGTTCATTGCCACGAGTCTACACGAGTCGTAGGGGCACAGTGGGATTTCGCCACAAGGGTTGGTGGACACCGTGGTGAATCCGAGGTCTGCATAGCAATCGGCCACACTCTCTCTGATGATTGTATCCCAGAACAGCACTCCAGGCTCGGCCGATTTCCATGCGTTGTGGATAATCTTTGTCCATAGGGTTTTGGCGTCAATATCTTTGCTCACCATGACGTTATTGCCATCAATAGGGAAGCACTGTGTGTATGGTTTTTTGGTCGTTGCGGCTTTCATGAAGTCGTCGTCCATTTTTATCGAGATATTTGCGCCAGTAACCTTACCGCTTTCCATTTTGGCATCAATAAATCTCTCAGCATCGGGGTGTTTCACCGACAGTGACAGCATCAGTGCTCCACGTCTGCCATCTTGAGCCACCTCGCGTGTAGAGTTGCTGTATCTATCCATAAAAGGCACTATACCCGTAGAGGTGAGTGCTGAATTGAGCACGGGGCTGCCTGTTGGGCGGATGTGTGAGAGGTCGTGTCCTACTCCGCCTCGTCTTTTCATGAGTTGCACTTGTTCTTCGTCAATACGAATAATTCCACCATAGGAGTCTGCGGGTTTTTCGTGTCCGATTACAAAGCAGTTCGACAGCGATGCGATTTGCAGGTCGTTGCCCACTCCAGTCATTGGTCCGCCTTGTGGTATGACGTATTTAAAGTCTGCGAGCAGTTCCATGATTTCTTCCATGGACATAGCTTCGGGGTATTTTTTTTCAATTCTCGCGAGTTCGCTTGCGATTCTTTCGTGCATTTGCTGGGGCGAGCACTCAAAGATTTTGCCCCATGAGTCTTTCAGGGCGTATTTGCTAACCCACACGGTAGCAGCAAGTTCGTCACCCTTGAAATACTCTCTGGCCGTGGCTACTGCCTCTTCATAAGGGTATTCTTTTTTCATTACTTGGTAAGGTGTTATGGTGTAAAATTCATTTTATCGTCATACAAAGATAGGGGTATTGTTCATCTATCCTATTGTTTTTCCGAGTAAGTTATTAACAATTTTTTAACCCCTCTTGTGGAGGCTTTATTTTGCTATGTTTTTCATTTTATTTTTTTTTGCGTGTGTGTAGCATTTGCGTGCAAGCATGATAGAAAAGGGGAAGTAAGAGAACAAAAAAAGAGAGTGAGCACCCTCTCTCGGGGCACTCACTCTCTCTCTTCTCTCTCAGAGTTGCTGAGCATTGCAAATTACTTTACACCCCAATTGGTCGTGTATGTTCCACCACTCACGACGGACGTTTTCCAATTCCAATTCTCACTCCATCCCTCTGGGCGCTCGGTCTTGCCCACTACATTAATCTGTGTCAAGCTTTCACAGTAACCAAAGTTGAGACCTTCCATTGTTTCTACCGCGGCGGGGATTGTAATCTCTCTCAAAGCACTCTTATAGAAGCTCGTCCAGCCAAGTTTTGTCACTGTCTCTGGAATTGTGAATGTTTCAAAGGCAGCATAAGCGAATGCGCCAACACCGATTTCTGTCACTGCACCTTTGAGGGTAACGCTCTTCAATGCTCTGCACCCATAGAATGCATCATCAGGTAAAATAGTAACGCCAGATGGCACTGTGACGCTCGTCAAATTAACAATATATTGACACGCATCTTCCTCAAGCGTTGTGACGTGTTCCGGAATTATTAGTTCTGTGATATTTTTGTAACCATAAAAAGCCATAGGGCCTATGGTCGTCTCGCTACCTAAGAAAGAGAACGAAGGGCGTGCATTCGGAA
>CAYJIF010000120.1:0-3344 GCA_964370175.1 uncultured Rikenellaceae bacterium
CCCCTCGCCGGGGAGGGCGCGCTTACGCCGCGCAGGCGGGGTCAGAGACCCATTTGATTTGTTGTACTGATAGAAAAACAAAAACAAATGCCCCGCGCGCGCGGGGTCAGAGACCCTTTTTGATTTGCTGCACTGATAGAAAAACAGAAACAAATGCCCCGCGGGGGCACCCGCCACCCGCCCCGCCGCCGCTACGCGATAATCACCCGAATAGCCCTCTCAATAATCTCAAACCTGAAATCTGAAACACCCAATATCTCCCCATCCAACTCCAACGAAATCTCCCCAGGCGACTCAATCTCGATAACCTTTCCCCTGTTGAGCGTCACGCCATTAATATTGTAAATATTGTCGTTATAAAGCGTTCTAAACCTGGTGAAAAGCCTGATGCGGTTCATCTGCGGAATGATCGTCATATCAAAAAGCCCGTCGTCAGCAACAGCGAGCGGTGTTTGCGATAGCCCCCCCCCCGTATACTTGCCAATGCCGATAGTAGCGGTGAAAAGTTTATCGTCAAAAACCACCTCCCCATCACACTTAATAGTGGCTTTCTGGGATTTGTATCGCACTGCCTCAATAAACGCCGAGCGCACATACAGCCACGTGCCCCGATATCCTTTGTTTTTGAGCCTGTTGACGCTCCGACACACAGCGGCATCGTAGGCCACTCCCCCCACATTGCTAAGGTATCTGACCTGTGGAACTTTACTTTCGGTGTACTCCACGCGGCCAACATCTTGAAGGAATGTTTTGCCGTTTTTAATTGCTGTAATAACCTCATTGAAAGTTTTGGGAATTCCGAACATCCTCATCCAATCGTTCCCGGTTCCCACAGCGAAGAGCGTGAGCAATACCTCCTTCGATGGCACTTCTTTTTGCATCATGAGTCCACAAACAGTTTCGTGGAGCGTTCCATCCCCGCCGACAATGATTATGTGTCTGAACCCTTTTTTAATGGCTTCGAACGCGAGTTCAATAGCGTGAAACTTGCGTAGCGTAAAGTGTGGTTCGAAGTCGATATTAGCGTTGTAGAGCAGCGTGGATATTTGCGGCCAGTTCTTGAGTCCTTTGCCACGTCCAGAGGTTGGGTTGACGATGGCGTACCATTTTTCATTGCCGAGGAGTGTCATAGCATCTTTCATTTTGGAAATAAATTCTCACAAATTTACACTTTTTTTTGTAACTTTACGCTCTGTTACGCAGCTGTGGTGACATATTTAATTTCAATAACTAATACTTTATGGGAAAGATAGTAGCTCTTGCTAATCAGAAGGGGGGCGTGGGGAAGACCACTACGTCGATGAATTTGGCGGCATCGCTTGCGGTGTTGGAGAAGCGGGTGTTGTTGGTGGATGCTGATCCTCAGGCCAATGCGACGTCGGGTTTGGGTTTCGAGGTGAGTGACAAGAATATATATAGCGTTTTGATGGGCGAGTGCAATATTCGCGAGGCGATATTGTGCAGCGAGGAGTTGCCATATTTGCATTTGATTTCCAGTAGCATAAATTTGGTGGGCGCTGAGGCTGAGTTGCCTCAGATTGAGGGAGGACAGTTCCGCATGCGTGACGCGCTGGCCGAGGTCTCCTCGCTCTACGACTATATTATAATTGACTGCCAACCATCGCTGGGGCTTATCACCCTGAATGCCCTCACAGCGGCCAACAGCGTGCTGATACCTGTTCAGACCGAATATTTTGCGCTGGAAGGTATTTCAAAATTGCTCTCGACCATCGAGATGGTGAAAAAGAAGTTGAACCCTGAACTCGAAATAGAGGGCTTTTTGTTCACAATGTACGACAGTCGTCTAAGGCTTGCCAATCAGGTGGTCATAGACGTTCGTGCGCATTTCAAGAAAAAGGTCTTTGACACGATTATTGCGCGCAACACTCGCCTGAGCGAGGCTCCCAGCTTTGGCAAGCCAGCCGTGCTCTATGATGCAGGCTCCACGGGGAGCATAAACTATATGAACTTGGCACAGGAGTTTCTACAGAGAAATAAATTTTAGTTTTTACCGTTTAAATAGATACCATGCGATACTTAATCACCTCAGCACTGCCCTATGCTAATGGGGGCATACACATTGGTCACTTGGCGGGAGTTTACATTCCCTCGGACATTTACACTCGCTACCTGCGCATGCGTGGGCACGATGTTGTTCACGTCTGCGGCTCTGACGAGCACGGTGTGCCCATTACCCTCAAGGCACGCAACGAGGGCGTTTCACCTCAAGACATTGTGGATAGATACCACACTATCATTGAGGACTCTTTCAAAAAATTTGGTATTAGCTTCGATATTTATTCTCGCACCACAAGCAAGACACACGCGCAAACTGCCAGCGACTTTTTTCGCACTCTTTACGAAAAGGGAGAATTTGTGGAGCAGAGCTCTGAACAGTACTACGACCCCGAAGCTCAGCAATTCTTGGCAGATAGGTACATTGTGGGCGACTGCCCCAAATGTGATGCCCAGAACGCTTATGGCGACCAGTGCGAGAAGTGTGGTTCGGCATTATCTCCGCTGGAGCTAAAGAACCCACGTTCGGCAATTTCTGGAGCAACCCCAGAGCTGCGCGAAACCAAACACTGGTACTTGCCACTTGATAAGCACGAGAGTTTCTTAAGAGAGTGGATACTCGATGGGCACAAGGAGTGGAAGAGCAACGTCTATGGACAGTGCAAAAGCTGGATTGATGGCGGATTGCTGCCCCGTGCCGTGAGCCGTGATTTGGATTGGGGAATACCCGTTCCCGTGGAGGGAGCAGAGGGTAAGGTGCTCTATGTGTGGTTCGATGCCCCGATTGGCTACATATCTGCCACCAAGGACTTGACCCCAGAGTGGGAGAAATATTGGAAAGACCCCGAGAGTCAAATGGTGCATTTCATTGGCAAAGATAATATTGTTTTTCACTGCATCGTCTTCCCCGCAATGCTCCGTGCACACGGCGGATATAACCTGCCTGTGAATGTGCCCGCAAATGAGTTTTTGAACCTCGAGGGCGATAAGATTTCCACCTCGCGTGGATGGGCAGTGTGGTTGGACGAGTATCTCAAAGATTTCAAGGATAAGCAAGATGTGTTGCGCTATGTGCTATGCTCCACTGCGCCTGAGACCAAAGACAATGACTTCACGTGGAAGGACTTTCAAGGGCGTAACAATTCGGAATTGGTGGCAATTCTCGGTAATTTTGTGAATCGCACGTTGGTGCTCACCTCCAAATACTTCGAGGGAGTAGTGCCATCGAGCGAGGGATTGCAGGATGTGGATAGAGCTACGTTGCAAGAAATTTCGGAACTGAAAAAGAAGATAGAAAAGGCACTTGAGACCTATCACTTCCGTGAGGC
>CAYJIF010000121.1:0-3327 GCA_964370175.1 uncultured Rikenellaceae bacterium
GGGCGCGCTTACGCCGCGCGGGCGGTGCCTGCGGGCACACCGAATTGTTTTATTGCACTAGTAGAAAAACAGAAACAAATGCCCTGCGGGGGCACCCGCCACACCGATTGGAGTTTTGATGCATTTTTACGCCATTAGAGCAAACAAAAACAAAAGCCCCGCGGAAACACCCGCCAAACACGCCACAATCCCTTTTTTTACGTTATTCGCACCAACTTTAACTCTACATTGCAACAAAAACGCCCTTTCACCACTTTGTGGTATTGTTTTTTACGGGAAAAATTGTAACTTTGCAGTGACTTTTAGAAAACAATATAAATTAAACTTATGGCTAATCTATTCTCTTCGTCCATTGGCAAAAAATTGCTGATGAGCATCACAGGAATTTTCTTGGTACTTTTCCTGCTTTTCCACGCATCGATGAACGTCGTTGCAATCTTCTCAGGCGATGCCTACAACGCAATCTGTAAATTTCTCGGAGCCAACTGGTACGCACTGGTGGCTACTGCGATTTTGGCAGGAGGTTTCTTTGTTCACATCCTAATGTCTATTGTTATTACGCTAGGAAACCGCAAAAGTCGCGGTAACCAACGTTACGCAAAAGTGACTCGCCCTAAAGAGGTGACCTGGGCAAGTAAGAATATGTTTGTGCTTGGTGTTGTAGTAGTAGGCTTTATTGGTCTGCATATGGCACAGTTCTGGGCAAAGATGCAGCTCGTTGAAATTATGGGAGGTCACCATGTAGAGCTTGGCGGACAGCAAGTTTCTGTTACCGATGGTACCGCATTTATTGAGTACTACTTCAGCTTCTGGTGGGTGGCACTCGGCTATGTAATATGGCTCGTGGCACTTTGGTTCCACCTCAATCACGGTTTTTGGAGTGCAATCCAAACTGTGGGATGGAATAACGAAAAATGGTTGCCACGCCTGCAGTGCATCGGCAAATTCTTCTCAACCCTCATTGTGGGTATGTTCCTCGCAGTGGTAGTGGTGTTCTATCTCCGCTCTGTGTGCGGCTGTTAATTTATTTGAATTAAAAAAGAAAAATAGTCAAAAATATGAAATTAGAAGCTAAAATTCCAGTAGACGGCAACGTTGCCGAGAAGTGGAGCAAGCATAAAGCGCAGATTAAAGTTGTATCGCCTGCCAACAAGCGTAAACTTGATGTAATTGTAGTTGGTACTGGTCTGGGAGGAGCTTCGGCTGCTGCCTCACTGGGTGAACTTGGATACAATGTTAAGATTTTTTGCATCTCTGACTCTCCTCGCCGTGCACACTCGATTGCCGCACAGGGAGGTATCAATGCTGCAAAAAACTACCAAAATGATAATGACTCAGTGTATCGCCTATTCTACGATACCGTAAAAGGTGGTGACTACCGTGCACGCGAGGCTAACGTCTATCGCTTGGCAGAGGTGTCGAACCTTATCATTGACCAGTGTGTGGCACAAGGTGTGCCATTTGCAAGAGATTATGGTGGACTACTCGACAACCGCTCGTTTGGTGGTGCTCAGGTTAGCCGTACTTTCTATGCTCGTGGTCAAACCGGACAGCAGCTGCTACTCGGTGCCTATGCAGCACTCAACCGTGCCATCCACAAAAAACAAGTGGAGAGCTACACCCGCCATGAAATGCTTGACCTCGTTATGATTGATGGAAAAGCTCGTGGTATTATTGCTCGCGACTTGGTGAGTGGCGAGATTAAAAAATTCGGTGCGCACGCCGTAGTTATTGCAACGGGAGGTTATGGCAACGTCTTCTTCCTTAGCTCTAACGCCATGAACTGTAACGGTTCGGCTGCTTGGCAGTGCTACAAAAAAGGTGCTGGTTTTGCGAACCCTTGCTTTACGCAAATTCACCCCACTTGTATCCCAGTACACGGTACACAACAGTCGAAACTAACCCTTATGTCCGAGTCATTGCGTAATGATGGTCGTATTTGGGTACCTAAACATATGAAAGATGTAGAGGCTATCAGAAAAGGTACGCTGAAGGCATCGCAAATCAAAGAAGAAGATCGTGACTACTACTTGGAGCGTCGCTACCCAGCCTTTGGTAATCTTGTGCCTCGTGACGTTGCATCACGTGCGGCAAAAGAGCGTTGCGATGCAGGCTACGGCGTGAATAACACCGGACTTGCCGTGTATCTCGACTTTTCGACCGCTATTGCTCGCTTGGGTAAGAACGTTATTGAGGCTCGTTATGGTAACTTGTTCCAAATGTACGAGAAAATCGTGGACGTGAATCCTTACGAAGAGCCAATGATGATATATCCCGCTATCCACTACACAATGGGTGGCATTTGGGTAGACTACAACCTACAAACAACTATCCCAGGACTTTACGCTATTGGTGAGGCAAACTTCTCTGATCACGGTGCAAACCGTCTTGGTGCATCGGCACTGATGCAAGGTTTGGCAGATGGATACTTCATCCTGCCGTACACTATCGGTGATTACCTGAGCCACGAAATTCAATCACCTAAGGTCGACACATCGAATCCAGCGTTCGATGAGGCAGTCAAAGCATTGAATACTAAAATCGAAAAACTCTTTGCTGTTAAAGGCAAACGCTCGGTGGACGATTTCCACAAAGCTCTTGGGCAAATCATGTGGGATAATGTCGGAATGGGCAGAACCAAAGAAGGACTCGAAAAAGCTATTGCCGAGATTCCAAAGCTCAAAGCAGAGTTCTGGGAAGATGTACGTGTACCGGGCAAAGCGGGCGATTTCAATCAAGAGATTGAAAAAGCACTACGTGTTGCAGACTTCTTCGAAATGGGCGAGTTGATGGCACGTGACGCTCTCAATCGTGAAGAATCGTGCGGTGGTCACTTCCGCGAAGAATTCCAAACTCCAGAGGGAGAGGCGCTTCGTGATGACGAACAGTTTACTTATGTGGCTGTGTGGGAGTACAAAGGCGACGATGTAGCCCCTGAATTGCACAAAGAATCGCTTGTGTTCGAAGAAGTAAAACTCGCACAACGTAACTACAAAGAGTAATTTTTATTGATTGAAATAACTAAGCAGAGATGAATTTCAAATTAAAGATATGGCGTCAAGATTCGCCAAAAAGCAAAGGTAGATTTGCAGACTACCAAATCAGTGACGTTTCGGCGGATAGCTCCTTTTTGGAGATGATTGATATCGTGAATAATGAGCTTATTCACAAAGGTGAAGAACCAATTGCATTCGATCACGACTGTCGTGAGGGAATCTGTGGAATGTGTTCGCTGTATGTGGATGGCAGAGCTCACGGTCCAGATGACGATGTGACTACTTGTCAGTTGCACATGCGCAAGTTCAAGGACGGGCAAACAATTACTAT
>CAYJIF010000122.1:0-3240 GCA_964370175.1 uncultured Rikenellaceae bacterium
GGGGAGGGCGCGCTTACGCCGCGCAGGCGGGGTCAGAGACCCATTTGATTTGTTGCACCGATAGAAAAACAGAAACAAAAGCCCTGCGAGGGCACCCGCCGCCGCGCGGGTGGTGCCTGCGGGCACCCCGTTTGGAGTTTCGATACATTTTTACGCCATTAGAGCAACCAAAACAAAAGCCCTGCGGGCACACCGAATTGTTTTGTTCTACTGGTAGATAAACAAAAGCAATTGCCCCGCGAGGGCACTCGCCACTCGCCACTCGTCGCCCACATCCACTATACCAATTCCCGCTCTGAGAACCCCTACAACTAATACAAAACACAGTTATATCCATTATTTTTTCCGCACAACAAAGCCCTTTCTAATTTTTATTTCTTATTTTTGTACTCTTATTGTAATAGACCAAAATTACCATGACAAACAACGGATACTTAGATATGGAGCTGCTCCGTTTCACCACGGCAGGCTCTGTGGACGACGGCAAGAGTACACTCATAGGCAGACTGCTCTATGATAGTAAATCGATTTTTGAGGATCAAATGGAAGCCGTCGAGGCAGCAAGCAAACGCACAGGCGGAACAGAGGTCAACTTGGCATTGCTCACAGACGGACTCCGCGCAGAACGTGAACAAGGGATTACCATTGATGTTGCATATAGGTACTTTGCTACACCAAAGCGTAAATTTATCATTGCCGATACGCCAGGGCATATTCAATATACACGTAATATGGTTACTGGTGCATCAACTGCCGATTTGGCCATCATCCTCATTGATGCGCGCAACGGTATTGTCGAGCAAACCCTCAGACACAGCTATATTGCTGCACTGCTGGGTATTCCCCACGTTGTAGTGTGCGTAAACAAGATGGACTTGGTGGACTTCAGTCAAGATGTTTTCGATAGTATTGTGAATAAATACGCATCACTCACAGCATCTTTGGGACTCGGAGCGGTAGAGTTTGCAGCCATCTCAGCAAAGCACGGTGACAACGTTGTGATGCGTTCAGAGCACATGCCGTGGTACTCAGGTAAAACTCTGTTGGAGATACTCGAGAGCACTCCCATCGCCCACAAAATGGTCAGTGATGACTTCCGCATGCCTGTTCAATGGGTAGTGCGCCCTATTGGCGATGAGAAGTATCACGATTTCAGGGGCTATGCTGGGCGTATTGCTAGCGGTGCTGTGAGGGTTGGTGATGAAGTGGTGGTTCTGCCCAGCGGCACAATCTCTACGATAAGTGAGATTTTCGAGGCAAAGGACTCTTTGAGAGAGGCTTACGCTCCGCTATCTGTCACTATCACTCTTAGCGACGACGTGGATGTGAGCCGTGGAGATATGATTGTTCATAAAGAGGAGGTGAATCCACCTCGCGTTGCGAACGAGTTTGAGGTGATGGTATGTTGGCTCAACGCCAGAGCGATGCAAGTACGTGGTAAATATATTGTGCGCCATACATCGGCAGAAGTGAAAGGAATTGTCAGGAGTATTGATTTCAAAGTGAATATCAATACGCTGGAGCATATAGAAGGAGTGGATAGTTTGCAGATGAACGATATTGCTAAGATTACCATTGCAACCTCCCGTCCGTTGGTGGTGGATAGCTATAAGTGTAATAGAGTTACTGGTTCGTTGGTGCTCATCGACGAGGCAACCAACGAGACAGTTGGCGCAGCAATGATAATATGAGAATAATATATTATGAGTCGAATGATGGTAGATGTAAAAGAATTGAATGACAAGCTCTCGCACCTCTCGGCAGAAGAGGTGGTGGCTTATTTCGTTGAGAATTATGGTGGTGAGATAGCTCTGGCGTCGAGCCTCTCTATTGAGGATCAGGCACTGACCCATATGATACGGAGCGTGGATAGCGATGGACTAAAGTGTCGCATATTTACTTTAGATACGGGGAGGCTATTCCCAGAAACATACTCGTTAATTAGTAAAACTTCCGCACATTACGGGGTGCCGCTGGAGATATATTTCCCTCAGAGCGATGCTGTGGAGGAGATGGTGAGCCGAGATGGTATAAATTTGTTTTACGACAGCGTTGAGAAGAGGCGTAAGTGTTGTGAAGTTCGTAAGATTGAGCCTCTGCGCCGTGCTTTTACGGGGTTGAGAGTTTGGATATGTGGGTTGCGGCAGCAGCAGAGCGTGACGCGTGGTGAAGTGAATGTGGTGGAGTGGGATGCAGGTAATAGTATTTTAAAGATTAATCCGCTTGCAATGTGGAGTGAGGAGCAGGTGTGGGATTATATTCACGCCAGGAGTGTTCCGTATAATCCGTTGCATGAGCGTGGTTTTTTGAGTATTGGGTGTCAGCCTTGTACTCGAGCGGTGGGGGAGGGCGAGGATATTCGAGCTGGTAGGTGGTGGTGGGAGAATCCCGAGCAGAAGGAGTGCGGGTTGCATAGGTAGTGTTTTTTCTGTGAGTTTGTTATGAGCAGCGGCGGGAGGCGAGTGCCCTCGCAGGGCATTTTTTATGTTTTTCTATTAGTACAACAAATCAAAAGGGTCTCTGACCCCGCCCGCGCGGCGTAAGCGCGCCCTCCCCGGCGAGGGGAGCTAGTGCTATGGTTCTTGCAAACCAAAAAAAACGCTCAAAACGAAATTCCCTTTGGGTAATTTCGTAAATTTAAAAATCGCCCCGCCGTCGAGGCGGATAGAGCGCTTTTAATCAAGTCCCTCAAATTCACAAATTAAACACGAGAGAGTTTGCGGGATGCCGCTGCGCCCCGCGGCAGACCGCTATATGCTTGTTCCACTCGCTATATAGCATTCTCCAGCCGGCGGCACCCGAGAATTAGGGTGATCATGCTTAACAGTAGTCGTGGATGCCGCCGGCGGTTGCCGCTAATTTCTAAGCGTAGCGAAGAAATTGCGGTCTGCCGCTTTGGGGCGGCGGCATCCCGCGTGCTTCGCACTGTGTGTTGGACAAATACAGCAGTTACAAATTTCTATATGTAATTTCTGCACTTTTCGGATGCCGCTGGCGGGGAACGCTGATTTCTAAGCGTAGCGAAGAAATGGCGGTCTGCCGCGGGGCGCGGCGGCATCCCGCAAACACTGCGTGTTTAATTGAGTTTTCAGTAGTAAGATTTAGTATTGGGTTGCTCTATCCGCCTCGCCGGCGGGGCGGGATTTTAGATTTACGAAATTCCCTGCGGGAAATTTCGTTTTTTTGCGTTTTTTAGTTTGCAAGAGCCAGAGCACTAGCTCCCCTCGCCGGGGAGGGCGC
>CAYJIF010000123.1:0-3218 GCA_964370175.1 uncultured Rikenellaceae bacterium
CGGAACTGAAAAAGAAGATAGAAAAGGCACTTGAGACCTATCACTTCCGTGAGGCACTCGCCCAGATGATGAACATTGCCCGTCTGGGGAATAAATACCTCGCCGAACAAGAACCATGGAAAACAGCCAAAGATTCGATGGAACGTACAGCCACAATTCTGTGGACATCTATCCAAATCACGGCCGCCCTGAGTGTGGCTATGGAACCATTCTTGCCATTCTCGGCTGCGAAACTTCGCACGATGCTAAACATAAACGACTCTTTGGGGTGGGATAGTCTCGATAGCGATGTGCTGCTCTCCGAGGGACACAAACTCGGCAAAGCAGAACTGCTGTTCGAGAAAATCGAGGATGAGCAAATAGCCCAACAAGTTGCAAAACTGGAGGCATGCAAAAGTTCGATGCAAGAAAATGCCATAGAAGAGCCTAAGAGTGTGATTGAGCCTTCCAAACAGACGATTACCTATGACGACTTTGCGAAACTGGATATCCGCGTTGGCAAGATTTTGGAAGCGCAACGAGTGCCCAAGACCGATAAGCTGATGCAGCTGTCCGTGGATACGGGCATCGATACACGAACTATTATTTCGGGCATTGCAGAGCACTTCTCGCCTGAGGAGCTTGTCGGGAAAAATGCGACAGTACTCGTAAACCTTGCTCCACGCAAGATGAGAGGGGTGGAGAGCCAAGGGATGTTGCTCTTTGCCAGTGACCCTGTGAGCGGCAAGCTCATCAACATCGCACCGCAATGCGAGCAAACAACCATCGGTAGTAAAATAGAATAATCCAAGTGCGCCCCCTTTTGCAAGAGGCGCGCACTGCACACACACATATCACAGTAAATAGCAATGAGATTTGGGTACAGAGTAAAGCTCGTTTTTGTCATCATTGGCAGTCTCATAGGGCTTGGCTCTATGCTCTTTACTAACTATATTGCCCGCGAGCTGGCAAGCAAAGAGAAACAAGAAATTCAACTCTGGGCACGAGCCATGTCGCTGCAAAATCGCACGGATACTCGCTCGCAGATTGAGAGCCAAGTGGTGCTCAGCATCACAAACAATACAACCTCAATCCCCGCAATCATGACAGATGAATACTTGCAAGTGCAAGACTATCAACTTGTCGACCCAGAGGTTATTAGCTCCCCGGAGCTACTGCGTGAGAAACTCGAGGATATGAGCTCCGGCGAGCGTACTCCCATCGAGATTCATACCTCCAACGGCCGTGTATTTACTGTCTTCTATGACGATTCCTCGCTGCTCAAAGGTATCTACTTCTTTCCCATTATCCAGATTTCGATTATCACGGTATTCATCCTCTTTGCCTTTATCACCTTTAGTTCGTCCAAGGCAAACGAACAAAACCGAGTCTGGGTGGGCCTCGCCAAAGAAACCGCTCACCAGTTGGGTACTCCCACCAGCTCGCTGTTGGGATGGATAGAGTATCTGCGCACGCAACCCATCCCCCCCGATGTGGTCACAGACATGGAGCGTGACGTGACTCGCCTGATGAAGGTTGTGGACAGATTCTCGAAGATAGGCTCCATAATGCCACTCAAAGCACAAAATGTGTGCGATGTGGTGAACTCAACGGTGGAGTACTACTCGACACGCATACCACGTGCCGTGACGCTGGAGTACAATAAATACAACACGGAGCTATACCAAGCAATGCTCGATGCTTCGCTCTTTGAGTGGGTGCTCGAAAATCTGCTCAAAAATGCAATCGATGCACTCGGTGGCAAGGGAGCAATCAAAGTAGAAATATCTGCTGTGCCTAAAAAAATTAGAATAGACGTGAGCGATACTGGCAAAGGCATCTCGCCTCGTAACGTGCGCCGTATATTCCACGCCGGCTATACCACCAAGACGCGCGGGTGGGGATTGGGGCTTTCGCTCTCCAAACGCATTGTGGAACAGTATCACAAAGGCAAGATATTTGTACTTCGCTCGGAACCAGACAAAGGAACAACAATGCGAGTTGTCTTGAAACGCTTTTAGTTTCGCTCTTTTTTTTCTATATTTGTGGTACATATAAAATAGAGGTTGATTATGCAAAAACAGAATAGTATTGACATTTCGGTGGTTGTGCCACTTTTTAACGAAGAAGAGTCGCTGGGTGAACTCTGTGCCTGGATTCATAAAGTGATTAGCTCCATGGAGCGAGATTATGAGCTGATATTTGTGGACGACGGCTCTACCGACCACTCGTGGGATAGAATCAAAGAACTAAAAGCCGAATACCCGCAGATTAGAGCCAAAAGCTTTAGCCGCAATTATGGTAAATCGGCAGCTATGTACGTCGGGTTCGAGATGGCTTGTGGCGATGTGATTATCACTATGGATGCTGATTTGCAGGACTCGCCAGACGAAATCCCCGAGCTGTATCGCATGATTGTCGAAGATAAACTCGACATTGTGAGTGGCTATAAATCCAAACGACATGACCCTCTTGCCAAAACCCTGCCGAGCAAGTTCTTTAACTTTACGGCACGGTTGGTTAGTGGTATTAAACTCCACGATTTTAACTGCGGACTCAAGGCATATCGCCGAAAAGTGGTCAAAAATATTGAGGTTTATGGCGAGATGCACCGCTATATTCCTATCATCGCAAAGCGCGCAGGGTTTAAGAAAATTGCAGAGAAGGTGGTGGAGCATCATCCGCGGAAATATGGCGTGTCGAAGTTTGGTTGGGAGCGAATGATAAAGGGTTATATAGACCTTATTAGCGTTACTTTTATGACTCGTTTTGGCAGGCGGCCGATGTATCTTTTTGGAGGAGTGGGCTCGTTGATGTTCATTGCGGGTACGGTGATGGCTGTGTGGTTGATTGTCGAGAAGTTGGTGGCGCAGGGTGCTGGCGAGAGCTTCCGTCCGGTTACCGAGCAGCCGTTGTTTTATCTTTCGCTTGTTGCGCTAATTATTGGTGTGCAGCTGTTTTTGGCGGGATTCCTTGGCGAGATGATAAATAGGAGTAGCAGTGATAGGAATCGTTATCTCATAGACGAGGAGGTGGAGTAGTTTTCAGTGGTGTGGGGCGGCGGGTGGCGGGAGCCCTCGCGGAAAATTGTCTTGTTTGCTCTAATGGCGTAAAAATATGGCAAAACTCCAATCGGTGTGGCGGGTGCCCCCGCTGGGCATTTGTTTTTATTTTTCTATCGGTGCAACAAATCAAAAGACGCTATGCGTCCGCCCGCGCGGCGTAAGCGCGCCCTCCCC
>CAYJIF010000124.1:0-3157 GCA_964370175.1 uncultured Rikenellaceae bacterium
TATCTTTGCGTGCTTTGTCCAAAGTGATTGACAAAGGTAATAAAAATATGCGCTATTCCATCATCATACCACTCTACAACCGCCCTGAGGAGATCTCAGAGTTGCTGCACAGCCTCTGCGCTGTGCAACTCACCTCCGAGATGGAGATGGAGGTTATTGTTGTGGAGGATGGCTCGCAGGTGGACAGCCGTGATATTGTGGAAGGATATGGCAATAGCATCAACATAAAATACCTCACCAAAGAGAACCAAGGCCCTGCCCTTGCCCGCAATTTCGGGGTGGAGCACAGCACGGGAGAGTGGCTCTTGTTCCTGGATTCGGACACAGTAGTACCCCCGGGGTGGCTCACAGCGATTCATAGCGCAGTAGTAGAGGGCGGAGAAGAGATTGATGCATTTGGCGGCGCAGACCGTGCCAGCGATGATTTTACCCCTATCCAAAAGGCAATTAACTACTCGATGACTTCGTTTTTCACTACGGGAGGCATACGCGGCAGCAAAAAAAGTGTTGAAAAGTTCCACCCACGGAGCTTCAACATGGGGATTCGCAAGGATTTTTTCTTGAGCGTAGGGGGATTTGCTCCTATGCGTTTTGGCGAGGATATAGACCTGAGCATACGACTCATGGCAGCGGGCGCACGCACCACATACGTAGAGGAGGCGTGGGTATACCACAAGCGCAGGGTGGATTTCCGTAAGTTTTTCCGCCAAGTGCGAGCCTCGGGCGTAGCACGCGTGTGGCTGAGCAAAAAACACAGAGGCTCACTGAAGTTGGTACACTTGCTACCCACAGCCTTTTTGCTCTTTGTGGTGGCGACCATTGCGGGCAGCGCTTTTTGCCCATGGGCGTGGATTCCGCTGGGGGCGTGGGCGGCACTCATCGTGGGGGATGGCGCAATTAAAAACAACGGAGTGGAGATTGGCGTGCTCTGTGTGGTAGCCTCATTTGTGCAACTCACGGGTTATGGCGCTGGTTTTTTGTGGGGGCTAATGGGAGCAGGAAAGCGAGTGGAGAAGAATTTTTATAAGTAAAAAAATAAAACAATAATATTTCACAGCAAAACAAATCAAGGATAAGCAATGAAATTCAAGCAGTACGAGGGATTGTCACTACCCAAAATAGCTGACACAGTTTTAGAGACATGGCAAAAGGAAGAGACTTTCAGAGAGTCTGTGTACGGTCGCCCAGATGCCCCTAACTACATTTTCTTCGAAGGACCTCCTTCAGCCAACGGCACTCCTGGGATTCACCACGTGATGGCACGTACTATCAAGGATATTTTCTGTCGCTACAAAACCCTCCAGGGCTACCGCGTGGAGCGCAAAGCCGGTTGGGATACGCACGGACTACCAGTAGAGCTTGGCGTGGAGAAGAAACTCGGCATTACAAAAGAGGATATTGGCACGAAGATCACTATCGAAGAGTACAACGCTGAGTGCCGCCGCGAGGTAATGAAATACACCAACGAATGGAGAGAGCTCACCCAAAAGATGGGATACTGGGTTGATATGGATAACCCCTACATCACCTACGAGAACGACTATATCGAAACTCTGTGGCACCTACTCAGCGAACTTTTCAAGAAGGATTTGCTGTACAAGGGCTACACCATTCAGCCATATTCACCAGCGGCGGGAACGGGGCTCTCAAACCACGAGCTGAATCAACCAGGCTGCTATCGTGATGTCAAAGACACAACCTGTATTGCTCAGTTCAAGATTGTGGACAGTGACGCATATTTCTTGGCGTGGACCACTACTCCGTGGACACTGCCCAGCAACACAGCTCTGGCTGTGGGCGCAAATATCGACTACGTGAAAGTGCGTACCACCAACCCCTACACCAAAGGTGAGGTTGTGGTGATTCTTGCCGAGGCATTGCTCGAAAAAGTGATGGGCTCTGCGGAATACACCGTGGTGGAGAAGCTAAAGGGTAGCGAGTTGGAGGGCACACGCTATGAACAACTGCTGCCATGGATTAAGCCCGCAATGGAGCAAGGGTTAGACGCCTTTAGAGTCGTTTGTGGCGACTTTGTGACCACCGAAGACGGAACGGGCATCGTACACATTGCCCCCACTTTTGGTGCCGATGACCAGAGAGTTGCTCAACAAAACGGTATCGCCGCGCTGATGCTCACCGACAAAAACGGCAAAGAACATCCGATGGTTGACCGCAGCGGCAAGTTCTATGAAATAAGCGAACTCGGCAGGTTCTACACCAAAACTTACGTGATGGAGGAATATGAAAAGTGGCAAGGTAAATTCGTAAAGAATGGCTACGACCCCACCAAAACCGAAAAAGACGAAACACTCGATATTGAAATTTGCATGTGGCTCAAAGCAGCTGGACTTGCCTTTAAAATCGAAAAACACACGCACAGCTACCCCCACTGCTGGCGCACCGACAAACCCGTGCTTTACTACCCGCTGGACTCGTGGTTTATCAAAACCACAGCGGTCAAAGACAGACTAATTGAGCTGAACGAGACCATCAACTGGAAACCCGCATCGACTGGTAGCGGTCGCTTTGGCAAGTGGCTCGAAAACTTGGTGGATTGGAACCTCTCTCGCTCACGCTACTGGGGTACTCCACTACCGATCTGGATGACCGAGGATAGGGAGGAGAGCATTTGCATTGGCAGCCGTGAGGAATTGGCGCAAGAGATTGCAAAGTCGAAGGAGGCGGGATTCTTGCCCGCAGACTTCGAGATAAACGACCTGCACCGCCCCTATGTGGATGATGTAGTGCTCGTATCAAAGAGCGGCAAGCCTATGAAGCGCGAGGCTGACCTCATTGACGTGTGGTTCGACAGCGGCGCAATGCCTTATGCACAGCAACACTTTATGGGCGAGACTGGCAAGGACAAAACTCTCGAAAACTTCCCTGCCGACTTCATCGCCGAGGGAGTAGACCAAACCAGAGGGTGGTTCTTCACACTGCACGCCCTCTCGGTGATGCTCTTCGATAGCGTGGCGTTCAAAAACATTATCTCTAACGGGATTGTGCTGGACAAAAACGGCAACAAAATGAGCAAGCGTCTGGGCAATGGAGTAAATCCATTCGAGGCGCTCGAAACCTACGGAGCAGATGCCGTAAGGTGGTATATGATAAGCAACTCACAGCCGTGGGACAACCTCAAGTACGATGCCGAGGGTGT
>CAYJIF010000125.1:0-3134 GCA_964370175.1 uncultured Rikenellaceae bacterium
GAGGTAGGCCTCGTTATTGATGGTGGCTTGGGGAGTGATGTGCCCTCGACAGTGGTGGATTGCACGGGTGATGAGCCTGTGGTGGTGCGCCAAGGGGCGTGCGAGCTTCGCTGGTAGAGTCTTGTTGTGAGTTGTGGCGTACTTATCGTGCCGCAGTCGGGTAAAGATCTTTTTTTCTTGTTTTTTTGTCACAAAAACTAATTCCGTGCGTCTATTAATTAGAAAGAGTGGCATCCGCCTGGCTATATCAAGCGGTGTGAACTTGAAGTAAAATAACCAACAAAATAACTAATACTGCTATGAAAAAAACTACTATTCTTATTCTCTTGCTGAGTTTAAGCACTGCACTTTTTGCTGCGCCTCCGAGGGGAGGAAAACCAAGGGTGGTGAAAAATCCAAGCGTTGCAGCCGTTACGAGCTACGCCCTCGACATCCAGAGTGTGGAGGTGAGCGACACTGCCACTGTTCTCAATATTGAGATTACCTATCCTGCTAATTGGTGGGTGAGAGTTAATGATGACGTTCTTGTCCAGGCTCAGGGAGATACCTGTGCATTTAAGTGGATTAAGGGTATGACTCTGGGCGAACAGTTCTATCTGCCCGAATCGGGAAAGCACAACTTCACAATCGCATTTGAGCCGCTGCCAGCGGGGGTAACGACCTTTGATATGCTGGAGCCCGGCGATACTGGGAGTAAAATCTTCGGTATAGATATATCAGGCGAAAAACGAGTGTTGCCAGTGGATGAAAAGTTGCTTGGGAACTGGAACCTCACCGATGGTTCGGGGATGTGGGCACTGGGGCTTTACGAAGAGTTTGCCATATACGACAACGAGTTTTGGGACTATGCCGCCACCAAGAGTAAACGAGGAACAATCTCGCTTGTGAACAGAGACAACAACGCAGAAACCCTGACGCTGTACTATAAGATAAAAGGGAGAGGCGATGTGGTGGAATTTGGCGATAATCCAAAATCTCTGACTCCGATGTCAAAAACGCAGACCCTCAGCGCAGACTATGAAATCCCCGAAGAGTTGAGCGCCGATTGGAATCAGAATAGTTTTATCAAACCAGGCAAGGCTGTGCTCAAAGGGTATCTTGATGGTTACTCGCCCGAATTGAACTTTACCCGAGCCAACATGCTTGTCAGAACCCCACTGAGTGCGGACAGTAGAAACTTCCTTATCGAGTACAACGAAGATGGGACTTTCTATGGTGAGGTTGAATTGATGCACCCAGTAGAAGTGCAGGTGAAACTGACGCCAGAGAGATTCTATTCCGTATTCCTCTCGCCAGGAGATACGCTCACGGCCTATTTCTCGCACCGTGACCTCTACACCGTGACCCCTCAATATATGTACAACTTCCCCTCGACAAGATATATGGGCGGTGGGGGGCTCTTGAATACCCAGTTGGAAGCCTTTGCACTCGCCAAAAAATACTATAGTGGTCAGCATTTCTACAAAACCCTCAGTGTGGAGGAATACGAAAAACACTCCCAAGAGCGTCTCGATTTTGTGGTGCAGGAAGTTGAGGACTTTGTCGCTAAACATAGCATCATGCCCAAAGCGAAAAGACTCTTGATGAATGATGTGATGATTGAAATTGTGGAGAATAAATTTAGTTATGAAGGGCAAAGAGGGTATTGGTTGCAGAGCGAGGGAAAGGAAGAAGAGATTGATATACCCGCTTCGTTCTACCAGACAGTGAACATACTGCCGCTTAACGACAGAACCCTTATCTCTAACCAGTTTTTTTACTTTCTTGTCAATGGTCTGGTATTCTTTAACGATGTGCCTCAGGGCTACGTGAGGTACTTGGAGAACGACTACATTGAGGCGCATGCCGAGGAGCCACTCGCGCAAGAGGCAAAACTGCTCTTGGATTCTCTGATGAATCAGACAGTAACGCCAGATACCTCATCAACATACTATAAAGAGGTGCAAGCTCCGAGGATAGCCGAAATTAACGAATTTTTTGCCATAAACGGCGGCTTGAGAGCAGCAGGGTATGGGGTGAGCAAAGCCAAACTATTACAGGATTACTTGGGGATGGAGGATTCGTTTGTGACTCGAACAGTGGCGCTTAATGCCATACTTGGAGTCCTGTCCTATACTCAGGATATTAACTACCAACAACTCGCTCACATGCTCGCTGCGGTGAAGGACTATGAACTAATGGAGGTTCTGCTGGATGTGGCCAGCGAGAAGATGGCTCCCACCCAACAACTACAACCTACCGCTGATGAGCCCCAATCCCAGACTGAACCCGAAAAGAGAGAAATGGCTGATGCCGAAACTCTGCTGAGTGAGCTGCTCAAACCCTACCGAGGTAAAGTAGTGCTGCTGGACTACTGGGCGATGTGGTGTGGCCCATGCAGAAGTGCAATGGTGGATAGCTATGTCTACAAAGATAAGCTGAGGAATGAAGATGTGGTCTATGTCTACTTCACCACCGAAAAAGACTCGCCGAAGCAGACCCGCGAACAGTTCATCAAGGACAATAAAATTGAGGGCGAATTTCTGATCCTCACCACAGATGAATGGACAACACTTACGACCTTCTACGACATAAGCGGAATACCACGCTATATGCTGATTGACAAGAACGGTGAGGTGGAGGATGCGGATTTCAAAACGCGCGGGATTGATATTGACAGAATAGTCAATCTGGCAAAATAACGAAGAAAAAAGAGTAGGGGAGGGTGTAACCTTTTTGTGGTTGTTGCGTCATTAATAGTGAAGCCGCAAATCAAATGCAGCACAACTATAAAAAATATAAGTTCATAACAATTAATGAAAATTATTATCTTTGAATCTGAATTCAGTTGCGTTTGCAGGTTGAATTCAGCCTAAAATAATAATACTCAGAGAAAAACAACTATGAAAAAGATTACACTACTACTACTCGCACTTGGGCTGCTTGCCTGCGCACCAAAAGATGACAAAATCGTTATCACCATCAACGGCACAACACTATCGCCAGAATTAGAGGGCGAAAGTGTCCACCTGGTGAGCTACAACGGAGATGTGCTCCGGGATAGCACTTTCGTTAAAAATGGCAAATTCACACTCAACGACACGCTCGATAGTCCAGAAATACTCAGAATACACGCCTCGACAGCCTTTGCCAAC
>CAYJIF010000126.1:0-3110 GCA_964370175.1 uncultured Rikenellaceae bacterium
ATGCCCCTATCGGTAGAGTATAAAGAGAAATACGCTGCCAATGGTCGCTTCCCAGGCGGTTTCTTGAAGAGAGAGGCACGCCCCTCAGACTATGAGATTTTGGTATCTCGTCTTATCGACCGTGCTCTACGCCCACTATTCCCAAGCGATTTCCACGCCGAGGTATTTGTGACCGTAAACCTTATTTCGGCTGACCCAGACATTCAGCCCGATGCACTTGCAGGTCTTGCTGCCTCGGCAGCCCTTGCAGTGAGCGATGTTCCTTTCCAATGCCCAATCTCAGAGGTGCGCGTAGCTCGCATCGACGGCGAACTGGTTATCAACCCAACCTTCTCGCAAATGGCTAACGGTGACACCGATATAGATATGATTGTTGCCGCTACACTCGACAACATTATGATGGTAGAGGGCGAAATGCAAGAGGTGCAAGAAGAAGAAATGCTTGCAGCTATCCAATTCGCTCACGAAGCAATCAAGGTTCAGTGCCAAGCACAATACGACATGGCTGACGCTCTTGGTAAAAACGTTAAGAGAGAATACTGCCACGAAAATAACGACTGGGATTTGCGTGATGCTGTTGCAGCAGCAACCTACGACAAAGTGTACGAAGTTGCAAAAGCACAACTCCCAAAACACGAACGCTCGGAGCGTTTCGAAACTATCGAAGCCGAATACCTTGCAACATACAGCGAAGAAGAGCTTGCAGAGAAAAAATCACTCATCAAACGCTACTTCCACGACTATGTGCTCAAACCAGCCATGCGTAATATGATTCTTAGCGAGGGTGTGCGCCTTGACGGCCGTACTACCGAGCAGATTCGCCCAATCTGGAGCGAGGTTGGATACCTTCCTGCACCTCACGGTTCGGCACTCTTCACCCGTGGTGAGACTCAATCAATTACTACCGTTACGTTGGGTACCAAAATGGACGAGAAGATGATCGATGACGTACTTCGCGAAGGTACCGAGAAATTCGTACTCCACTATAACTTCCCTCCATTCTCTACCGGCGATGCTCGCCCAGCGCGCGGCACATCTCGCCGTGAGGTTGGACACGGTAACCTCGCCCTCAGAGCACTCAAACCAGTTATCCCTGCATCGGACGTGTGCCCATACGCTATCCGCGTAGTGAGCGACATTCTGGAGAGCAACGGTAGCTCGTCAATGGCAACCGTATGTGCTGGTACACTTGCACTTATGGACGCTGGGGTGAAAATCAAAAAACCAGTATCTGGTATCGCAATGGGACTTATCGCCGAAGGCGGAAAAGTTAGCGATGGCAGCCGCTTTGCAATCCTTTCGGACATCCTCGGTGACGAAGACCACTTGGGCGACATGGACTTCAAAGTGACTGGTACTAAAGACGGTATCACCGCAACACAAATGGATATTAAAGTAGACGGTCTCTCTTACGAGGTTCTTCACAAAGCCCTCTTGCAAGCAAAAGCTGGCAGAGAACACATCCTGGACTGCATGGCACAAACCATGGAAGCTCCACGCGAGGACTACAAACCTCACGTACCACGCATGGTTCAGATTGTTATCGATGGCGAGTTCATCGGTGCAGTTATCGGCCCTGGTGGCAAAGTTATCCAAGAGATGCAAAAAACTACTGGCACTACTATCACCATCACTGAGGTGGATGGCAAAGGACACGTGGACATCTTCGGCGCGAACAAAGATGGCGTTGATGCTGCTATTGCTCGCGTGAAAGGCATCGTGGCAGTACCAGAAGTTGGTGAGATATACAACGGCAAGGTTCGCTCTATTGTAGAGTTTGGCGCATTTGTTGAGGTACTCCCAGGCAAAGACGGACTACTACACATCTCTGAGATTTCGCACTCACGCCTGGCAACAATGGCTGATAGCGGACTCAAAGAAGGTGAGATGATCGATGTTAAACTCATCGGACTGGATCCTAAGAACGGCAAACTAAAACTTTCTCGTAAGGTGCTACTACCAAAAGAGTAAGCGATACAAAAAAAAGATAAAAAAAAGCGATTATATTGCATAAATTAAATAAATATTTTATCTTTGCTCCGACAACTATGCTCTAATGCCAAGCGCGGCACACAGAGCATAGTTGAATCGGAATAGAAAACAAAACACAAAATAAAAACTATAAAAAACACAAAAACTATGAAAAATTTACTTTCTAAATTTTCTCTTTTTGTTGTGGCTGCAGCCATCCTAACAGGTTGCGGATGCTATGACAAAATGGCTAAGCACCTTGACGAAAAAATCGCAATCACTTGCTCGCCTGAGGTTGTGACACTTAAGGGTGACAACGCAATCACTACTGTATCGATTGACGTTCCTGCTAAAGCATTCGACAAATGGGGTGTACTTAAAGTTACTCCCGTTATCGTATTCGAAGGTGGCGAGGTTGCTGGCCAACCAGTTTTCTTCCAAGGCGAAAGCGTTACTGACAACTACAAAGTAGTACCTTACGAAACTGCAAGCAAACTGACTGTTAACGTTTCTATACCTTACCAAAAAGAGATGCGCTTCTCTGAGCTTGTTTTCCGTGCTGAAGCAAAATGCCTCAAAAATGGTAACAAAATCAAAGAATTCACAGCTCTTCCAGACGCTATCCCTGTAACTGTAGGTGTTAGCTCTACTCAAAACATGGCTAACCTTTACGCTAAAGTTGCTATCGCTCCAGACGCGTTCCAAAGAGTTACCAACATCAAAGAAGAAGCTCAAATCATGTTCCAAATCAACCGCTCGAACGTTCGCCCTTCTGAACTTAACTCGGACGAAATCGAAGCACTTGAGCAATTCATCATCGCTAACAGCGGTGACGCAAAGAAAACCGTAGGTGATGTTTACACTCAAGCTTACGCTTCTCCTGATGGTCCACTAAAACTCAACGACGAACTATCTATTGAGCGTGGTGAAACTACTCACAAAGCACTTTCTAAAAAATTCAAAGAAGAAAACGTACCTGCTGGAACTCAATTCGACATCAACGCGATGGGTGAAGACTGGGAAGGTTTCAAAGAACTTGTTCAAGCGTCTAACATTGCTGACAAAAACCTTATCCTTCAAGTACTTTCTATGTACAGCGACCCACAAGTACGTGACCGCGAAATCAAAAACATGACTGC
>CAYJIF010000127.1:0-3088 GCA_964370175.1 uncultured Rikenellaceae bacterium
TAGCGCAGGGGACTCTCTATGGCGAGGACAAGGCCATAGAGCATGTTGTCATTGACTCCCGCACGTCGGGCATCAGCGACCACACGCTCTTCATTGCTCTTGACGGGGGGAGACGACACGGCCATCACTACATCAACGAGGTGGTGGAGGCTGGAGGCAGCGCTTTTATGGTGGAGAGCTTGCCCGAGGGTTGGGAGGAGTTGGGTAGTTTTTTGGTGGTGGACGACACTCTGGTCGCATTGCAGGAGTGGGGAAAATACCATCGAGAAAAATTCAAAGGCGAGGTGATTGCCATTACAGGCAGCAATGGTAAAACTACGGTCAAGGAGTGGGTGGCACAGCTATGGAACCCCAAGCATGGCAAACTGACTCGTTCGCCACGCTCCTATAATTCACAGATTGGGGTACCGCTCTCACTTCTGATGATAGAAGGGGATGAGGCTGTGGTGATAATCGAGGCTGGGATATCGCAACCAGGGGAGATGGACAAGTTGGAGGCGATTATTTCGCCTACTACCGTTGTGGTGACCAACATTGGGGATGCACACAGCGAGAATTTCAAGGACAGTGACCACAAGTTGTCCGAGAAGCTATTGCTTGCTCAGTGGGTAGCCCCACACCGAGTGATTCGTGGCGACCTACAAAGCCCCACCTCAGCACACGAACACAATAGGTGGTGTGTATCTCAGATTTTCGAAATTTTGGAACTGCCCATGCCGCAAGAACAAGAGCTACTCCCTCTGGCGCTTCGCCTTGAGGTGGTAGAAGGGGTGTTGGGGTCAACGATAATAAACGATTCCTATTCGCTCGATCCGCTCTCGCTCAGAGTCGCTCTTGACTTTGCCGTTCGCCAAGGCTGCGGCAAGCCTCTGGCGCTGATTATCACCGACATGGAACAAGTGGAGCACAGCGCTCACCACAGCGTCACAGAGATTCTGAGGGACTACCCCATCGAGAAGCTAATCACCATCGGCAAGAAGAGCCGAGCGTTGGGAGCCAGTGCACACTACTGCTCAACCGAGATGCTGCTCGAGAACTTAAATCCTGCTGAATTTGCGGGCATGGTGGTATTGATTAAGGGAGCACGCAGTTTTCGCACCGAGAGGCTTAGCCCCCGCCTCGAAGAACGCACCCACACCACTGTACTGGAGGTAAACCTCGCAAAGATTACCGAGAATTTGCGACACTACCGCGAGCTTTGCGCCCCCAGCGTCGAGATTATGGCAATGGTCAAAGCAAATGCCTATGGCCTGGGAGCAACGGCAGTGAGTAGAGTGTTGGTGGAGTCGGGCGTGAGTTCGCTCGCCGTGGCATTTGCTGATGAGGGAGTGGCGCTGCGCCGAGGGGGGATTACCGCCCCGATTCTGGTACTAAACTCCGACGAGGGGTGTTTCTCCACAATGATTGAAAATAGACTGGAACCAGAGATTTTCTCCATCGAGTCACTCAAAAAATACAACCTCGAAGTGCGCAAAGCAGGGATTATGCAGAGCAAAATCCACCTAAAGATAGACAGCGGCATGCACCGCCTCGGTTTCTGCGCCCATGAGATTGAGGAACTATGCACGGAGCTGCAAGCGATGCCCAATATTCGAGTTGACACCATTTTCACTCACCTCAGCTCGGCCGATGACCCTCGCGAGGATGAGTTCACCCGTTCTCAAATCACACTTTTCGAGAGACTCAGCAAGCAGATAACAGATAAAATAGGCTACACTCCAAGGCTATCGATAGCCAACTCGGCTGGAACAGAGCGTTTTGCCGAGGCACACTGCGACATCGTGCGCTTGGGCATTGGACTATACGAAAATGCCGTGACACTCTCCACCAAAATATCCCAAATCAAGGACATTCAAGCGGGAGAGAGCATTGGCTACAATCGCCGCGAGATTGCGAGCTCTGCGATGACCATCGCCGTGCTGCCCATTGGCTATGCCGACGGGCTAAAACGCGCGCTCAGCTGCCGCAAAGCATACGTGAGCATTGGTGGACAGAGGTGCGAGATTGTAGGGGCAATCTCCATGGATATTACAACAGTGGACATCACTCACATCAAAGACATCGTGCAGCAGGGGCAAAGAGTCACCATACTGGGACAAGAGGCTATGAGCGAACGGGAGATGGCACAAGCGCTGAAAACTATCCCCTATGAGGTGCTAACAAGCATTTCGCCTCGCATCAAAAGACTCTACACGTGGTAAATAACACCTAAAGCAAAATACAAACTAACCAACAACAAACAAACCATGAGAAAATTATTTCTACTACTCTGCATTCCCTTTGCAATGAGTTGCAGCACTAAAGAGGGCGAAAAAACTACGCACATTAACTACGGCGACCCGAGCCAAAAAATCTATGCCACCTACACCGTTGCTGGCAGAATGAAATCGCCCGAGTACATCACAGCTAAGAACTACGACGAGTTCCAATTCACCTACATTTTCGCTTCGCCCAAGTGGGAGGCAACCGACTTTGATATGACCCAAGAGGAAGTCAACGCTAAGTATGTAGATAATTTCAGCTATGACACTGTTAAAGGTCATCAGTACGTAAACGAGCTTATCTCCAATATTCACAAGAACGAGAACCATAAGATTCTCCTTTCGTTCAATGGCCACCAATTCATTGATGTTGCATCGGTGCCCGAGCGCAGAGCAAAGTTCGCCAATATGATGGCTCAGTTTGTTAAGAAATTCAACTATGACGGTATTGAGCTGGACTGGGAACACACCGTGACCATCCCGCTACACATGGCATTCATCAAAGAGATTCGCCAGAATTTGGACGCGCTCGGTCTCGACAAACCACTCTACGTTGCCAGCGCCATGCACTCCTACCACTTCTACACCAAGGAAGAGGCCGACGAACTATCGAAATACATCGACTGGATCAACATCATGACCTATGACATGGGTGGTGGAGAATGGGGCAGCGTTGCTACTCACAACACTCCGATGGATGCCATCAAAAAGGCTCTGGAACCATGGGATGTTTTCTCGCCAAACAAGATTTGTATCGGCCTTGCAACCTACGGTTTCTACTACAAAGGCATCAAGCCTGGCCAGAGAATCCCAGAGGGCGAAAAACT
>CAYJIF010000128.1:0-3055 GCA_964370175.1 uncultured Rikenellaceae bacterium
GCGATTTTAAATTTACGAAATTCCCTTCGGGTAATTTCGTTTTGAGCGTTTTTTTTGTTTGAAAGAGCCAGCACTAGCTCCCCTCGCCGGGGAGGGCGCGCTTACGCCGCGCGGGCGGTGCCTGCGGGCACACCGATTGGAGTTTCGCCATATTTTTGCACCATTAGGGCAACCAAAACAAATGCCCAGCGGGGGCACCCGCCACACCGTTTGGAATTTTGATACATTCTCACGCAATTAGAGCAAACAAAAACAAAAGCCCGGCGATAAATCGCGCTACCTCGCCCTGCGCAAAAAAATACCACGCCACATAACCGCAATCCCCCACAACACAACCAACACACCCACAATAACCGGCGAAGTCGGAACATCTACAATATAGCTGATAAACAAACCCGCAATCGCACTCAGCGTGGCAAACAAACAACTCAACAGTGTTATACAACCGTAAGAATGAGAAAACTGACGAGCGACAAGAACTGGCAACGTCAACATAGAAAGCAACAACATAATACCCAGAATCGAAATGCAGAGTACCACGCATAACGACATCACCACCAACATCACGCAGTTGATGAACTTGACTCTGATACCCTGAGATGCCGCAAACTCACTGTCCATGGCCGCGAAAATAATGGAACGTCCCCACAGAGCAAAGAGCAATATCAACCCAAAATCAAAAAGGGCAAGATATACCAGCTGTTCGGAGGATGTGAGCAGTAAATTGCCAAAGAGATAGGTCATCAAATTGGGCGCATAACCCGGCGTGAGAAATAGAAAAATAATCCCCACCGACATCCCGGCACTCCACACCACGCTAATAGCGCTATCTTCGCTCGTTGCTTTTCTTTTTTTCGAGCGAGAGCTCAGGCTATGGATGCCAAAAGCCGATAGTATTGCAAAGACCAACGCGCCAAGTGTCGTGCTAAGCCCCAAATAATGCGCAATACCAATGCCTCCAAGCGACGAGTGAGTTATCCCCCCGCCCAAGAATAGCATCCTGCGACAAACCATATAAGTCCCAACGACGCCACATGCTACCCCCCCAAGCACTGCCCCAATGAGTGCATGTTGAAAAAAAGTGTATCCTAAAATTTCGCTCATATACCGTTTCTTTTATCTTTCTTAGTGATCGTTGCTGTGCACCACGATTTTCAGTGGGCTTTGGTAGTTGGCAAGCACTTCCGAGGTTAGTTCAGCGGTGGGGTGGTAATGCACCGATTTATTTACGCAAGCAATCGAGCGCACGTGAGAGCAAATTGTGCCCAAGTCGTGCGAAACCATTAGTATCGCCATCTTCTTGTTCAACGTCCAGAGCAGGTCGTAGAAATTCTGTTCGAAACCGCTATCCACATAGGTGGTAGGCTCATCGAGTATGAGAAGCTGAGGGTCGGCAATCAATGCTCGGCACAGCAATCCTCTCTGCAATTCACCTCCAGAGAGCTCTTTGGGCGTTCGGTGGCGCAGATGCGTGATGCCTGTTAGCTCCATGAGCGACTTGCATTTTTGGAGTTGTTTTTTTGAATGTCTTTTCATGGTGTTTCGCCCTTGAAGACCGCTAAGAATGAGTTGTTGCAGCGTTACGGGGAAATCAATATCCAGAGTGCGGTGCTGCGGCAAATAGCCAACTCTTAGACCTGCTTGGCGCTCAATCTTTCCCTCTGAAATCGGAACCAACCCCACCAGCGCTTTGACAAAGGTTGTTTTACCTCCGCCGTTAGGGCCGATGATGCCTATGAAGTCACTAGAACTGATTTTTAGAGTGGCGTGCCGAAGTGCCACGGTATTATCGTAGCGTACCGAAACGTTATCAACGCTGAGCAGGAGTTCCATATATAATCTTTGCCAAGTTTATCATTGCCTCGTCCCACTGTGCTGGTTGTGGCGAAAATGAGGTAGGTTCTATACCAAACTCACGAGCCACTGCTCTTACCGTACCATCAGATTCGTGAGTGTTGTACAGTATTGTGGCCACATTAGCCTCGTGCATTTTATTGGTAGTGCTCACGAGCATTGCTGCGCCTGGCTCTTTGCCCTCATGCTCCAGCGCGATTTGCTCCAATCCAAAATCACGAGCAAAATAGCTGAGCGAAGGGTGGCCGATGCCAAAAGCTTTTACGTCACTCTGACGTGCGATAGTCTCGATGTCGTTTTCCACCGTGCTGATGACATTGAGTAGCGAATCCTCAGCACCGCTTTTCAGCAGGCCCAGTGAATCGAGTATTTGGGCGCTATTCTTGACAATCATACGCATCTCCTGCACCGAGAGCCAGATGTGAGGGTCAATCCCCCCATGAGAATGTCCGTGTGAGTGTGAGCATTCAGAATGGTTGTGGCCAGCGTGGTCAGAGGAGTGGCTGTGCGAGCAGCTACCCTCCATTAGGTTTGCTCCATGGCTAAGGTTCTTGGTGGCAACTCCATCCATTGTGGAGCGGATGCGTGATGCTAACACCTTTTCGAAATCCAGCAGTTCTAAGCTCAGATATGCCGCCGAATTTGATAGTTCTTGTAGTTGTTTGGCAGTAGGTTCAAAGGTTTCGGGTGCTGCTCCCGCAGGCACGAGCGCTGCCACCTCTGTACCATTGTCATCGACCAATGAACTAACCACCCAGCGTAGAGGTTCGATGGATACGGTGATGTGAGTTTTACTTTGTTGTGAGCCTTTGTTACCGCCACTACACCCTGCCATTGTAAGCAATAGTGTTAGAGATATTATGCTAAACAATCTATACATAGCTATGTTTGATTTTCAATAAATTCGTAGTTGTTTTTCAAAGCTACAAAAATACAATAAAAAAAGCACAACTCATAAAGAGTCGTGCTTTTTTAACCATTATTGGGTATGTTTTGTACCTCTTGTCCTTCTCTGTTTCACACACTATTCTCTTACTTGAATAGTACGTTAAGCAAAGAATTTAGTCGTTCAACGAGAAGCGTTTGTATGCAACTACAGTAGCTTCACCATTTTCGGTAAGGTATTGCGCTACAGTTTTTTTGTTGTCTTTCACAAGCGGTTGGTTAAGTAGCGTGTTTTCTTTAAGGAATTTGCCAACTT
>CAYJIF010000129.1:0-3027 GCA_964370175.1 uncultured Rikenellaceae bacterium
GGTGCTGTCTTTACTCTTGACAAATCGTCGATGATTCCATTTTTGCAGTACAGCGAAGTGCCTGCACTACGCGAAAAACTCTATAGTGGCTATCTCGAAAGAGCTAATAATGGCACCGAATTTGATAACAAAGAAGTGCTGAGAACTATCGCTAACCTAAGACTCGAAAGAGCGCAGATGTTGGGTTATGACAGCCACTCTGCTTTCGTTCTCGACAATGTTATGGCAAAGACTCCAGAAAATGTATACGAACTACTCAATGAGGTATGGACTCCAGCTGTGGATGCAGCAAAAAAAGAACTCAAAGAAATGAAAGCTCTTGAAGGTGCTCCACAAGAAATGTCAACTGCAGATTGGTGGTACTGGGCTGAGAGATTGCGTGGTGAGAAATATGACCTCGATGAAAATGAACTGCGTCCATACTTCTCGCTTAATAACGTGAGAGATGGTATCTTTAAAGTCTCTGGCGACCTCTTTGGTATGCACTTCAAGGAACTCACCGATATCGAAAAATATAACACCGAAAACCAAGTCTTTGAGGTTACAGACAGTGAGGGACACTATCTCGGAATACTATATATGGACTTCCACCCACGTGCCAGCAAGCGTGTGGGGGCGTGGTGTACATCTTTCAGAGGGATGACCTACGAAGAGGGCCATCGCAAAGCTCCTATTGTGTCGGTGGTGTGTAACTTTACCCCGCCAGCAGAGGGCAAACCAGCGCTATTGAACTTGGACGAGGTGGAAACCTTCTTTCACGAGTTCGGACACGCCATCCACTCACTTGTTAGTGTAGCTCCATACAAAGGCTTGCGTGGAGTTGAACGTGACTTTGTTGAGCTGCCATCGCAGATTATGGAGCACTGGGCGTTCGAGCCTCAAATCCTAAAGACTTACGCAAAACACTACGAAACAGGTGAGGTTATGCCACAAGAACTTATGGATAAAATCGAAAAGAGCGCGCTCTTCAACCAAGGTTTCGTGACTGTGGAGTTTGTAGCAGCGGCACTTTTGGATATGAAGTATCACACTATCACCGAGCCTATCACTGGTGACATTAGCAAATTCGAGAGCGATTACCTTAGCTCTATCGGACTACTCGAAGAGATTGCTCCACGCTACCGCTCGACTTACTTCCAGCACATTTTCAACGGTGGCTATTCTTCGGGTTACTACTCATACCTATGGGCAGAGGTGTTGGATGCCGACGCTTTTGAGGCGTTCAAAGAGACTGGCGATATTCTGAACAAAGAGGTGGCGCAAAAATTCTTGGACGAAGTGCTCACAAAAGGTGGAACGGCAGACGGAAATACTCTGTACTTCAACTTCCGTGGTAAAAACCCAAGCAAAGAACCATTGATGCGTAATCGTGGACTAATCGAATAACGTTTTTCTGACAAACAATCTAAGTAAAGAGAAAATGAAAAAGCTCTTAAACGTGACACTTGTGTGCCTTATGGTAATCTCAGGGGCAGTGTCGATGGCAATGGCAAAAGGCCGGGAGTACAAACTCCAATCGCCCGACTCTCGAATCGAAGTGAGAGTGAGTGTGGATGAGAAACTTACCTATGAGGTGAGCTACGATGGAGAAGTGATTATCGAAGAGTCGCCCCTCTCGATGACCTTTGCCAACGGTGTGGTGGCGGGTGATAAAATGCGCGTGAATAACGCTAAGAACGAATCTGTGGAGCAAACCATTGATGTTGTCGCACCTACAAAGTTTAGCGTCATTGAGGACAAGTTCAATTCGCTCACGCTCAGAGCATCGCAATATAGCGTGGTGTTCCGCGCCTACGATCAAGGTGTTGCCTATCGCTTTGAGACGAATTTCAGAAAGCCAACCGAAGTGGCAAGCGAGGAGGTGCGTTATAATCTCAGTGGCGACGCAGAGGTGATTTTTGGCCTTGAGGAATCTATGTTCACGCACCAGGAGAGACTCTACACTCAGAAGAATCTCAGCGAGTTCAAGGCTGGCGAGTATGCAAGCCCTCCGGTGATGCTCAAAATGAACGAGGGTGTTAGGGTGTTGCTCACGGAGTCGGATTTAGAGAACTACGCTGGGGTCTATATGGCAGCAGCTGGTGGTAGTGCTATTGAGGGATTCTTCCCGCACTACCCACTCAAGGTGGATTCAACCAAGAATGATCGTGATTTCCCCGTGGTGGAGTACGCCCCCTATATCGCAGAGGTCGAAGGTAAGCGCACATATCCGTGGCGAGTGGCAATCGTTGCGCCCAGTGATGCAAAGTTGCTCGAAAACACTTTGGTCTACCAACTTGCATCGCCCTCGCGTGTTGAGGATGCAAGCTGGATTAAACCAGGCGTGGTGCTATGGGATTGGTGGACTTACCTCAATATCTATGGTGTGGATTTTGAATCGGGAGTCAATAACGACTCGTACAAGTACTACATAGATGCCGCTCATGAGCTTGGTTTCGACTACATAATTTTGGACGAGGGGTGGTATGATATCAATAGCGGACTTTTGGATGTTGTGCCCGAGATTGACGTCAAGGAGCTGGTGGAATACGGCAAGAAAAAAGACGTTGGCATCATTCTGTGGATGACCTGGCAGTCGCTCGAAGAGGTCGAAGATGAAGCCATGGACTTGTTTGCAAAGTGGGGTGTTAGCGGCCTCAAGATTGATTTCATGCAGCGTGACGACCAACACATGGTTGAATACTACTATCGTATTGCTGAAAAAGCAGCAGAACGCAAAATGCTTGTGGATTATCACGGCTCGTACAAACCCACGGGACTGCATCGCACCTACCCTAATGTTATCACCTTTGAGGGCGTGAAGGGAATGGAGAATAACAAGTGGGATACAGTGCCTGGCCCAGCGCACAATGTGCTATTGCCATACACCAGACAAGTGGCTGGCCCAATGGATTACACCCCAGGGGGGATGAACAACCAACACAAGGGTGAGTTTACGATAAATTTCTATCGCCCAAATACGATAGGTACTCGTGCTCATCAGTTGGGACTCTACATTGTCTTTGAAAGTCCGCTCCAGATGGTTTC
>CAYJIF010000130.1:0-2964 GCA_964370175.1 uncultured Rikenellaceae bacterium
CTTGCGCCAGTTTCGATGGAATTAAGGAGTTCGACCACCTGTTTTTTTTGCAGAGATTTTTTAATCTCTTTTTCGACCGTTGTGTTCATTGTTCTTGTAACTGATTTTTGTTAATGGTTTGAACACTTTTCTTGAGCAAAAAAGGTGCCACACTTCCTCTAACCGAAGTGTGACACCTGTGTGCGTACTCGCATATTTTTTGTTACGGTGGTGAAAACCTACACCATATCACAACTGTCTGATGACCTTGCAGGGATTACCCACCGCCAAACAATTTGCAGGAATAGAACGAGTCACCACACTGCCCGCTCCAATGGTGGTATTATCACCGATGGTCACCCCCTGGAGAATAATTGAGCCCCCGCCTATCCACACATTGCGCCCAATAGTCACTGGTGCCGAGTTCCCTACCCAAAAGGTGCTACCTCGTGGCATCCTCAACTCGGGGTCGATGGGGTGGCCAACAGCAAATATCTGCACCCCTGGGCCTAAGCCACTATGGTCGCCAATAGTTATTCTGTTGCAATCCAAAAAGACGCAATTCATGTTTATCTCCACATTTTTGCCCAGATAGATATTCTCGCCATAATCCACAAAGAAAGGGGCTGTTATCCACGTATTCTCGCCACGTGCGCCCAGCAATTTGTCCAAAACCGCATTGCGGGTCTCAATATCACGAGTGTCAAGCTGTGCATACTCTCTTTGTAGGTCCTTGGCCGTGTGCCATCTATCCATTAGTTCGCTGTCGGCAAAGTCATAGAGCTCGCCTGCCAACATTTTTTCTTTTTCAGTCATTGTCTTCTATTTAATTTCAAAAATTACAACAAATGGTTCTGCGCCTTTGCTTCTTGCCTCTACTCTATTTTCGCCTTCGCTTAGCTCCACGCCGTCCCACTTAAATATACCGTAATCCCCACTCTTATTCTTCCCCAGACTCTTGCCATTCACCACAAGCTCCACTTCCTTCTGGTTGGAGTAAACTTTTATTTGCTGCACTGCCTCTTCACGGTGCGTATTTCGGTGCTCGGCAATGTAGACGAATGGTTCTGAGCTATTCCAGTTAGCTTTGTAGAAGTAGAAAGCATCTTTTTTGACCGCTCTATCAAATGTCACAAGTCCTTTGTCGTTAATACCTGGAACCTCTCCCTCGGTGCGGTGTGCCGCTCCAAAGTCAAACATATTCCACACGAAAGTCCCCCACAAAAATGGTCTGCTATCAATAGCGCGCCAATGTTCTTCGTGGAAGTGCGTTTGCCAATTTTCAGGGTGCCAGTAGCTGATGGGCACAGCTTTTTCGAGCTTCGTTTGGTGGTGGTTAGGACTCGCACCTGCGCCATATTCGCTGATTCCAATCGGAACGTTTGGGTACTGCTTGTGTGTAGCATCCGCCCACTTGCCAATATCAGAGGGCATTCCGCCGTACCATCCCTCGTATTTATTCCAAGCGATTAGTTCGGTGAGTTCGTTTAACCTGCCTGGTTGGTTGCTCGCCGCAGTGGTGAGGCGCGAGGGGTCCTCCTCTTTTGCCAAGTTATTTAGCTCGACAATATAGTCACAAGGATTATCACCCCACTCGTTGAGCTCATTGAAAATCCCCCAGAACATTATCGAGGGGTGGTTGTAGTTCTGGCGGATGAGTTCGATGAGCTGCTGCTTACCGTTATCCTTGAACGATTGCTGGTTTACAAAACCCTTATCTCTATATCCGCCAGGACCAATGAATGGAATCTCTGCCCAAACGACCATACCCTCTTGGTCGCACAAATCATACACGTACTTTGCTTGAGGATAGTGAGCCAAACGAATCGAGTTTACCCCCATCTCCACCATTATGTCCATATCTTCGCGGTGGTGCGCATCGAAGAGCGCATTGCCCACGATTGCACGGTCTTGGTGGCGACAAACGCCACGGAGTTGCAAGTGTTCGCCGTTGAGATAAAAACCATCGTTGGCATCAACGCTAAAATAGCGAAGCCCGAGATGCTCTTCCACCACATCGATCGTTTTGTTATCGGCACCGAGTAGCGACACTCTTACATCATACATGTACGGGTCTTTTGCGCCGTTCCAAAGGCGTGGGTTTTGAATCTCGAAGGGGATTGCAACTACTTCACCCGAACCAACGCTTGCCTCTTGCTCACGAACAAGCACCAGCGCATCGTCATCTGGGTCGATAACCTCCAGGCGCACTCTCTGACCTGCGGCAGCGCTATTAACTATGATTTTAGCCTCTACCTCTGCCGATTTTTTACTCACGGCTTTTTGCTGCAAGTAAACCCCCGATGAGGCGTAATCTGAGGGTGAAATATTGCTATCTTCTGTAATAATCAGCTCCACATCACGGTAGATGCCGCCATACATATTAAAGTCGCCCACAAGTGGCATGATGTCAAGTTGCAGTGCGTTGTTGACACGCACTAATAGGGTGTTTTTTGCACCATACTTCACCATGTCAGTAATCTCCACCACAAAGGCGGTATATCCGCCTCGGTGTTCGGTAGCATGCGCGCCATTTATAAAGACGTTGGCGACATTCCCTACGCCATAGAACTTCAGATAGAGGCGTTTATCCTCGTAGTTGGTGGGGATATTCAGTTCTTTTTGGTAGTTTGCGAGTCCACGATAGTAGTCAATTTTGCCCGAAAGGGCGTCAAGATTATAGGTGTGTGGCAGGTTAATTTCGGTAAAAACATTATGACGAACTTCCCAGCCGTAGGTGAATTTCCATGAGCGGTTAAGGTTTACGACCTCTCGTGCGAGGGTGGTTTGTGCAAGAAGTGCGAGCACGAGTAGTGCAAGGAGTCTACGTTTCATAATTGCTGTTGGTTTTGGTGTGATAAAGCAGTCACAAATATAGTAAAAAGAATGAATTGTCGCAAAAGAAAAAGAGTGTTGCAGTGGTTGATTCGCGTTGCGGCGGCGGGTGGCGGGTGCCCCCGCAGGGCATTTGTTTTGGTTGCTCTG
>CAYJIF010000131.1:0-2922 GCA_964370175.1 uncultured Rikenellaceae bacterium
AAACTCTTTATTCAGTATGGCGTGGTGAGCAACGAAAAATTCGGTGAGCGTGCCGAAGAGTACACTCTACTCAAGAACAGCGAGGGTGAGTATTTTGCTCTTGGCGAGTATGCCGATAAAATTAAAGAACAACAGACCGATAAAAACGGAAAAATCGTGCATCTTTACACTGCCGATGCTGTCACAGAACACGCCTATGTTGAGGCTGCACGCGCCAAAGGGTACGATGTGTTGGTGATGGATAGTCCGCTGGAGGGGCACTTCATCGGCTTTATGGAACAGAAAAATAGCGATTGGAGCTTTGTCAGAGTGGATAGTGCACCCATCGACCTTTTGATAGAGAAAGACGAGGTGAAGGCAATGGCTCTGAGCGAAGAGCAACAAAAAACCCTCAAGGAAGTTTTCGAAAAAGTTGTGCCCACGACAGCTGATACGAGCTATATGGTGCAGTTCGAACCGCTAGAATCAAAGGCAAGTCCCGTTGTCATCACCCAGAACGAGTTTATGAGACGCATGCGCGATATGAGCAAGGTGGGAGGATTCAACCCCTATGGTCAAATGCCTCAGAGCTATTCGGTGGTGGTGAATGGTAACAGCGAACTTGTGGTATCGCTACTTGCTCGCAGTGGCGAGGAGCAGAGTAGAGTAGCCACTCAACTTGTGGATTTTGCACTGCTTGGTGCAGGGTTGCTCAAGGGAGAGGCGCTCACAGCCTTCGTTAAAAAAGGCTTGGATCAATTGAAATAAAACGAAATAATGAATATCGCCGAAATATATAGCTATGCCGATAGAATTGGCTTACTGACATTTTCCACCATCCACAACGGTGAGGTGCACTCTCGCATAGCACACTTTAATGGCTACGACAGCGAGGGTATCTACTTCCGCACGATGTACAATAAGCCCTATGGCCGCCAACTCAGAGAAGGGCTGAAAGTCACAGTGTGTGGAAATCACGCAGGGGCTATTATCAATCACGAGGACGTGGGTGCAGAACCCGTGATGTCTCCAGGCTATATGTTTCGGCTCGTGGGCGAGGTGCGCTACGTCACCCCTGAGGAGATAGTAGAAAAGGCGAAGACTAACAAGATGCTCGAAGTCGCAGCACGAGATATTGCCCTCTACCCAGCAATGGCCGAAGGGAATTTTGTGATACACAGCGCCAAGGGCGAGATTTTTGATTATGATTTCGCCAAGGTGAATCGCGACCACAAAGTTCTACGCACTCGTTTCGCTTATGGCGGGGCGAGCGTGAATCCAGCAGGCGTGCGAATCGACCCCGAGGAGTGTATTCGCTGTGGAGTCTGTGCTGATGTTTGTTCGTTTGATGCAATTTTCCAAAACGATGAGGGCGAATATCACGTGATGGGCGAGCGCTGCGATGATTGCGGTAGTTGCCTGATTAACTGTCCAGTACAAGCAATTCAATTGTCGCAAACAATGTAGCTAAAATAGTGCAGTCTCTGCCTTGCAAGAGGTGTAAGAGACTGCCTATAATTTTTTCCCCACAAAAAAAGCGTAGGAATAGTACTTGCCACTCTCTTTGTACATCTCCACCTCAGCGCGCATTCCATCCACAAAAGCCTCCGCCTCGGCATTGTTGGGGTACTCTGCGAGCAATTCCTCCAACTTTTCACTCACTGGCTCATAGTAGTTTGTAGTCCAACACTCGCTTGGCAGTGTGAAGCACGCCAAGGGCTCATACCCGCACTTTTCCATCACCCTGATTTTGTTGGATATGGAGTCGATGCCCGCAAGCTGACTCTCAATGTAATCGGAGTTTACAGGCCGCTGGTCGCTGAGCCACACGCAATCGCTAACTGCAATGTATCCGCCAGGCTTTATGAACTGCTGCCAGAGCGTGAGCCCATTCTCAAAGCCAATGTTGTAGATAGCCCCCTCGCTCCATATCACATCGAGGCTTTCGGGCTCAATATCCAACTCGTCCATCGAAGCACGCAGTGTCGTGATGTTTTCATGCAGCGGCATTCTTTCCAGCATCTCGTCGAAGAGGTCGATTGCAGTGATTTTCGCCCCAGCAATCTGCTCAACTAAACACGCGGTTTGCGCTCCTGTACCACAACCAATGTCTGCAATGGTGGGGTGGGGTGGCAGCTCGCTTTTTATGAAGCTGAGTGCCTTTAGAGTGGCGTCGTTAGAGCCTGGCCCCTGTCTTTGTAGTTTTGTAAAAAATCCAAGTAGAATTTTCATCAATTCTTCGCTCATAATCTATAGTTGTTCAATTCTTACTGCTGTTCCAATGGCTGAGACCATGAACATCGATTTGCCGCCTCCCGACACCTCGCCAAAGTCGACCTTTAGCCCTACCACCGCGTTGGCGCCAACCTCAGAGGCTTTTTGATCAATTTGTGCGAGTGCTTGAGCGTATACTTCGTCAAGTTTTTTTTGGTAAGTTTTGGAGTTTCCGCCGAAAAGGTCTGTGAAAGAAGCCTTGAAATCGGAGAAGAAGTTAGCCCCGATAACGATGTTGGCCGAGACAAGTTCTATGTATTGGGTGATTTTATGATTTTCGATACCGTTGGTTGTGGTGATGAGGTTTTTGGTTTTCATGTTTTTTTTGTAGTTTAGTAGTTTTTTGTTTTGAGGTTTAGCACAAAGTTAGTGTTTTTTTGGTGAGTTATGAGTGTTTTTTAGTATGATTTTCGGGTGGGGTGTTGTTTTTTTGAGAGTGGGATAGTCATTTGTTGTATGTGTTTGATGTAAATTATCAGCAAGTGTGTAATTTCAATTGGAGTGTTGTAGTTCAGCGATTTGTGATATTTTTTGTGAATGTTATGGTGGTTGGTGTGATATTTTTTTTGTGGTTGAGTGATTTTTTTTTTGGAGAATAGAAAAAATGTATTACTTTTGTGCCCGGAGAGATGGCAGAGTGGTCGAATGCGGCGGTCTTGAAAACCGTTG
>CAYJIF010000132.1:0-2913 GCA_964370175.1 uncultured Rikenellaceae bacterium
CGCAAATCGGCAAAGCATTCCGCAACGAAATCGTTGCACGCCAATTTATCTTCCGCATGAGGGAGTTCGAACAAATGGAAATGCAGTACTTTGTAGCCCCTGGCACCGAGATGGAGTGGTACGAACATTGGAAAACTTTCCGCATGAAATGGCATCGCGCCCTTGGCTTTGGAGATGAGAACTACAAATTCCACGACCACCTGAAACTCGCCCACTATGCAAATGCTGCAGCCGATGTGGAATTCAACTTCCCATTCGGATTCAAAGAGGTGGAGGGTATTCACTCGCGCACCGATTATGACTTGGGTCGCCATAGTGAGTTCTCGGGCAAGAAGATTACATATTTCGATACCGAGCGTGGCGAGAGCTATATTCCATTTG
Organism: uncultured Rikenellaceae bacterium; assembly: GCA_964370175.1. GTDB lineage: Bacteria > Bacteroidota > Bacteroidia > Bacteroidales > Rikenellaceae > Mucinivorans. The sequence continues at coordinate 382 of CAYJIF010000132.1, forward strand.
TCGTGGAAACCTCTATCGGCGTGGACAGAATGTTCTTGCAGGTGCTCAGTGCGTCGTACAAAGAGGAAAAACTCGAAAATGGCGAGGAGCGCACAGTACTGAAATTCCCAGCGGCGCTCGCACCAATCAAAGTGGCAGTGTTGCCTCTGATTAAAAAACCTGAACTGATGGGCTTAGCCTCAGAGATTGTGAATAACCTGAAGTTCGATTACTCGACTCAGTATGACGAGAAAGACTCTATCGGCAAGCGTTATCGCCGCCAAGATGCAATTGGTACACCACTGTGTGTGACCGTGGACTTCGAAAGCCTCGAGGATGAGTGCGTGACAGTGAGATACCGCGATACAATGGAGCAGAAACGTGTGAAAATCAGTGAACTGCAAAGCGTGGTTGAGGCAGAGGTCTCTATGCGCAGACTTTTTGAAAAATTGATGTAAAAAAATAGATGAAAGTAGATTTTGATGTATATATTGACGAGCTCATAGAGCTTGCAATAAGGGAAGATATTGGTGATGGCGACCACACCTCGTTGGCAACCATCCCCGCCGATAAGCGCGGACGTATGCACCTGTTGGTGAAACAGAGCGGAATTATTGCGGGTATTGATATTGCACGCCGAGTTTTCGAGCGTTTGGACAACACCGTGGAGTTCGAAAAGAAACTCGACGATGGACAAGAGGTGAGTCTCGGAGATGTCGCTTTCTATGTGAGTGGGGGAGTGCGTAGCTTGTTGCAAGCCGAGCGCATTGTACTCAACATCATGCAGAGAATGAGTGGCGTTGCTACCCAAACAGCCATTTATGCCAAAGAACTCGAAGGACTAAAAACCAAAGTGCTGGACACGCGCAAAACAACCCCAGGAATGCGTGCGCTCGATAAAATGGCTGTGAGAATCGGTGGGGGTGGAAATCACCGCATGGGGCTCTTCGATATGATTCTGCTCAAGGATAACCATATTGATTTTGCTGGCGGAGTTGCAAATGCGTTGAATAATACTCGTGGGTACTTGGCGAAAAATAACCTCAATCTGCCAATCGAAATTGAGGTGCGCAGTATGGAAAATATCGATGAAGTCTTTGCCGCTGGTGGCGCTGATAGAGTCATGCTCGATAACTTCTCGGTGGAGGAGACTCACGATGCAGTCATCAAAATTGCTGGCCGAGCCGAGGTTGAAAGCTCAGGGGGAATAACACTGAAAAACCTCAGAGCCTATGCAGAATGTGGCGTAGACTTTATTTCGGTAGGTGCGCTCACTCACCAGATTAAGAGTCTGGATATGAGCCTTAAATACATACAACAATAGTAGACACCCATACTCAGAGTAGGGTGAAGTAGTAGAGTAGAGCACGATGAGCGATATCAGAGATATGGAGAACCATAGGGAGGAAGAGCTTGACCAGCAAATCCGACCAGGAGTGCTGGAGCAATTCAGCGGGCAGGATAAGATTGTTGAGAATTTGAGAATCTTTATCAAAGCTGCCATAATGCGTGATGAGGCTCTCGACCACACTCTGTTGCACGGCCCCCCAGGGTTGGGTAAAACTACGCTTGCTAATATCATCGCCGCAGAACTCGGCGTTCAACTAAAAATTACCTCAGGCCCAGTGCTAGACAAACCTGGCGATTTGGCTGGGTTGCTCACATCGCTGAGCGAAGGAGATGTGCTCTTTATTGACGAGATTCACCGTCTGAGCCCCATTGTTGAGGAGTATTTGTACTCGGCAATGGAGGATTATGTAATAGACATAATGCTCGATAAGGGGGCTGCAGCACGCTCGGTGCAAATCAAGCTCAAGCCCTTCACTTTGGTAGGGGCAACTACTCGTAGTGGGTTACTCACCTCGCCTCTGAGAGCACGTTTTGGCATCCAGTGCCACCTCGAATACTATGATACGGCAACCCTGCGTGGGATTGTTACACGCTCTGCCTCGATACTGGGGATTGAGATAGAGAATAGTGCGGCCGATGAGATAGCACGCCGTTCGCGCGGTACGCCTCGTATTGCCAATGCTCTGTTGCGCAGGGTGCGAGACTTTGCGATGGTAGAGGGGACGGGCATCATTGACCTTACTATCACCCGCCGTGCACTAAGTGCTCTGAATATCGACAAGCGAGGGCTTGACCAAATGGATAATAAGATTTTGAGAGCTATTGTCGAGAAGTTTGGAGGCGGGCCTGTGGGTATTACTACTATTGCCACTGCTGTGGAGGAGGATGCAGGCACTATTGAGGAGGTTTATGAGCCATTTTTGATAAAGGAGGGTTTTTTGCGTCGCACTCCTCGCGGGCGAGAAACCACGGCTCTTGCTTATGAGCATATTGGGCTCACTCCGCCAGCGGCTGAGCCGCAGCTCTTTTAGGTGTTGGCAGCTATTTTTTATCAGTACAATAATGCAATTCGAAGTGCTCCGCTGGGCAATTGTTTTTGTATATCTATCAGTTCAACAAATCAAAAGACGCTATGCGTCCGCCCGCGTGGCGGCGGGTGGCGAGTGCCCTCGCGGGGCATTTGTTTGTGTTTTTCTATTAGTA
>CAYJIF010000133.1:0-2893 GCA_964370175.1 uncultured Rikenellaceae bacterium
ATAATAAAGTATCAAAAAAAATGTTTAGCGGAATAGTAGAGGCAATAGCCACAGTTGAAAAATTGCATAGCGAGGGGACAAACCTCCACATCACTCTGAAATGCTCGTTCACCAGCGAACTGCACATTGACCAAAGCATTGCTCATAACGGAGTGTGCCTCACGGTGGTTGACATCGAAGGGGATACATACACTGTTACTGCCATAGAGGAAACTCTGCAAAAATCAAATCTCGGCGAATTTAGAGTCGGAGATGAAGTGAATCTCGAACGCTCGATGCGCCCTGATAAACTACTCGATGGGCACATTGTCCAAGGGCATGTGGATACCACAGCTCGCTGTGTGAGTGTCAAAGAAAACGAAGGGTCGTGGTACTATACTTTCAAGTACGAACCCCAAGACAAAGGCGGATATGTGACCGTGGAAAAAGGCTCGGTGACTGTCAACGGCGTGAGCCTTACGGTGTGCGAAAGCCAACTGGAACAATTCTCCGTGGCGATTATTCCTTACACCCAAGAGCATACGAACTTCCACAACTTCAAAGTGGGTAGCGTGGTGAACATTGAATTCGATATTATCGGCAAATACATTGCACGATTTATGGAAGCAAGAGGCGTGTAATAGCACAGAGTCATAGCCCTCCCCCCCCCTCACACACCGATGTTGCTGCTCGTTCAAGCAACGCCCAATAACGAAAAATACGCACACGCAGAAAGTGAAATTTGAATTAGAGAGTAGCTATAGCCCCACGGGCGACCAACCACAAGCCATCGAAAAACTTGTGGAACTCTTTGATAGTGGGCACAAGAACAATGTGCTTTTAGGAGTAACTGGCTCGGGCAAAACCTTCACTGTGGCTAATCTAATCGAGCGCTTGGGGCGACCCACCCTCGTGCTGAGCCATAACAAAACTCTGGCAGCACAACTCTATGGCGAATTTAAATCCTTTTTTCCGAACAACGCCGTGGAGTACTTCGTCTCCTACTACGACTACTATCAGCCAGAAGCATACCTGCCCAATTCGGACACCTATATAGAAAAAGATCTGGCCATCAACGAGGAAATCGAGAAAATGCGACTCTCTACGACCTCTACGCTGCTCAGTGGTAGGCAAGATATTATCGTGGTCAGCTCCGTGTCGTGCCTCTATGGTATCGGAAATCCAGAGGATTTCAACACCAATACGATCAAAATAGTGCGCGGGAGTAGAATCGCAAGGCAGAAAATACTCTACGCACTCGTCAATTCGCTCTACAATCGCAGCGATAATAATTTTACCCGCGGCACTTTCAGAGTAAACGGAGATGCAATAGATGTTTTTGTGGCGTACGGAGATGTCGCCTATAGGATTGTGCAATGGGGCGATGAGATTGAGGCGCTGCACTCCATTGATCCGCTCTCGGGCGAAATCCTCGAAATGCTGGACGAAGTGACTATCCACCCCGCTAATATCTTTGTCACAACCAAAGAACGAACCACAGCAGCTGTCAAAGATATTCAACTCGACCTCGGACGACAAATCAACTACTTCGAAGAACGTGGCGAAAATGAGTATGCACGAAGGCTCAAGGGTAGGGTGGAGTATGACCTCGAAATGATAAAAGAGATCGGCTATTGCAGCGGAATCGAAAACTACTCGCGATACTTCGACGGCAGAGAGCCTGGTACTCGACCATTCTGCCTGCTCGACTACTTCCCCGATGACTACCTAATGGTTATTGACGAAAGCCACGTGACCATACCCCAGGTGCACGGAATGTATGGTGGAGATGCCGCTCGTAAGAAAAATCTCGTGGAGTTCGGCTTTAGACTCCCTGCCGCAATGGATAATAGACCGCTCAGGTTCGATGAGTTTACCTCGCTGCAAGATCGTGCCCTGTATGTCAGCGCTACGCCTGCAGATTTTGAGATTGAGAGGGCTGAAGGCGTAATCGTAGAACAAATTATTAGACCCACAGGACTGCTCGATCCCGAAATAGAAGTGCGACCAACGCTGGGGCAAATCGATGATCTGCTCAGCGAAATCGAGAAACGTACGGCTATCGATCAACGTGTGCTCGTTACGACTATCACTAAGCGCATGGCCGAAGAGTTTTCGACCTTCCTCGATGGAAAAGGTGTGCGAACAAGGTATATTCACTCCGATGTCGACACGTTGGAGCGAGTGCAAATTATGGACGATTTGCGTTCGGGGCTATTCGATGTACTGGTGGGAGTGAACCTGCTTCGCGAGGGACTTGACCTGCCAGAGGTGTCGTTGGTGGCTATTATGGATGCCGACAAGGAGGGATTTTTGAGGAATGCTCGCTCGCTTACTCAAACGGCAGGGCGTGCAGCAAGACACCTTGAAGGGCATGTTATTATGTATGCTGATAAAATTACTCGTTCGATGCAGATCACAATTAGCGAGAGCCAGCGACGTAGAGAAATCCAACTCAGCTACAATATCAAAAATAATATTACTCCAACTGCTGTTACTAAAGCGCTTAAGGGAGTGATTTCGCGCTCGGGGTTGAGTGCGAGTGGCGTGGCGATGTTGAATGCTGAGGTGGCAAATGATTTTGAAAATATGACAGCGTCTGGGCGCAAAAGCGAGGCGGCAAAAGAGAAGAAGCTTATGGAGCGTGCAGCTGCGGAGCTTGATTTTGTTGCGGCGGCGAAGCATCGTGATAGGATGAATGCGCTGTTGAATTTTTAGTGTTTTTGTGTGCGTTAAGTTCTGGTACAGTGCCTTTATATTATATATAGTGTGTGCGCTGATTTTTGCGGCGGGTGGCGGGTGGCGGGTGCCCCCGCGGGGCATTTGTTTTGGTTTTTCTATCGGTGCAATTAATCAAAAGGGTCTCTGACCCCGCCCGCGCGGCGGCGGGTGCCCCCGCTGGGCATTTGTTTTT
>CAYJIF010000134.1:0-2865 GCA_964370175.1 uncultured Rikenellaceae bacterium
AGCTACTGTTATTTGTCCAACATACTGTGCGAAGCACGCGGGATGCCGCCGCGCCACGCGGCAGACCGCAATCTCACTGCACCGTTGGTGCGTTCAATTACGTCCTCCCGCCGGCGGCATCCGAGAATTAGGGTGATAATCTCAAACACTAACAGTGAGCATGCTTAACAATAGTCGTGGATGCCGCCGGCGGTGGAGCGCTGATTTCTAAGCGTATCGAAGAAATAGCGGTCTGCCGCGGGGGGGGGCGGCGGCATCCCGCGTGCTGCGCACAATTTAGTGAACAAATACAGCAGTTGGAAATTTCTATGTGTAATTTCTGCGTTTTTCGGGTGCCGCCGGCGGGAGAGTGCTAATTTTCGAGCGCCAGCGAGGAAATGGCGGTCTGCCGCGTGGCGCGGCGGCATCCCGCAAACACTGCGTGTTTGATTTATTTTGGGAGGAGCGTGATCTGGGTTGCTCTATCCGCCTCGCCGGCGGGGCGGGATCTTAGATTTACGAAATTCCCTTCGGGAAATTTCGTTTTTGAGCGTTTTTTAGTTTGTACTAGCTCCCCTCGCCGGGGAGGGCGCGCTTACGCCGCGCGGGCGGTGCCTGCGGGCACACCGAATTGTTTTGTTGTACTAATTTTCAGAATAACAAAAATCAAATGCCCAGCGAGGGCACTCGCCACCCGCGCACCCTCCTGCCCACAAAAAATATTAACCCAGCCATTCAATATTGCTGAATTAAAAAACTATTCATACTTTTGCAGAACGTAATCCGTCAACAACAATATGAGAATAATTAACCATCTAAAATCTAACGAAAACTCCCTACTCCTCCTCCTCCTCTTGGGGCTGTGGGCCATTCTTAATCTCTTCACAGCAGCATACACCGACCTCACAGCAGATGAGAGCTACTACTGGGTCATCTCCAAAGAATTGCTGTGGGGGTACTACGACCACCCCCCCCTTTCAGCCCTTTTATTGAGGTGTGGTACCTTCCTATTTGGTGATACAGAACTGGGTGTTAGATTTTTTACTATTCTGTTGCACTACGCCACTCTTGCACTCTTTTGGTTTGTGATACGCACCCCCAAGAGCAACTACATTACTGCACTCAAGTATTTTGTGATCTGTTTTTCCTTGCCATTGTTACACGTCTACGGCTTTGTCGCCACCCCTGATGCGCCGCTAATGTTTGCAATAGTGCTGACTTTATGGGCATATAAGAAATTTGCAAACAGCGCCGTATATACACAGGCAAATTATTTCAGCAGCATCGCTTTTCTGGCATTGGGTTTTGCGCTTATGGCGTACGCGAAGTATCACGGCGCACTGGTGGTAATTGCTATTGTGCTGAGTCGCCCAAAACTGCTCATTGATTGGCGATTTTATGCGGCAGGGCTTTTGGCGGCGGCTATATATTTACCTCATTTTTGGTGGCAGTGGCAGCACGACTTCGTGTCGTTCGAGTATCACCTTAATGGCCGCAAAGACCCTTTCCAGTGGCGATATGTGAGCGAGTACTTGCTCAACTTCTTTGGAGCGTACAATCCGTTCTTGACTATTCCGTTTTTTGCGATACTCATCCGTTCCAACCCATTTGTAAAGGCTCCACTGGAGCGGTACTTCAGAGTCAGTTCGATATTCATACTCTTTGTTTTTCTTTACTCCACAGGAGGCGGGCACGTGCAGGCACAGTGGATGCTGCCGCTGATCTTCCCCATAGTGTTCTTTATGTTAAAGCGTAGTGAGCGCTCGGAGTGGTTTGCGAAGTATGTGTGGTGGACGTGTGGTGTTTTTGGTGCTTTGCTCATGATTGTGCAGATTGCACTGATAAGTGTGCCTGCTCAGTTGCTTCCCAGCATCGAGCTCAGGGGGGTTGTGTCGCATGTTCAGCAGGCGGCACTGAATTTTAACGGAAATGCGGATGAAAACACCATTGAAAATAATGAAAAAAGTGAGGAGGGTAGCTCTACGAGTAGTGCCACAATAGCTGCTCTGATACTCGAGGGAAGGTATCACCACGCCTCGACATTTAATTTCTATACAGATCTTCCCACCTATGCGATGCCGAGTGTTTATTGGCGTAGCAGCCACTACGAATTTATGGATACTCCCACAGATCTATATGGTAAGCGGGTGGCGCAAGAGATTAGCTCGTTAATTCGTATTCGCACTCCTCAAGAGGAGCTTTTCGAGAAGTACAAGAGTATAACTGTGCCGACGATGGGGACTATTTTCTATGAAGTGGTGGATAGTTATATTCCAACAAAAAATGTGAGTATTGAGGTTCAGGGTCTGCCAGAGAAGGTGCTCACAGAGCAGGAGCTGGCATTGACTTTGGTGCTTACCAATCCCTATGATTTTGATATTGAAGTTGGGGCGGGCGAAGGTGCTTTTGGGATCTTTATAAATATGCATAATAGCGATCGCACGGTGTGGTATGATTTGCCTATTGAGGTCAAACCAGTAGTCTTGGGGCGCAAAAGTTCAGCAACGATTACTGCTTATGTTACGATTCCTGAGTTCGAAACGGACGATTATGTGGTAGGTTTTTCGTTGATGCGTTCTCCGTTTGCGACGTGGTATAACTCTCGTGTATTCAGTTTGATGATAGTCAATCCAAAGACGAGGGTTTAGGGTGGCGGGCGGCGGGTGCCCTCGCTGGGCTTTTGATTTTGTTTGCTCTAATGGCGTAAAAATGCTTTAAAACTACAAACGGAGTGCCCCTGCAGGGCTATTGTTTTGGTTACTCTGGTGGTGTGAAAATATGGCGAAACTCCAATCGGTGTGCCCGCAGGCACCGCCCGCGCGGCGTAAGCGCGCCCTCCCCGGCGAGGGGAGCTAGTGCAAACTAAAAAACGCTCAAAACGAAATT
>CAYJIF010000135.1:0-2835 GCA_964370175.1 uncultured Rikenellaceae bacterium
TCTTTCACAAGCGGTTGGTTAAGTAGCGTGTTTTCTTTAAGGAATTTGCCAACTTTACCTTTAGCGATTTGCTCAAGCATTTGCTCTGGTTTTCCTTCCAGGCGAGCTTGTTCCATACCGATTTTGTATTCTTTTTCCAATACGTCTGCAGGACAGTCCGCCTCAGAGATTGAAACAGGCGCCATTGCCGCTGCTTGCATAGCAACGTCTTTAGCAACTGCCATATCAATTTCTTTGTCGAAACCAACAAGCGTACCGAGTTTGTTGTTCATGTGGATGTAAGTCACGCACATAGGAGCTTCGATACGAGAGTAGTGAGCGATTTCAACTTTCTCTCCAGTTTTGCCCGATAGTGTAGTGATTTTTTCAGCGAAAGCATCAGCAACAGTTTGAGCATCAGCAGCGTCCATTGCGATAGCCTCGCTAAGGAATGTTTTGGCTGCAGTTCCGAATTCTTCGCCTTTGGCAACGAAGTCAGTCTCGCAAGCCAAGCAAAGCATGTAACCTTTGCCACCGATAACCTCAGATACAGCAACACCTTCAGTAGCGGTTCTATCCGAACGTTTAGCAGCGATTAGCTTGCCTTTTTCGCGGATAATTTCTTGTGCTCTGTCGAAGTCACCACCAGCCTCAGTAAGTGCGTTTTTGCAGTCCATCATACCTGCGCCGGTCATTTTGCGTAGCTTTGCTACGTCGATTGCTTTAATTTCCATTGTTTTTATGAGAATTATACTTTTTATAAATATTCTATTTCAATTACTCAGCTTTTGCTTCTTCAGCCGCTGCTTCTTCAACAACAGGAGCTGCTGCTTCTTCAGCAACTGGAGCTGCCGCTTCTTCAGCAACAGGAGCTGCCGCTTCTTCAGCAACAGGTGCTGCTGCAGCTTCAACGATCTCTGCAACTGTTTCTTCCTGTTCTTTAGCTTTTTGTCCTACGGTTTTGCGAGCTCTTGTGCGTTTTACTGGTGCGCCATCTGCCGCAACTTCAGCAGCTGATTCAGCAGCAGCTTCGGCGTTAGATTTCTCAAGGCTACGCTCAGTTAGTCCCTCTTTGATAGATGCAGTAACAATCGAAAGAATCATGTCAATCGAGCTGCTTGCATCGTCATTTGCTGGGATTACATAGTCAATTGGGCCTGGGTCACAGCAAGTGTCAACCATCGCAAATACAGGGATGCCAAGGCGTTTTGCCTCTTTCACTGCGTTGTGTTCTTTTTGAACATCGATGATAAATAGTGCTGCTGGAAGGCGAGTCAAATCGGCGATAGAACCAAGGTTTTTCTCAAGTTTCGCACGTGAGCGGCTAACTTGTAGTTTTTCACGTTTTGAGAAGTTATCGAAAGTTCCGTCAGTTGCCATTTTATCGATAGCAGCCATTTTCTTAACTGCTTTGCGGATAGTAGGGAAGTTGGTAAGAGTACCACCTGCCCAGCGTTCTGTTACATAAGGCATGTCAACTTCTGAGGCTCTTTGTGCAACGATTTCTTTAGCTTGTTTCTTAGTCGAAACAAAGAGTACTTTGCGACCCGAGCGTGCAATAACACGAAGTGCTTCGGCTGCGGTATCAACCATAAGCGCAGTTTTGTGCAAATCGATGATGTGAATCCCGTTTTTTTCCATAAAGATGTATGGTGCCATTTTAGGATTCCATTTGCGTTTGAGGTGTCCGAAGTGAACTCCGGCTCCAAGAAGTTGTTCAAATGTTGTATTAGCCATTTTTTTGTTTGTTGTTTTTTGTGTTATAAAAATCTCTTTTAATTCAATCCCTCAGGTAGTGCTCTATAGTTGTTGTGTCGAGCAGTCTAAAGGGATTATTGTATCGCGAAAGGGGCATTTTTGTACGTAGTGCTTGCCAGCGGCGAGCAGTCGCCAAAAATTCTGCACCACCTCTCGTGCATATATATAAATATAGTAGAGGATTAACGTTTTGAGAATTGGAAACGTTTACGAGCACCTGGACGACCTGGTTTCTTACGTTCCACGATTCTGGAGTCACGTGTAAGGAAGCCTGCTTTTTTGAGTGCTGGGCGGAGTTCTGCGTTTGCCTCGATAAGGCAACGAGAGATACCCAGGCGAGCTGCCTCTGCTTGTCCTTTAATACCACCACCGTTAAGGTTGATAGTGATATCGTAATTGCCTTCGGTTTCGGTAACACCGAATGGTTGGCGAACTACGTATTGTAGAATTTCCAATGGGAAGTATTCTTCCATTGAACGGTTGTTTACTTTGATTGCGCCGCTACCTGGTTTAAGGTATACACGTGCTACTGCACTTTTGCGACGGCCTACTGCGTTGATAACTTGACTCATCTGATAATCTTAATTATTACTTATACTCTTTGATGTTTAGCGCAACTGGTTGTTGTGCTGCGTGCGGATGCTCCGCAGAGGCGTAAACGTGAAGGTTACGGAAAATTGTAGCTCCCAATTTAGTCTTAGGAAGCATACCTTTGATGGCGTGCTCTACCAAGAAGGTAGGCTTCTTTTCCAAATACTGTGCAGGAGTAGTTAGACGCTGACCGCCTGGATAGTCGGTGTGACGTACGTACTGCTTCTGAGTGAGTTTGTTACCGCTAAGGCGCACTTTGTGTGCGTTTACGATAATTACGTTATCCCCGCAATCTACGTGAGGAGTGTAGTAGGGCTTGTTCTTTCCACGAAGAATCTTTGCCACTTGTGAGCTTAGACGACCCAGAATTACATCTGTAGCGTCAATCACATACCAGTCTTTTTTGACTGTGGCGGCGTTTGCCGAAATTGTTTTGTAGCTTAGTGAATCCACTGTAATTTAATTGTTTGGTTGATACTTATATACTTAAAGCGAGGGGCAAAGGTA
>CAYJIF010000136.1:0-2690 GCA_964370175.1 uncultured Rikenellaceae bacterium
AATGAGTAATTTGGTTATTGTCGAGTCGCCTGCAAAGGCAAAGACAATAGAGAAGATTTTAGGTTCGGAATTTACAGTTTTATCAAGCTATGGACACATCCGCGACCTACCCAAAGGCAACAACGCCGTAGACATTGACGCAGGGTTCGTTCCCCGCTATGAGGTTTCAGAAGACAAACAAAAAATTGTAGCAGCACTCAAAAAAGCTGCAAAAAGCGCCGAAATGGTATGGCTCGCCTCCGATGAAGATCGCGAAGGAGAGGCTATCGCTTGGCACCTAAGCGAGGCTCTGAATCTTGAAGCCGACAAGACAAAACGCATCGTCTTCTCGGAAATCACACCCTCTGCCATCAAAGAAGCCGTGCAGAGCCCTCGGAGCATAGACAAAAATCTCGTGGATGCACAACAAGCTCGACGAGTTCTCGACAGACTCGTGGGATTTGAACTCTCGCCACTGCTGTGGAAAAAAGTCAAACCCCAACTCTCCGCCGGACGCGTACAAAGCGTCACGGTTAGACTCATCGTCGAGAGAGAAAGAGAAATTAACGCCTTCAACGCACAGGAATACTGGCGAGTTGTCGGCGAATTTGCACAAAATGGCGGCAAAACTTTCAAAGCCACGCTCGCCAACAAACTCAAAGCTCAGGCCGAAGCCGAAGAGTTCCTAAAAAGCGTGCAAGGTGCAGACTTTACAGTGGAAAATATCGAGAAAACTCCGCTCAAAAGATACCCCGCACCACCATTCACAACCTCAACGCTGCAACAAGAAGCCTCACGAAAATTAGGACTCTCTGTGGCTCAAACAATGAGCGCAGCACAAAAACTCTACGAAGCCGGACACATTACCTATATGCGTACCGACTCGGTGAACCTATCTAACCTTGCTATTGGAGCCTCGAAAAAAGAAATCGAAGAGCAATTCGGCGAAAACTATAGCAAAACCAGAAAGTATAGCACCAAAAGCAAAGGAGCGCAAGAAGCGCACGAAGCTATCAGACCCACCTACTTTAACAAGCAAAGCGCCGGAGGAACTCGTGACGAGAAAAGACTCTATGAACTGATCTGGAAACGCGCCGTGGCTTCGCAAATGGTAGAGGCTGAACTCGAAAAAACAACCATTACTATCGCCATTAGCTCCACCAACGAAAAATTCGTGGCAAGCGGCGAAGTAGTCATCTTCGATGGCTTTCTGAAACTCTACATGGAGGGCAACGACAACGAAAACCATGAAGATCAAGAAAGCGAAGGACTATTGCCAGCTCTGGGTGTAGGCGAAATTGTGAAACAAAACTCAATTGTAGCTACTCAAAAATATACCCAAAGCCCACCAAGATACTCCGAGGCCATGCTCGTCAAAAAACTCGAAGAACTGGGCATCGGACGACCATCGACCTACGCACCTACAATCACAACCATTGTGAACCGTGGGTATGTCGAAAAAGACTCGCGCACAGGACAAAAACGCCAGTACGAAATCATTAGCCTCAGCGCAGATGGCAAAATTACTGCCGCCAAAAAAAGCGAAACTGTCGGAGGAGAAAGCAAAAAACTCTTCCCCACAGATATCGCAATGATTGTCACTGACTACCTCCAAGGCGATTTTGCCGATATTATGGACTACTCCTTCACAGCAAACGTCGAGAAAGACTTCGACGATATTGCAGAAGGCAAAGTGCAGTGGCAAAAAATGCTCAAAAACTTCTACTCACCTTTCCACTCCTCTATCGAAAAAGCTACACAAAACGATGACTTCGTGCGCGCCGAAAAAGAACTCGGAGTAGACCCCAAAAGTGGCAAAAAAGTAATCGCCAGAGTCGGCAGATACGGCCCAATGGTGCAAATAGGTGAGGTCGAAGATAAAAAATTCGCCAAACTACAAAGCGGACAACTCATCGAAACCATTACACTCGAAGAAGCTCTCAAACTCTTTGCGCTACCACGCACAGTGGGCGAATTCGAAGACAAAACAGTGGTAATCGCAGTTGGACCATACGGCGCATACGCCCGACACGATGGAAAATTCATCTCGCTCAAAAAAGGAGTGGATGACCCGCTGAGAGTGACCCTGGAAAGAGCCATCGAACTCATACTCGAAAAACGAGAGGTCGAAGCAAACAGAATAGTGGCGCAATTCCCTGCCCTCAACGCCGAAGTGCTCAGAGGAAGGTATGGACCATATATTGCTGCAGACGGGAAAAACTATAAAATCCCCAAAGGCACCGACCCCACTACTATCACCGAGGAGATTTGCAAGCAAATCATGAGCGAAGTGACTCCCACCGAACCAAAAAAACGAGGCGGAGCAAAAGCTAAAAAATAAGTCGCATCCTCCCGCCATTTGATTGGCGTTCTGGGCATGCCGATTTTTTTACGACACGACAGATACAAACGACGACAAACTACACACAGACACGGACACAGACGACGAAACGAACGAAAAAACAAAAAAACAAACAAAACAAAGATGTACAACGAAACAAAAAAAGAAATTCTCCTGCCCGGTGGTCAGGTGATTGAGCTCTCTACGGGCAAACTTGCAAAGCAGGCAGATGGGTCTGTAATCCTAAAACAAGGCGACACTATGCTTCTTGCAACTGTGACCTGCGCTAAGGATGCAAAAGAAGATGTTGATTTCATGCCCCTATCGGTAGAGTATAAAGAGAAATACGCTGCCAATGGTCGCTTCCCAG
>CAYJIF010000137.1:0-2684 GCA_964370175.1 uncultured Rikenellaceae bacterium
CCACCTTTGCCAAATACATATGGTTCGGAATGCTTGTTGCTGCATCAAATCCGTTGTCTCCGGTGTTGTAGCAGAGCATCAGCATGCTCTCAATATTGGAGTCTGTGATAACTGTTCCTCGCGTAGAGAAACTAATCTCTAGTGTATCACCACCCCCCGCAGGCGCATCGATGATTGAGTCCTTATGACAGCCAACGAGCGACGAACATAAAGCCAGTGCGCTAAATAATACTTTTTTCATATCTTGTTCCTCTCTTTTTATTCTACCTCTAATTCCCCTTTGTCGTTCCAGGGCTCTACGGTGATGGTAAACTTAATTATTTGCGTCTCCACCTCAAACTCTCCGTTATCATTCCAAGGCTCAACGGTCACGGTGAACTCAATTAGCGTCTGTTTGATTACTATATCAATGGTAAGTGTTCGGGTTACATCGCCAAATTTGAGGGTTACAGTAATTCGGTCCTCTACCTGCACATCGCTGTACTCTCTATCGTATAGAATTTGTGAATTTGCCCAATCAAGGGTAGCTGCTCCATCTGCCAATTCACTCTTTAGGCTTATATTATCCTCTGTGATGTTGGTTTCAAAATCAATCCCGATGGTTAGTCTATCCATGCCAGTGGTGTGATCCACCCAGTTATAGGCTCTGGCATTACCTGTGAGGTTGAAGTACATATCATCTATATCTAACTCAGTAGTTTTGTCGTTCCACATCTCGTCGCTCACAGCATCGAGGCGGATGTAGTAGTTGTCCTCTAAGTCGATGGTGAATTGGTATACCATTCGTCTACCCTTCAGTAGTTCGTGGGCTTGGGCTTTGATCTCTCTCTCAAAGTTAAATACTTCGCCAGTAGAGCTTGTTACATTGTATTTGATAGTTATGGTAAGCTCTTCATTCTCGAACTCTTGCGCAATGAGCATCATTGTTCCTGCCTCGTTGATAAGTTCAGTATAGGTTGTTTTGTTTAGGGTTAGACCTTGTTTGAGCTGCTCTGTGCCACTTATTGAGTAATTCTGCTCTGTGCTTGTTGCGCCACCCAAATCCCACTCAAAACCACTGTCCGTATATTTACCCACACAGCTGTTTACCCCATTGAAGTTGTAAATAATCTCTGTTACCTGAACATTGGTAACACTCTGAATTGGACCATCCACCTTGGCTGAGAATTTTATTTGGGTTAGTTGGTGGTCGAATTGCAGAGATACAGAACCTGCTGTTGCCAGTGGTTTTTGCAGCAGCCCAGTTGTGGCGGTTAGAAAATCCACCTGCTTATCAACATCTGTGTGGGGTGTGAATTTAACTGTTGGGTACCCCGTTGCATCGTTAGCACTCAATGTAATGCCATTATCGCCCGTATTGGGACTATACGGAAAGTAGCCAAAGAATTTAAACTTGTCAGCAGGGTCGTTTGACCAATATTTTGCAGGGTCGTAGCTCCATACATTTTCACCAGTTGCGGTGCTAAGTATAAGCTCTGCGTTATACATGAAATTGGGGCTTTCATTTTCAGGAACCCACACGCCATTATCGAGGAAAAATGCAAACACACCGACTGCATCATTATTCTTGAATCCATCAACTCCGACAATAATACCTTTGGTCTCAGCATCCTCACTATTATCTTCAGAGGTAAAACCAATAGCATCCGTACTCGGTACATAAGCGTCGTCGCTCAAGTGTGGGCTATCGCCCCTAGAACAACCGGCCGCAAAGAATGCTAATATTATAATCCACTTACCCATGCACTGCTCTCTCTTTTCTTTCGTTTTTTGTATTGCTCATGGTACGCAACAATAGAGACAAGTAGTTGCAAATTTCTTCAAAATAGTTTTGCATCACATTATCTCTACATAAATCGCCCTTACATTGCTGTGTAGGGTTGATTTTACACATATTTTCCAAATCGTTATTTTAGCGATGTGAGAAATTTTCTAATACGTTGCAAAGTTAGTGATTTTAGTGATAAAAGCTACGATTTTTGATTAAAGCAGCTTGAAGCAAAATATATAGCATTGATATACCATTAATTGCATTCGTTAAATTTCGCTAAAACAGCAATTTGCATTGGGGGATTGACTCCCTAACTCGCATGTTCACCGCAGGCTCGAACCGCTTACAAAGGGTATCGCTGCTTGGATTGCGGCCAAATACGCAAAGTGCATATCAACGGCATATACGAGGAAAATGAATCAATTGCAAAGCGCTTCCATCACACCGCCTTCAAGGCTTTGTTGTAGCTCACGATGCGAGAGAGGGAGTTGCTATCCTGTGGTTATTAAGGTCGATACGGAGGATAGCGCCGAGGCTAAATTTATCTCGATGCTCGACATCCAGCAAGAGATAACTGATAGCTATATTGTAGCTATAAATGGTCAAGGTATGATGACAGGTCGTTTTGAAAAACTTCCAACAGTAGAGGAGCTTGTTGATGCAGCTATGATGACTGTACAATCGAGCTGTGCGTCAGGTGGATGCGGACCATCCTGCCATTAGTCATAGACGATATGTGCTACGCTCTCTGTAGCTGTGCACATATCGTTTTTATTTGGAATTATCGTTAGTTGATAGACTAACAACTACTAAAAATAAACATTTTAAATTATATAATAATGAGTAAATCAAAAATCATCGGAGCAACTGGAGTAGGCATTCTCTCTGGGCTTCTTGCCTCTTTAGGCTTTGT
>CAYJIF010000138.1:0-2652 GCA_964370175.1 uncultured Rikenellaceae bacterium
AGTGGTTCTGTCATAGGAGCCGAAGAAATATAAAAGCATTGAGCTATGGTGTAATAAAGTAACACTGCAGCCAAGAAATTGAAATAGTGGTTCTGTCATAGGAGCCGAAGAAATATAAAAGCATTGAGCTATGGTGTAATAAAGTAACACTGCAGCCAAGAAATTGAAATAGTGGTTCTGTCATAGGAGCCGAAGAAATATAAAAGCATTGAGCTATGGTGTAATTGGTAACACTGCAGATTTTGGTTCTGTCATTCTAGGTTCGAGTCCTAGTAGCTCAACAAAAAGGAGTACCTTTACAGGTACTCCTTTTTTGTTGGTGATGTGGTGAAAATGAACTGATTTTTTGTGCGTGGTTGAGAGCGTTTTATGGTTCGAGTCACTTCTATACATTATTGGAGCTCAACAAAAAGGAATACCCCAGTTCGAGTGCGCCCCTGCCCCTGCTTATATACCTAAAAAAAGAGAAGGAATAAGCCGCCGTGGCTCACTCCCCCTCCTTAAGTTTATTAGCACCCACGTGGTGCACGCACCCCCGTATTAGTCTACATACGAGAGCGATTCGTGATACTCCTCAAACTCTTTGAGCGCAGCTTTATACTTCGCCTCATACGAGTCATCCTGAGCGCAGAGTAGTTCGTACATTGCAATCTTCATCTGTAGAAGATTCATCTGAGTCAGACTTCTCCAGTTAGTCGTAGCAATGTTTATAGTTAGCCAGTCTCTGCTGATAAATGGATTTTCGTAGTAAGGGACTCTTGAGATAATGTTTTTATCGAGTTTTAGTTTGTCGAAGAGTTCATAGAGGTCATCTTCGCACTTCTCGCTCGAGGTGGCGAAGTAGTCAAGAAGTTCGTACCCCTCCTCAATGCTCGTAACCATAGCAAGGTATGCTTCCTCGGTGGTGCGGTCAGTTTCGGCTATGATTTTGTAGTCATTATCCGTATTGTCATTTTGCTTTACTATGACTTCTTTGTGTGCGTTTTTAGCCTCAATGATGTTGCTGTTTTTGGGGCAATACATAAAGAACAATACTACTGCGATTAGCGCTACAATTAGTACAAATGTGCTGACAGCATACCATACAGATACTTTTTTACCTTTCATTGCTATTCTTTTTTAGCTATGTTGTGTGAGTGCGCCAACCCCGCTAATAGGGAGTGACACACGCACACACGACATTAGAGCTGTAATCTTATTGGTTGTAGGGGCGTGAGATTGGAACGATACCTTCGGCGCGTGCCTCAGCAATGCTGATCAGGGCAAAATCTTCGTTTTCCATCTTGTACTCGGCCTGCTCAACATTAATCATCATTATCGCCTGGCCAAATGAATCATTTGCGCTGTTGACAGAACCCATAAGTGTAGTCTCGATTAGGATAAGTCCTCCTCTATCAGATGTGATTTCGCCATAGTATTCGGCATCGTTCAGCGATGTAGGGTGTGGGCTATATACTGCCAAGTACATGTGTCCTGGCACAGAGACCAAGTATACATCAAAGCCGATTTTGCGGTATATCGAGGCAAGTAGTGCCGAGCCGTCCACGCAGTTTGCCTGCACGTTGTTTATCACCTGGTCGATGAAGCGTACGTACTGGACTCCAAGGATATCGGAGGAGTTAGAGCTGCTCACGACGTTACTGTATCGTGTGCCTTTTTCCGAGAAGTACTCCCAAACCCAGTACAGCTGATTGATAACATCAATGCCGTCGCCTTGGTAGTCTATGAATTGACGCTCACGGTTTACGGCCAGAATCTCGCCCAATATCTTGTCGATTTGTGGATAATCCTCGTTCACGTAGAGTGCAAACATCTCGTCAGTGCTAACCCATTCGTCCTCAAGGATCATACCAAATACACACTCATTAACAGGGCGGCAGCGCACAACCTGGTTGCGGCGATCAATCTCCTTGCCGTTGATTTCGAGAATACAGGTGAGGTTGACGGAGCTCGTCTGTTCGATTTTCGCGAGTTTGTCGTAATCCCACTTGATAACACAGTCGTGGATGTACATCTCGCCCTTTTCCTCGGCTACGCGCTGGATGACAGTCTCGTCGTTAATCGAGGTCCCCTCTACTGTGATGCGAACAACGTCGCCAGCTTTGGGAGCCACAAGGTAGAAACTGAAAAAAAGATCGGATTGATCCTCTTGAGCTGAATTCCATATTGCCAGCGATGGGTAGAATTGACCCTCTACGCTCTCGTCCATGAGAATGGTGAAATCTACGTCAGATGGGTGTTGTGCAAATGTTCTTGGAGTGAATGAAATTGCAAGAACTGCAATGAGTAATAATAACTTCTTTTTCATTGTCTTAGTTTTAAATTTTGGTTAGCAATGGGGCTAAATCAACATCGCAAAGATATAAAAAAAATGATTGAAAACAACCACTTTACTGTAATAACGAAAAAAACTCAAATAAATTTTGTTGTACTTGTGTGCATTTGCCACGATGCAAATCCTTGTAAATTTTTCAGAAAAACAGTTTAGAAGAGGAAAATCAGAGATTCGTTTTCGTTGGCTATCGTAATCGTTGCAGTTTTATCGCGCTCAGGTGCCCCCGCGGGGCATTTGTTTTTGTTTTTCTATCGGTGCAACCAATCAAAAGACGCTATGCGTCCGCCCGCGCGGCGTAAGCGCGCCCTCCCCGGCGA
>CAYJIF010000139.1:0-2504 GCA_964370175.1 uncultured Rikenellaceae bacterium
GATTTTCGGCACTCGCCCAGCGAGTTTCCACGCCCTTGGGAGCTTTCATTGCATACTGATTGATGGCACTAAATGGGTCATAGTTTGCCCCTCCCCCACAAGAAGTCGCCAGCAGCAGCACAGCTCCCAGCATGGTAACTACTCTGGACGTAGTAGAAGTAAAGTTTTTTTTCATTACGATTCTCAAGGTTTTATGTTTGTTGTTTGTTTATTTCTGAAAATTATAGTGGCACTCCAGCAGGTGAGTCTGCACGGGCGTGGTCTGCTCGTGAATTTGCTCGATGAGTATTTTGCATGCATTCTTAGCAATTTGCTCGATAGGTTGCTGAATGTAGGAAATTTTACCCTGCGCCATGAAATCGAAGTAATCGCTCTTATCAAAGCACATGAGTTCCAGTTCCTCGCCAGGCCTAATATTCCGCCTGTACAGTTCTCGTATGCTGTGCAGCGACACGCTATTGGAGACACTCACCAGAGCATCAACGGGTCGTGGTTCTGCGAGCAGTTCATCAAGAGCGCGAGGGACTTGGTCGGCGAGTTTATCGGCATCGACAATCTTTATGAGCTCGGGGGCAAACCTCCCTACTCTCTTCATAGCATCCACGTAGCCATCAATACGCCTTTGAATTTGTATGAGTTCGGTGCGATAGGCCATAAAGCCGATTCTTTGCATTCCTTTGTTGATGAGGTGGGTTGTCGCATCGAAAATTGCTGTGTAACCATCCGCAAGCACATTGCACGTAGGCAATTCCGTGTAGTATCTATCCACAAGCACGAGTGGCGTTTGGGTGCTGTGCAACTCCTCCACCACAGCACTGCCTCCCTCGGGCGGAGCGATAATAAACCCATCAACCCTGCGAGTATTGAGCAGCGAAACGAGGCTCTCCATCTCAGTGCTATTCTCATCCGTATTGACGATAATGACAGTGTAGCCCGAGCCCTCCATCTCTTTTTGGATGTGGTAGGCGAGGGTCGAAAAGAACGGGTTAGTGATGTCCGCCACCACCAGACCAATCATCTTAGTGCGCCCGCTCTTGAGTCCTTGCGCCAACATATTGGGACGATATCCCAGCTCATCGGCCACCTCCCTGATACGCTCTGCAACAGCTGTGCTAACTCGCCCTGTGTGCCTATTACCCGAAAGCACCATAGATACCGCAGCAGTTGACACTCCAGCCGCCTCGGCAACATCTTTTATGTTTATCTTTTTCATCTGCCTTTCTTGTTATTGTTTTATTCCGCTCGAAGATTCGCTACTCTTGCCGCGAGACTCGCTTCCACAATTTCACGCCATCAACTTTCCACAAAGATATGTATAGTTAATCGATTAACCAAAATAAATTTAAAAAAATAGTTATCTTTGCAGTTAGAATAAACTCATAGCTAATAAAAACATGAAAATAGCAAGTTTCACGTTCAATCCAATTGGTGTAAACACCTACCTTTTGATTGGCAATAACAACGAATGCGTGGTTGTGGATTGCGGTTGCTCCTCTCAAACAGAGATGCAAAGACTACAAGGCTACATCCAGCAAAACGAACTCACCCCCACCCTTGCGCTGAACACCCACGCGCACATTGACCACATCTGCGGAGTGAACCTCATCAAGGAGCAGTACAATATTCCGTGGGCACTGCACCCCGAAGATAACGCAGTACTGCAACTCGCTGGGGTGTCGGCACAAATGTTCGGACTCCCCTTCGATGAGATTCCAACTATCGAAGTGCCACTGCACGACGGACAGAGCATTGAGCTCGGAGGCGAAGAGATAAAAATCATTCACACCCCTGGTCACTCTGTTGGCAGCGTCTGCATCTACATCCCCAGTTCTCAGGCACTAATCACTGGCGACACGCTCTTCAAGCAGAGCATCGGCAGAACCGACCTCCCAACGGGCGACTACGATATACTAATGGCATCCATCAAGGAGAAAGTGCTCACCCTCCCGCACACCACCACCATCTTCCCCGGCCACGGCGAGCACTCGACCCTGGCAACGGAGCTGAGTACAAACCCCTTTATCACCGAAACACTCTAAAAACTTAGACTGCGGGGTAAATCCCACAGCCAAGTTCCAAGACCACCAGAGAGAAAGAGAGATAGACTACATGAGAATAGATATAATAACTGTGCTACCCTCGCTCGTGCAAAACGCACTGGGAGAATCCATTATTGACAGAGCTCAGAAAAAAGGCATTGTCGAGATTGTGGTGCACAACCTCCGAGACTACACCTCCGATGCCCGCCGCACGGTGGACGACTACCCCTATGGCGGTGAGGCGGGAATGGTGCTTATGGCCGAACCCATCTTCAAGTGCATTGAGGAGCTCAAGAGCCAGAGAGACTATGACGAAGTAATCTATACTTCGCCCGATGGCGAGACCCTGAAGCAGGGGCGATGCAATCGCCTCTCGACTCTGGGGAATATTATCATTCTGTGCGGGCACTACAAGGGGGTGGACTATCGCGTGCGAGAGAGCCTCATAACTCTTGAGCTCAGCAT
>CAYJIF010000140.1:0-1222 GCA_964370175.1 uncultured Rikenellaceae bacterium
ACAAGGGGGTGGACTATCGCGTGCGAGAGAGCCTCATAACTCTTGAGCTCAGCATTGGAGATTATGTTCTCACGGGAGGGGAGCTTGCCGCAGCAGTCATCGCCGACAGCGTAGTGAGGCTCCTACCTGGCGCCATTGGCGACGAAGCCTCGGCACTGAGCGACTCGTTCCAAGACGACTTGCTGGCGCCACCCATCTACACTCGTCCTGCTGAATTCCGAGGAATGAAAGTGCCAGAGGTACTACAGAGCGGCAACTTTGCAGAAATCGAGAAGTGGAGACTTGAACAATCGCTGCAAAGAACCCAAGAACTTAGACCCGATTTGCTGGACACCTAAATAAAGACCATGAAATATTACATAATAGCTGGCGAGGCCAGCGGCGACCTGCACGGTGCCAACCTCATCCACGAACTGCGAGCGCAAGACCCCGACGCTTCATTCCGCTTCTGGGGGGGGGATAAAATGAGTCGAGAGGCTGAGTGCCAACCAGTCACGCACTACACTGATATGGCTATTATGGGTTATATCGATGTGATAAAAAATCTTGGCAAAATCAAGGGTTTTTTCCGCCTCTGCAAGAGCGACATCACGCAGTGGCAACCCGACTGTATAATATTCATAGACTACCCCGGCTTCAACCTCCGCATGGCCGAATGGGCACACAAAAACAAGTTCAAGACCTTCTACTACATCGCCCCAAAAGTATGGGCATGGAAGAGCGGCAGGGTGAAAGCTCTGGGAAAATATGTAGATAAGATTTTTGCTATTTTCCCTTTCGAGGTCGATTGGTTCAAGGGTCGAGGCGTAGAGAGTGTGAAGTATGTTGGCAATCCGCTCTTGGACGAGCTCGGCGACGAGAAACCATCGCACCAACGCACCAAGACTATTGCGCTGGTTGCTGGCAGCCGCAAAATGGAGGTACAGCACAATCTGCCCGTGATGATCGAAGCGGTGAAGAACTTCGAGGACTATCAGGGCGTAATTACTGGGGTGGACTGGTTGCCACGAGAGCTCTACGAGCGAATAATCGGTGACAACAAGCACATCAGAGTGGAATATGGCAAGACCTACGAGATTATGAGTAGTGCCACCGCTGCTCTTGTGACCTCGGGCACTGCGACTCTGGAGGCGGCTCTACACGACCTACCGCAGGTTGTTGGCTATCGAGGCCCTTCAATCTCTATGGTCATTGCTCGCATGCTGTTGCAAGGGCGCATACA
>CAYJIF010000140.1:1322-2401 GCA_964370175.1 uncultured Rikenellaceae bacterium
GAACTATACGTAATGCCCGACACCACACTGTTGCGCAATAACGACCCATACTACGTCCCAAATTTCGCCACGGCAGAGGGCGAGGATGTGGTAGAAGGTATCTCGGTAAAGATAACCAGGCTCGTCAAGGCAATCTCTCCAAGATTCGCCCACCGCACGTGGGAGGAGTGGAGCAGGTGCCGCGACCATAGGCTACGAGGCGTACACCACACAGTAGGGAGATGCTTCGACCGCTCGTTCGAGGTTAGCCCCGAGTGGCACCCAAAATGCGAGATGGAGGCAAACACCATAGACATCATCGACGAGGGAATTTCCCGTCTGTCGGAGTACTTGCAACTCCGAATCGGGGATTATGTGTTTTTTGAATTGTAATTTTTTCTTACATTTGTAGGGTGTATAGATAATAAAGCGAAATGATTGAAATTGATGGAAAAATAGTGGCGGGGGATGTCATCACATCTCACTTTTGCTGTGATATATCCAAGTGCAAGGGACAGTGTTGTGTGGATGGCAATTCTGGCGCTCCGTTGCTTCAGAGCGAAATGGAGGAATACGAACGTCACTTTGACACATACTCTGAGCACCTAACCCCCGAGGGATTGGAGGCGCTGGGCAGTCAGGGCTATGGCGTTGTGGACTACGAGGGGGACTTGACCACTCCGCTATTTGGCGGCAGGGGCGAGAGCGAGTGTGCGTACATCACCGTGCAGGATGGTATCAGCTGGTGCGCCATCGAAAAGGCATACAGAGAGGGCAAATGCCCCGTAAACAAGCCCATTTCGTGCCACCTCTACCCTATTCGCCTCAGCGAACTAAAGAATGGCTTTGTGGGGTTGCAATACAACCGCTGGGATGTGTGCAGTGGGGCTGAGATATTGGGCGAGGCAAAGGGGGTGCGTGTTTTCCAAGCGGTGAGGGAGGCTATTGAGAGGCATTTTGGCACAGAATTCTACGAGCAGCTGCAAGAGGTTGCCGACTACATAGACAAAGAAGATGAACTACACACTCTCACAAATCGCTAAAATAGCGCAGGGGACTCTCTATGGCGAGGACAAGGCCATAGAGCATGTTGTCATTGA
>CAYJIF010000141.1:0-2380 GCA_964370175.1 uncultured Rikenellaceae bacterium
TTACGCCGCGCGGGCGGTGCCTGCGGGCACACCGATTGGAGTTTCGATACATTTTCGCGCCACTAGAGCAAACAAAAACAAATGCCCAGCGGGGGCACACTCGCCGCCCGCCGCGCAGGCTTTTGTGCTCGCAAGGACAAAACTACAACAATGGAGGTAATTGCAAACGCTTAAATGCGCTGCGCTTCACAAGCTCCACAACACGCATCACTATGGCACTCTCATAACCATACTGCTCGATAATTTCGTGTGGAGTCTTTTGCTCATCAACCAAAAGGCGGAGAACAGCATCCAACGTATCGTATTCAGGCAACGAATCACTATCCACTTGTCCTATGGAGAGCTCTGCCGATGGCGCTTTTGTGATGATATTCTGTGGAATCACGCCGCCTTGCACCTTATTGATGTACTGCGCAAGAGCGTAGACTTCAGTTTTATAGAGATCGCCAATGACGCTCACCGCACCACTCGTATCTCCGTAGAGTGTTCCATACCCAACAAGTATCTCCGAACGGTTCGAAGTATTGAGCATCAGCGCTCCAGTAGCATTGCACAGAGCCATTGTAACCGTGCAGCGGATACGTGCTTGTATATTTTCTGTGGCTACCCCGCAATCGTTAACATCGAAAAGCGGCGAAACCGCTTGCAATGAACTCTCAAAAACAGGGTCGATATTCACCACATCTGCTTGAATCTCCAGAAGGCGCGCCATCTCCAATGAATCATCCACGGAGTGTTGCGAAGAAAAGCGCGTCGGGAGCAACACCACTCTAACATTCTCACGCCCGAGTGCTGCCACGGCAAGGGGGACTACCACCGCCGAATCGATACCACCCGAAAGGGCTACCACTGCTCTACTCGCACCGCTTTGTGCGAAAAAAAGACGTAGTTTCTCTACCTTTTCAATATAAATGCTCTCCATGACAATAATGCTCTGTGTTTATTTGTTTATTCAATGGCTTTAAAGACCCTATCCCAGCGAATACCATCTTCCTCGCCTGAGGAGAAGGCAATATAGGCTGCACGCCCCTCTATGTGGTCCTCGGGAACGAAGCCCCAGAAGCGTGAATCGGCCGAATTATCACGATTATCACCCATCATGAAGTAATAATCCATTTGGAAGGTATAGTCGGTTGCCACCTCTCCGTTAATGTATATCTGTCCTGCTTTCACTTCCAGGTCGTTGCACTCATAGTTCTTGATGATGCGTTCATAGAGCGGCAGGTTATCCAAACTGAGTGCCACAGTTGCACCAGCACGTGGAATCCACAACGGGCCAAAAGTATCTTTGCTCCAGGGGAAGAGTTTGGGGGAGTGTGGGAAGACTGATGCCGAGTCGATTCTGTACTGAGCGGCTATTACTGATGCTCCCTCGTACTTCAACTTGTTCACCTCTGCGGCAGTGAGTGTTTGAGTGTAGATTGGCGAGCCAATGTCTTTCTGCACCATATAGTCATACTCCACCGTCTCTATATCGCTCTGAGCCACAGAGTTAATATAGATAGTCTGATCACGAAACTCCAGCGTATCACCTGCAATTGCCACACAGCGTTTGATATAATTCTCACGCTTATCCACAGGGCGGTAAATCACCTCAGATTGAGAATAGACCATCTGGCGCCCCTCGGGAGTACGCACCAAGTCGTAGTAAGTGCTATTTGGCCATTCCAGCGCAACTGTGTCACCTGCGGGGAAGTTGAATACCACCACATCCATGTTGCTCACCGTATCATATCCCCACAAACGCTTATAATCACTCTGCACCCACTCCACAAACGAGGGAGTGTTCTCTGTCCACGGTAGGGTGTGGTGCACAAGCGGAAATGCGATTGGAGTCACTGGCATCTTTGGGCCATAGGCAAGCCTGTCGACCACAATATAGTCGCCCACCAACAACGTACGTTCCATTGACGAGGAGGGAATTTGATAGAGTCCAAAGACGTAGAGTTTCAGGGGCAAGATAACCACCAAACCATAAAGCAGAGCTTCAACCCACTCCATTGGGATTCTAAAGCCTTTGTACTTTGCCTTTAGCGCACGGTATTTATTGAGGTAGATTTTGTCAATATTGCGAGTAAAGTAGTAGTCATAGATGAGTGCTACGCCCAACAACCACCACAAACTCTGCGTCCATACCACAAACCACAACACATAGAAGGTGGTGACAACTCCAAAGCGAACTTTTTTGTTCGCCCAAATATTTTTCAGTGCTTTAAACATAATAATTATTTAGTCTATAATCCTATTACATCCTTCATTGTGTAGACCCCAGCAGGGTTCTGCGCCAAAAATTCAGCCGCCACAACTGCCCCGAGTGCAAAACCCGCACGACTCTTGGCAGTATGTTGAATTTCGATGGTGTCCACTTCGCTCTCCCACA
>CAYJIF010000142.1:0-2355 GCA_964370175.1 uncultured Rikenellaceae bacterium
AGCTACTCCTGCGCCAAATAGAGCAACTGCAATCAATGTAAAAATCTTTTTCATAGGCGTTTTTTTACTTTTTAGTTATGACTATATAGAAACCTCTCTCTTCCTTTCTTTATGGGGGGGAGGGGAGAAAACTAACAGCACTACAAGTTTTGCTACAAAGGTAATAAATAAATAAATAAATAAATAAATAAATAAATAAATAAATAGCAAAAAAATCAGACTACTTGCCGCTCTCTACAATCACAGAGCGCAAATCCTCGCTATTTGCCAGCGTTTTGATTCCACCGTTCTGCACCACAGAAATTCGACCCGTTTCTTCCGAAACCACAATAATCAGCGCATCACTATTCTCCGACAAACCGAGCGCCGCGCGGTGTCTCAGTCCAAGATGAGCAGGGACATTAGGGTTATCCGAAGTGGGCAAAATACAGCGTGCCGCCACTATCACTCCATTGCGGATAATGACCGCGCCATCATGGAGTGGCGAATTTTTAAAGAAAATATTTTGGAGCAATCGGCGCGACACTTTTGCATCGAGCTCATCGCCGCTGGAGGCATAAACCGAGATATCGGTACTACGAGCCAACACTATCAATGCGCCCGTTTTGTCGGCAGCCATCGCCACGCATGCCTCATAAATCTCACCCATCATCACACCGCCGCCAACTACCCTGCGAGGCACAAAAATCCGTTGCCAAATCCCCCTGCTCGAACGCCTGCCCAGCATCAGCAAATACCTGCGTATCTCCTGCTGAAAAACCACCACCAAAGCCAGCGCACCGATACCAACCACCTGGCCTAACAAGTTGGTCAGCAGCTCCATACCCAGCAAACGGACTGTAATCCAAGCCAGATATATGATGAAGATGCCTGCAAAAATCGCTGTCGCACCAGTCCCACGCACCACACGGTAGATCTGGTAGAAAAGGACAGCCACAAACAGAATATCCAAAAAGTCTATGACCGAAAAGCTTACTATATCAAACATGCACTTTTACGCAGTTAGTGTTATTAATTCGCAAATATACAAAATTTCTGCGACATTTTTTGCATTCCGACTAATCGTATTTCAGAGCCTTAACGATACTTATCTTAGAAATCACCTCCAGTGGGATGGATATTGAGGTCATAACGGCGAGTTCCATTGCCAAGAAGCAGACAATAAGTCTATAAAAATCCATATCCACAGGCACTCTGTCCACAAAATACGCTGCTTCGTCGAGAGTTATCAATCCCCATCGTTGCTGTGCAAAACCAAAGAGCAAAGCTATGAACAGCCCCCATATAGTACTTCGAGAGAGTCCTCGATTGTATAAATTGCGAAAGTAAACGTTCTTTATTGCCTTTCTGTTCATGCCCAGCGAACGCAACACGGCCACTCGACGTGTGTTATCGAGCATCACTATGAGTGTGGAACTCACAATGTTGATAACCGCCACAATCACCATAATCAACAACACCAAAGTCATATTATTGTCTATCATATCCAACCACGCAAAGACCTGCTGAGCACGCTCCTCAACCCCCTCTACATATAGACCCTGCTCATCGGCATACTCCTGCAATTCGGCCATATCCACCTCTCGCTCAATAGCATAGTAACTAACCTCTGTGCTATCAAGCCCTGCCAAACTTCGAGCCATCGAAACACTCACCTCGCAGAGCGAAAGCTCGATATCACCCATACCACTACTATAAACACTATCCACCCTCAAACGCTTTGCAAACAACTGCTCCGTAGCCATAATCTCTACCACATCGCCCTTGCTTACGGCAAGCTCCTTGGCAGCACTCTTCGAAATCATAATCCCCTGCTCACTATTCCCTGCACCCTCAACGCCTTTGACCAACACTGGCAATATATTTGTACCGCTGAGCAACACCCCCTGCGCCTCCACCACGGGATGCAAACGCTGGGGAGCGATAATACGCTCCACACCCTCAATCTGCTCCGCATCCAACTCCGCCGTACCTAAGCCAGCAAAGAGCGGCGACTCATACTTAACCCTCGCATAGTCCAGCAACTCCACACCCTTCTGGCGCAACACGTTGCGAAAACCCGAAGCAACCATCACCGAAACCAACACCACCACAACGCTCAGCACAACTGCAATACGAGATATTCGCATTGCCAAGCGGCCTCGAGGAGTCATTGTCCCAAGCACCTTTATGTCAGCTTTTTTTCGGTTTTTCACACCACAAAGTTAAAAATTCTTTTATATTTTTTGCACATTAACATTTTTATTTCTATCTTTGCACTCGCTCCAAAAGAGCAAACAAATGGTGGATGTAGCTCATTAGGTTAGAGCGCTTGATTGTGGTTCAAGAGGTAGCCGGTTCGATCCCGGTCTTCCA
>CAYJIF010000143.1:0-2315 GCA_964370175.1 uncultured Rikenellaceae bacterium
GGCGCGCTTACGCCGCGCGGGCGGTGCCTGCGGGCACACCGATTGGAGTTTTGATGCATTTTTCTGTGCCATTAGAACAACCAAAACAATAGCCCAGCGAGGGCACTCGCCATCAGCCGCCATGCAAACAGCATTAGCATGCGGCATCTCCGCAGTGCAAATTGCCGTTGCCAATATAAACTACAACTGCAACTTAACAATAGCCTCGGCTGCGCTCTGGCCAGCCATTCGACCCGTAGATAACGCAATCTGTATATTGTAGCCACCAGTGTCGGCATCAACGTCCAACACCTCGCCACCAAAATAGAGCCCACGTACCAGATTTGAACCCAAAGTCTTGCTGTTCACCTCCGAGAGCTTCACCCCGCCAGAAGTCACAATAGCCTCCTCGAACGGACGGTAATCCACAATCTTGAAACGCAAATCCTTGAGTTTCTCCACCAGCAGCTCAATCTGCTCCTTGGTGATGTTTGATAGATATTCGCGGCTGTTTATGTCAATTTCTCGCGCCACTTTGCTGTGTAGTTCACGAGGTAGTAATCTATCCAGTAGTACCGAGAATGGAGTTTCGCCATCCAATTCCGCGATATCACGATTTATGCGGAAGTTGAGCTTTTTAGGATTGAGTGCGGGTTTGAGGTCGAAGGCAATCTCTACGCCAGCTCCTGCAATAATAGCCTCAACAACATAGCGGCTGAGTTTCAATACGGTTGCCCCAGCAAGCGCCTTGTCGGTGAACTCCGCCTCGCCAAAGCGTTCGGCAACTTGATTACCATCCACTATGAGTTTAGTGTTCACATTGCGAAGAGTCAGCCCGCGGTAATATTCTATATCCTCGCTAATCTCCAGCGGGATTAGCGCCGGGGTAATCGGGATAATGGAGTGCGAGGCTTGGTGAGCAAGCGTGTATCCATCGCCAGTGCTACCCGTGCGAGGGTAGGTTGCTCCACCCGTTGCTATGATAACTGCTCGAGCATCGATTCTCTCCCCATCGCTCAATACAACTCCTGCCACTCGTCCCTCCTCCACAGCGATCTCTTGCACTGCGCTATGGCATCTGAACTCCACGCCCAAATCTCTGGCCCAATACTCCAGAACATTTGCCACGTCCCATGCCTTGCCCGAGCTGGGGAATACTCTCCCTCCACGCTCCACAATCAAATCGAGCTTGAGGTTCGAAAAAAATCTCATCGTGGTGTGGTTGTCAAAAACCCTTAGCGAGGGGTACAAGAAATCCATTGCTGGGTTATTTTCCTGCTGCTGTTCGTCGAGTTGTGGTTCTTGCTCTTCTAATTGTTCGCTCTTCGAGTATAGCGCGTTTATCTGCGAGATGGCAGCGCACAGCGATTCGCCCTCCATCGCTCTTGCGAACTCTTCGCCAGAGTGTACGCACTGGTTGAAAGTGCTGATGGGGTGAGTGTTGGTGAGGTTACACCTACCTTTGCCTGTGATACGGATTTTCCGTGCAGGTTTTTCCATTTTTTCGAGCAGCAACACGCTACGTTTTCTTGTTCCAGTGGCGAAAACCTCTGCTGCGCGTCCAGCTGCAATAAGACCTGCTGCTCCCCCTCCAATTACAATGATGTCGTACATCTCTTTTTTTTATTTATTATTTGGGTGCAAAGGTACTAATTTTTATTGGTTCGGTGTCGACTCGTCTCAATTTTTCTTGCACTATTTTCAGTAGTGGGCGTTTTCTAAAACTACTCGTTAATTAGTTTTAGTGCATAGTCTATCAGGTCGTCCTTGCCGATTAGGGTGCTCTGCCAGCTCTGTTCTACTATGTGGTCGGGGGTAATGCCAACCCCAAAGTGATCGGAACCGTCGTGATTTTTTTCCACTCGCCCAGTGAAGGTGAGTTGAAAAATCGGAAATTCAAAGCGTGTAGCCTCACCATTGGTGCCTGCCGTTTGAGTGCCGATAATTTCGCCCAATTGGTTAGCTCGGACAATCTGTAGTATTGTTTCGCCCCAGCTTAGATTTTCCCAATCGCAGAGGAAATACATCTTTGGAGCATTTATGCGTGGTTCAATCGGTTCGAGCAAGTCCTCGATTTCGCTGTCATAGCGTGTGGCGTTAATACCAAAGGGTAGGGTGGTGCGTAGCCTGAAGTTTATAGGCAATTTAAAATTCTCGACAGAACCAAGGTGTGCCAATACATCGACAAAGTCGGTTCCAGGATTGCGCGTGTCAAAGATGATAGCTTTCGCACCTGCAAGGGTTTTAATGTCACGTTTGGTTACTTTTGCGCCAAGGGGTTTAGCATCGTATAGATATACTCCCGATGCAAGCTCACGTACGCGTTTTTTGGCAGT
>CAYJIF010000144.1:0-2263 GCA_964370175.1 uncultured Rikenellaceae bacterium
CACGCTCGATAGTCCAGAAATACTCAGAATACACGCCTCGACAGCCTTTGCCAACATCCTGGCACAGCATAGCTCTGAGATTGAGGTGAAATTGCAAATCAATGGAGAAGGAATGGTAACAGATGGTGGCGGCCTTAACGATAAAAGCAGAGAAGTTAATGAGGGAGTGCGACAAAAGGTGATGGAGCTAAGGGCGAAAATTGAAGTAGTAGCTAAAGAGAAGGATATCAGCTTCGATGAGGCTGCCGAAGAGTTCGGAGGAAAGAACATCCCGCTCGAAATCTGTAAGGAATATATTGAGGCTAATCGTGACAATCTTATAGGGGTCATGCTCCTGGGGGATATAACCTCGGAGATAAATTCACTGCGAGTGATGGACTCGCTCATAGCACTCGTGCCGCTCAGCAAAAACTCGCAAATGGTGATGAATGGACGTAAGGCAATCGAAACGTTGGAAGCTACCAAGGTTGGCAAACCTTTTGTGAACTTTACGGGCAAGAATCTCGAAGGGGAGGGCTCGTCGCTGAGTGACTATGTTGGTCGCGGAAAATACGTGCTCGTGGATTTTTGGGCATCGTGGTGCGCACCCTGTAAGGAAGAAATACCCACGCTACTTGCCGCGCAGAAAAAATATGGCACAGATAAACTCTCTATCCTTGGCGTAAATGTATGGGATGTGTGGGATAACTTCACAAAGGATGTTAATCGTGGCGAGATGCCATGGAACCACCTCTTTATGGAAGGTAGCACGGCGACGAAACTCTACGGCATACAATCAATCCCCGAGATTATTCTCTTTGCCCCCGATGGAACTATCGTAGAACGTTCGCTGCGCGGAGGTAATATTGACAAAGCGCTCGCCAAAGCACTCGGACAAGAAGAGTAACAAAAAATAGCGCCTGCCGCATCGACTACACCTCTCGGCTGAAGGTGTGCAGATCAACATCGTAATGTGTAGTGCGGCCTAAGGGCAACAAATTTTGCTAAATAAAAACAAATAGCTAACTTTGCGTGGCGTTCTGTATAAAAAATAACCAGAATGCCCCACGTACACAAGTTAGCTATTTGTTATTATGAGAAATATAGTCCAAAAGATTTCAAGCCACTTCATGCTGCGCCAAGCCATACTCGTGCTCTGCGCCATTATCGTACTGCTCACGCTGGTGAACTTCCTGCTCAAGGTCTTCACCCGCCACTGGCAAGAGTTTGATGTGCCAGAGTTTGTGGGCAAAAATTTTGCCTCGATTGATGAACTAGGCGCTGAGGCAGACCTCGAATTTGTGGTCATCGACTCTCTGTATGTCGTAGGACTCCAGCCCGGTACCGTCATCACACAAAGCCCCCAACCCAACAGTAAGGTCAAGAGCGGACGCAAAATATTCCTCGTGATTAACTCATTCTCGCCACGCAGCGAAGTCATACCCTACGTTGCTGGTTACTCGCTCAGAGGTGCGAAAAATATACTCCAAGGCAAAGGCTTTGAAATCGAACAGCTGATCTACGTGCCCGATATGGCAACCAATAACGTCATCTCGCAGAGCTATAAAGGACGCCAAATTGCAAACGGAAGTAACCTCAAAGCAACCCTCGGAGAAGGAATTACGCTCAGAGTTGGCAAAAAAGCGGACGCACCCCTCCCCATTGTACCAAATACTGTCGGACTTACGCTTCGCGAGGCAAAGAGTAGAATCTGGGAAGTAGGACTGAATGTCGGAAATATCGTCAAAGATAAAGGTATTACCGATATGAACCTGGCAGAAGCAAAAGTCTACAAACAACTCCCACTCCAACAAACACGACTCGATTATGGCGGAAAAGTAACCCTCTATCTGAGTATAGACAAAAATAGAGTAGAGGAGGGTGTGAAATTCACAGACCAACAAATACGTGAAGCCAAAGAAAAAGCTGCCGAAGAAGCCGAAAATAGCGATGTTGAAGCTGAAGAAGAGGTGGAGGAATTGCAGTAGCACAAGGGGTAGGAAATAGCATAATCACTTTGATGAAAAAAGTTGAACCCATCTCAATCGGTGAGGCATTCGAGGCGCTGTTCAAAGAGCGTGACTTGAGTGGCGGTAGCGTGGAGGGGCGTGCCAAAGAGCTGTGGGCAGAGGTTGCAGGGCCGTATGTTGCGGCTGCCACTGAGGATGTTTATGTGCGTGCAGGGATTATATATGTGCACTTTGTGTCACCTGCGGTTAGGGCTGATGTTCTCACCAGACGGAATTTCATAGTTAAGGAGCTTAACGATAGGCTCGGAGCTGGC
>CAYJIF010000145.1:0-2190 GCA_964370175.1 uncultured Rikenellaceae bacterium
TATGCAATGAAAGCTCCCAAGGGCGTGGAAACTCGCTGGGCGAGTGCCGAAAATCCAACAGGCGAACCAGGCAAAGGAGGGATGACCAACAAGGGGGCAAAGGGCGATGCCTATACCCTCATTGCTCCGAACTCCACTAAAGTCATTTTCGACCAGAGCGGGGCGGGAATAATCACCAAAATATGGTCGGCAAACTCAATCATCTGGAATGAGGAGATGCGCCGCAATGTGATACTCAACATCTATTGGGATGGTGAGGCAAAACCAGCGGTATCAGTGCCCTTTGCCGAATTCTTTGGCAATTCGTTGGGAGTGTACAAAAAATATGAGACAGCGCTCTTCTCGAACCCCGAGGCTCGCTCCCACAATAGCTTCATACAGATGCCTTACCGCAAAGCAGCGAAAATTGAAATCGTCAACGAATCCTCAACGATGATTATGTTCTACTACAAAATCAACTTCCTCAAGGTGGAAGAACTGCCCGAGGATGCACTATATTTCCATGCCTATTGGAACCGCAATCTGCGCACAGATCTTGGCGTAGACTACGAAATTCTGCCACGAGTAGAGGGCGAAGGACGCTTCATAGGCTCGCACGTGGGGCTTATTGGCGACACGGTGTATCGCGATTCGTGGTTTGGCGAGGGTGAAGTAAAAATCTATCTTGATGAGGATGATAAATATCCAACGCTCTGTGGTACGGGTACTGAGGACTACATCGGCACGGCTTGGGGGCAGGGCGAATACACAACTCTACACCAGGGTGCGCCCATTACAGACAATAAAAATTGCCTCTACACCTTCTATCGCTACCACCTCCAAGACCCAGTTTACTTCAACAGTGGGTGTAAAGTGACCCTGCAACAAATGGGTAATGCCGTGAGGTGGAAACTCCGTGAGATGCACGCCAAGGGTGCAGAGTTCGAGGTGCTGTGGTCCTATGTCGAAAAAGATGGGCTCGATGCCAGCAAGCGATACTTGGATATGGAAAACCCGCCACACTTTATGGACGACGATTTCCCAGATAATGTCTCCACGACCTATTACAGGCGTGATGATGTGAGCTCGGTGGCGTACTTCTACCTCGACCGCCCTGCGAGTAACCTCCCTACGCTTCACTCTCGTGACGTGCGTGATGCAAAGATGTCGGAACGTGTTTATAAATACATGAAATAAAAAAAAAGAGTAATGAAAAAAATATTTATATGTGTAGCTGCTCTATCGCTTGTGGGGTGTGGAGGTGCGCCACAACAACAGCAAGAAAGTTTAAGCGTGCTCGAGCGTGCTGAAATACCCTATATTTGGGGCGAAAGTAAGACAGTAATAGAGGCTAAACCCTCGCCAGACTTCGACGACCAGCGTTGGTTCACCAACGACCACTGCTTTGTGGTGGATAAGGAGGGAACGCTCCATTGGTTCGGTATCAATAATCCCTTTCCGCCCGCGGGGAAGGAACTCTACCGTTATCACCCATACCTCGGGCATTGCACTTCGCAGAGCGCTGAGGGTGGCTGGAAGCGTGAGCCCTTCGCGCTGGATGAATCCAAGGGGACGGAGTATGTAGGTGCGCCCTATGTTGTGTGGCACGAGGAGAGCGGGCGTTGGGCAATGGTGGTGGAGACGTGGCGTGAGCCTCGCCGCCTGGAGGTCTACTGGTCTGATGACCTCTACAACTGGGAGGAAACTAAAGTGCCAATTCTGCCCGATAAACTGTGGGTGGGTACTCGCGATCCACACATTATGGTGGGCGATGATGGAAAGTACTGGATACACGTTGTGGCAACGGGCAATAAAGGTGGTAAGCAGTCGCAGATTTTGCGTATTCGCACCACTGATTTCGTGAATTTCGATGAGCCCGAAACAGTGCTCGGCATCAACGACTGCGAGTGGGCAACGCTTATGGAATCGCCCTTCTTGGTAGAGCGAAACGGCTTGTGGTATATGTTCTTTACCTATGCCCACCGCCGCTATGCCGAGACTGTGGTGGTGGTTTCGGACGACCCCAATCATTTTGATTATTATAATAATACCCTCACTACGATGTATGGCCACGCTGCCGAAATCTTCGAGTACAAGGGCAAAACCTACATAACCTCGTGTGGGCCAGAAGGGGCTTCGGTGCTCAATACACACGGTGTTACGATGGCGGAGTTGCGTTGGGCAAAGCAGTAGTGGTTGTGGTGTGGGTGC
>CAYJIF010000146.1:0-2107 GCA_964370175.1 uncultured Rikenellaceae bacterium
TTCACCCCAGCGCTCACGTTACCAACAAAACCATCGAGGGTCTTGCGCACGGTGATGATGTTGATAATTCCGGCAACACCCTCTGCATCGTATTTTGCTGGAGGGTCGGTAATCACCTCAATGCGCTTGATGGTGTTTGCGGGCATAGAGCGCAACACCTCCTTGTAGTTTCCGCTCATAAGGGTCGATGATTTACCATTAACCAAAATTTTAAAGTTACCCTGTCCCTTTAGTTTGAGGTTGTCCTCTCCATCGACGGTGAGCATTGGCACTTTGCGCATCATCTCAAGTGCGGTGAGTGCTGGAGCTTCGGGGTCCATCTCAGTGTTGTATGTGGTTTTGTCAATGTCCGAGGTGACGAGTTGAGCCGTCACGGTCACCGCCTCGATGCCAGTGGCAGCAGAGATGTTAATCATCCCCAGCTCGACGTCTTGAGTGAGCTCCACAGCTTGTTTCTTTGAGGCGTAGCCCACCGCATTGACAATGAGGCCATAGTTGCCAGCAGGAACTTCGACAGTAAACTTGCCCTGCCCATCAGTAAAGGTTGAGGCCACCGCTTTGGTTGCGTCCTCGGGAGCGTGCAGAATAATGGTGGCGTACTCGCTCAGAGTGTTTGTGGTGGAGTCAATAACGGTACCACTCAGGGTGACCTTCTCCGCCTTTTCTTGTGCTACAACTTGACTAACGCCCAGTAGTAACAATAAAATTAGTGTAATTTTTCTCATCGTTTTTTTTATTTGTTGTTGTCTTTGTCTTGAAAAACGCATAATGCGCCCCTCCTCCCACTGAAAAAAAGAGTGAGACGCACTTGAGGGGTAAATGTGTAGGGTAGGGGGGTGAAAATTTAGTCGTCAATTCTCAAAAATTCACCCGATTCGGTGTACTCCAAATCCAGATCGGCACCCTGCTCAAGGATAACCTCTATTTTGATTTTGCTGTCGCTCTTGTCAATCTCGCTAATCAGAGCGTTTGGGTAGCGGTTCTCAACGTCTTGTGCAACGTTGTTGGGCACAAGCGCGGTGGGCACTGCTGCTCTGTGGCAGTCAATTTTGGTCCACTCGCCATCGCTATCGAACTCGATTTTAGTGCCATTGTCGAGCTGAAGCTCATACTCTTTGAAGAACATCCCCTCTGAGGTGGCGCTCACAGCTGTGGCGTTGTTGTAATATTGCTTTGCGAAGGCTTGCGCACTTTGTGGAAGCTCGGTTACGGTGATGGCTTTATCGTCACAACTTGTTAGTGTTACGGCAAGAAATGCGATGGGTAGAATCTGTTTTTTCATAGTAATTGGTTTGTTTTTGGACAGTTTGTACATATATAAGACGTAAAAATATTAACTTTGTTACAATAAAAGTGAAAAAAAGTGAAAAAAAGTGAATTATTTCGTTTTGTAGGTGATTATTTCTCGGTCGCAATGCCCTCGCCCAAGAGCGAGTTGGACTATGCGAGCGATTTTGAGTTGCTCGTGGCTGTCATCCTCTCGGCGCAGTGCACCGACAAGAGAGTGAATCTGGTCACCCCAGCTCTGTTCGAGGCATTTGCTACGGCCAGGGCGATGGCTGGAGCGGAGGTTGAGCAGATTTTCGAGCTCATTCGCTCGGTCAGCTACCCTAACTCCAAGGCCTCGCACCTGCACTCTATGGCTACCACTCTTGTGGAAAAATTCCAAGGAGAAGTTCCCTCCACCCGCGCTGAGCTCGAAAGTCTCAGTGGCGTGGGGCGCAAAACCGCAAGCGTGGTGCTCTCTGTGGCATTTGGCCAGGCGGAAATGGCGGTCGATACCCACGTCTTTAGGGTGGCGGCTCGACTGGGGCTAAGCACGGCGGCTAAAACCCCAGAGGCTACCGAACGTCAGTTGGTCAAAGGCTTTACTGAGGCAGGGTACGCAGATCGCATTGGCGATGCTCACCACTGGCTCATCCTCCACGGTCGCTACACCTGCACCGCTCGCTCTCCAAAGTGCGAGAGCTGTGGCATTGCAGAGGTGTGCAAGAGCCGAGGGAAGTTTTAGCCCAACTCTCACCCTCCTTTTAGGTGTGAGAGTTGTATAGCTCCATCACCTCTTCGGGGGCGATGCCCAGCTCCTTCATCTGGGTGAAAACCTTAG
>CAYJIF010000147.1:0-2066 GCA_964370175.1 uncultured Rikenellaceae bacterium
GGGCACTCTATTGTCAGGGGGAATGACGAGGATGCCAGTCGAGGCGATGTATGGAACCACCACGCTATGCTTGCGGATTCAACTCTCGAGGGTCAATTCCCCATGCCTGCTTCGACCTACACGCTCGGACACCTTATGCAGGAGGCTGGCTATAAAACAGGACTTATGGGTAAATGGGGCTTAGGCTTTCCTGGCTCAAGCTCCACGCCTAATAAAATGGGCTTTGATTTCTTCTATGGCTACAACTGCCAACGTCAGGCTCACGGCTACTACCCGATGTTCCTCTATCGCAACGAGGCACGGGAGTACTTGGATAACGCCCCGCTGTTGGTACCCCACCAAATACTACCAAAAGACGTGGATAAATACGACCCTCGCAGCTACGACCGCTACTTGAGAAAGGAGTTCTCTACGGACTTGATTTTCGATGAGGTGATAAACTTTGTGGAGCAGAACAAGGATTCTTCGTTCTTTATGATGTGGACTCCAGCCACTCCACACGTTGCGCTACAAGCACCACAAAAATGGATAGACCACTACCGCGAAAAATTCGGCGACGAGGAGCCATACACTGGCAATGGCAACTACCTCCCTACACGCTACCCACGAGCAACTTACGCTGCTATGATTAGCCATTTTGACGAGCAGGTCGGCGCTCTGATGGCCAAGCTCGAGAAGGATGGCATTCTGGACAATACTATAATAATTTTCACCTCGGACAACGGTCCCTCGAACCACGGTGGAGGTGACCCCGTGTGGTTCAACAGCGGCGGGCTCTTCAACAGCGGTGGCGGTTGGGGCAAGACCTCGCTGCATGAGGGCGGCATCAGAGTTCCGATGGTTGTGCACTGGGGCGACAAAATTAAAGAGGGTCGCACCTCTGATCACATTTGCGCTTTCTGGGACTTTATGCCTACCATCGCAGAGGCTGTGGGAGCAAGTGCACCGAGCGATATTGATGGCATCAGTTTCCTGCCCGAAATATTGGGAGAGGAGCAGGTCAACGAGCACGAATCACTCTACTGGGAGTATCCCGAGCTTAGCGGTTCGCGCGCGGTGAGATGGGGTAAATGGAAAGGTATTCTGAGCAATATTCGTAATGGAAACACAGAAATAGAGCTCTTTGACCTCGAAAAAGATATTAAAGAAGAGAACAACGTTGCGAGCGAAAATCCTGAAATTGTTGCACAGATCCGCCAAATAATGAAAGATTCGCACACGACTCCTCAGAATCAGAACTTTAAGTTTTTTGAAAACTAAACCCTTCTCAGCTTAGTTCCGCTCAACTCTTTGGAGCTAAATTTGTATAGTCTTAATAGCTGTTCACACTAAACAACTATTAAGACTATGTTATTTTTAGGACGCATTGCACTATTCTTCACAGCTCTGCTTGGTTGCACGGGCTGCGCAACACAATACGGGCTCGATGAGAGCACGGTGACCGATTTTGACTTGAGGCGATACCTGGGAAAGTGGTACGAGATTGCACGTTTCGACCACTCCTTCGAGCGGGGGCTTTCGCACGTCACTGCCGAATACTCGCTCCGAGATGACGGAAAAGTGCGGGTATTGAACTCCGGCAATAATAGTGACGGTGAGCGCACGTACGCTCAAGGTAAGGCAAAGTTAGTCAACAACGACAACCAATACAATCGTGGGGAGTTGGAGGTAGCATTTTTTCTAAATTTCTATGCACCTTATCGCATTCTTGCACTGGGCGAAGAGTACGAATATGCACTTGTGAGCAGCGGATCGGATTATTTGTGGATCCTCTCGCGCGAACCTACGTTGGAGCCTAGAGTCTTGCAAATGCTGCTGGACGAGGCGTACAATCGGGGATTTGACACCTCTGCGCTCATCACCGTGGAGCAAGATTGATAGCGCGATTGGTATCCGCCAAGCACTCAGGATGCAGCACAGTGCATAATGGGAATGCAGTTGTTTTTGTTTGCTGTAATGGCGTGAGAATGTGTCAAAACTCCAAACGGTGTGGCGGGTGCCCCCGCAGGGCATTTGTTTCTGTTTTTCTATCGGTACAACAAATCAAAAGGGTCTCTGACCCCGCC
>CAYJIF010000148.1:0-1914 GCA_964370175.1 uncultured Rikenellaceae bacterium
TCCATCACCTCTTCGGGGGCGATGCCCAGCTCCTTCATCTGGGTGAAAACCTTAGGCAGGGTGATCTCCATAAATTCCTTGCGGAACTTTTCGTGCACTCTGGCTATCGCTCCCTCGCACACAAAGTAGCCGATACCACGTCGCTGTTCCACCACTCCTTGCGAGCCAAGCTCGTCATAAGCCCTGAGCACTGTGGCGGGATTCACCACCAGTGTTAGCCCCAGTTCCCGCACAGAGGGGATGCGCTCTCCCTCCAGCCACTCTCCACGGATTATGTATCCTCCGATGAGCTCGGCAATCTGCATATATATAGGTATGTTCTTTTCGTTGAATTGCATTTTCGTATGGGGTTTTATCGTTTAATTTGAAGTTTGGAGAACTTTCTCCACGAAAGCCACCCAAAGAGCATCATCGTAGCGGCATTGAGACTTAGTGCAAAGTAGGAGTTATTGAAGAGGTTGAATAGGATTCCTTTATCAACAGTTACCACTG
Source organism: uncultured Rikenellaceae bacterium (assembly GCA_964370175.1). Classification (GTDB taxonomy): domain Bacteria; phylum Bacteroidota; class Bacteroidia; order Bacteroidales; family Rikenellaceae; genus Mucinivorans. The sequence goes on from CAYJIF010000148.1 coordinate 493, forward strand.
TGACACCCTGTGCGTCGGCATAGGTGGTCGAAGTAGTAGACATCCCCCCATTGATTGCCAGAAGGATGACGAGAATCACCCACCCCACGTAGAAGCCTATGGCAATACCAAACTGATACCTGCGGAACATAATGGCAATCATCAGGAAGTAGCATATCCACCATATTGTGCCCACAGCGTTGGCAAGCTGTACGAATAGTTCATTCCCTTGGAAATAGTTTGAGCTGGGCACACTCGAGAAAGACATCAAGTCGCTGTAAATAGAGTGGGTCACGGAGATAGTCATAGTCGGAATCAATGTGTAGTAGAGCACCAGGAACGCCCCCACCATCAGTGCGCTGAAGACCACCACATCGCAAATTATCACAGAGGCGAACTTCTCCGCCTTGCTCACCGGCAGGGTCATAACCCTGGCGGCAGAGTTGGGGCGATGGAAGTCTCGAAAGATACGGCTGTATCTGAGTAGCAGCAACACCACCATTGCAAGCATAGTGATGACAATGGCGACAAAACCCGATACCCCCATTTGCGACAAGGCAAGCCGCAACGCAATACCGCCACCAAAGAGTATGAGTGCTGTTATCAAGTACCCCTTAATCGAGGTTTGTAGTATTGAGCCCGTGTAGCTGAATAGACGAGCGAAAGAAAAATTTTTCATAACTGTTGACATTGTGGTTTAGTGGTTCGTCTCATTAAAAATTCTGTCTATCTGCACTGGGCTTTCGGTCACAGCCCCAAATAGCATCTCGATGTCGAGGGTGGTTTCCTCTTCGCCCTCCTCACGGCGGCGAACACCCACAGCTCCCGCAATGGTTGAGTGCCAGAAGAGTACGCCATTGGCATCGGGGGCAAGAGCCTCAAAGCGCAGCTTCTCCGTAATCTCGCCCACTGTGGCGTTGAGCAACACTTTGTTGTTCTCCAAAATCACCACCCTGTCGAGAATTTCGTCCAAATCACGCACCTGGTGGGTGCTGATTATCACTGTGCAATCCTCCGCAGCGTAGTTGCACAGCGCTCGGCGGAACACTTGCTTGGAGGTGATGTCCAGCCCGTTGGTAGGCTCATCGAGCAACAGTAGCTCGGTACCCGTGGCAAGAGCAAAGGCAATGTACGCCTTCTTGCGCTGACCAAAGCTCATCTTGTTGGTCTTGATGGTGGGATCTACCTCAAATTCGCGTAGCACACTATTAAAAGTATCGTAGGAAAACTTCGGGTAGAACTTCGAGTAGAGCTTTGCATAGTCCATAATGGTGATGCGAGGTAGGCTGAACTCCTCGGGGACGATGAAAATTCGACTCAGAAAGCTCACCTCTTTTTTGAAAGGCACTCTGCCAAAGACTGAAATCTGTTCGGGCGAGGTAGGCTTCAATAGCCCGCTAATGAGGTGGAGTAGTGTGGTTTTTCCCACCCCGTTTTTGCCCA
>CAYJIF010000149.1:0-1875 GCA_964370175.1 uncultured Rikenellaceae bacterium
AACCAGAGCACTAGCTCCCCTCGCCGGGGAGGGCGCGCTTACGCCGCGCGGGCGGTGCCTGCGGGCACACCGATTGGAGTTTTGATACCTTTTTCTATTCCATTAGAGCAAACAAAAACAATTGCCCTGCGGGGCGCCCGCCACACCGTTTGAGTTTTGCCACATTTACACGCCCTCAGTGTAACCAAAACAATTGTACCGCGGAGACATTTAGCCTCTACACCCAAAACTCACCGCAAAATATCTAAAATAAACAACAAAACAAATCATAATTTTTGTAACTTTGTCGTGTTCAACAATCACAATACTAAAACATACAACACTATGAAAAAGAAAATAATGGTGGCTGGTGGCGCTGGTTTCATCGGCTCGCACACCACCGTAGAACTCATCACGGCTGGCTACGACGTGGTAATCGTTGATAACCTCTCGAACTCAGACCTCGCGGCAATTGCTGGCGTAGAGAAAATTGTGGGACATTCTGTGCCCTTCGAACAAGTTGACTGTTGCGATATCGCGGCAATGAGAGAAGTCTTTGAAAAACACAAAGTTGATGGCGTTATTCACTTTGCCGCATACAAGGCTGTAGGCGAATCTGTGAGCGAACCCCTCAAGTATTTACGCAATAACCTCGACTCTCTTATGGTTGTTATCGAGCTGATGAGAGAAAATCAGGTGAAAAATCTTGTATTTTCATCCTCATGCACGGTTTATGGCCAACCCGACTCATTGCCAGTGACCGAACAGACTCCTCGTAAAGAAGCGGAATCGCCATACGGCTACACTAAGCAGGTAAGTGAAGATGTTATTCAGCAGTGTACCGTGGCGTATGAGAATTTCAGTGCTATTGCTTTGCGCTATTTCAACCCTATTGGTGCGCACCCAACTGCGCTTATCGGTGAGCAGCCACGTGGAGTTCCAGCCAACCTCATTCCGTTTGTGACGCAGGCGGCAGCTGGCATCAGAGGCGAATTGAGCGTTTATGGAGACGACTACCCAACGCCTGATGGTAGTGCGATTAGAGATTATATTGACGTTACGGACTTAGCGAAAGCGCACGTCTCGGCAGTGGACAGAATGGTGAATGACAAGCAAAAAGCTAATTATGAGGTCTTTAACGTGGGAACGGGTAGTGGTGTGTCGGTGTTGGAGATTATTCGTGAGTTTGAGTCGGTGACGGGTGTGAAGGTTCCATACAAAATTGCACCACGTCGTGCAGGTGATATCGTTCAGATATGGGCGGATACAACATACAGCAATGCTGAGTTGCAGTGGAGTGCGCAAAGGACTCTGGCTCAGACGCTTGAGTCGGCTTGGAGGTGGCAGGAGTCCTTGGCAAAATAGTTTTGTTGGGGGGTGTATTTGCAAGAAAAGTCGAAATAGGGTGAAAAATAATTTTGCAGGGTGCATAAATTATTTTATCTTTGTGCCCAGTTTCAACTACACACAGTGCAACGACACGGTCTGGTAGCTCAGCTGGATAGAGCAACAGATTTCTAATCTGTCGGTCACAGGTTCGAATCCTGTCCAGATCACGCAAGGAGGTTTTCTCGAAAGGGGAAACCTCTTTTTGTGTTTTGGGGCGAGTGGCGGGTGGCGGGTGGCGGGTGCCCCTGCTGGGCGATTGATTCTGTTTTTCTATTAGTTCAACAAATCAAACGGGTCTCTGACCCCGCCCGCGCGGCGGCGGGTGCCCCCGCTGGGCATTTGATTTTGTTTTTCTATCGGTGCAACAAATCAAGAGGGTCTCTGACCCCGCCCGCGCGGCGTAAGCGCGCCCTCCCCGGCGAGGGGAGCTATAGCTATGGTTCTTGCAAACTAAAAAACGCTCAAAACGAAATTACCCGCAGGGAATTTCGTAAATTTAAGAATCGC
>CAYJIF010000150.1:0-1871 GCA_964370175.1 uncultured Rikenellaceae bacterium
ACAATTATCAATTCAAGAGTTCCTGAATTTAGCGTTCAGGCATTTCACAACGGAGAATTCAAAACAGTATCATCGGCTGACTTGGCTGGCAAATGGGCAATTTTCTTTTTCTATCCTGCGGACTTTACATTTGTGTGCCCAACCGAACTGGTGGACATGGCAGAGAAATACGAAGAGTTCCAGAAAATGGGCGTTGAGGTATATTCAGTGAGCACCGACACTCACTTCGTGCACAAAGCATGGTGGGACACTTCGGACTCAATCCGCAAGATTAACTACCCTATGCTTGCCGACCCAACAGGCGTATTGTCACGTGCATTTGGTGTGATGATCGAAGAAGAGGGAATGGCTTACCGTGGTACCTTCGTGGTGAACCCAGAGGGGCAGATCAAACTTGCCGAGATTCAAGATAACGCTATTGGCCGTAACGCTGACGAACTTATGCGTAAGGTTAAGGCTGCACAATTCGTTGCCTCTCACTCAGGCGAGGTGTGCCCTGCTAAATGGAAAGAAGGTGCCGAGACTCTCAAACCAAGCATTGATCTGGTAGGTAAAATCTAAGCAGAGGAGAGAGAGACCTCACTTAAATATCATGTTAGATAATTCATTAATAGAACAACTCAAGGGTCTTTTTGCGGAACTAAATTCGCAGATAACCTTTGATGTGAAGATTGACCCTCAGCACGCAAGTCGTGCTGAGTTGGTCGATTTGCTGGAGGGAGTGGCATCATGCTCACAGAAGATAGAGTGCGTGATTACAGATGGTCAGTCATTGGAATTTTCGGTACTCAAGGACGGTGCTCCAACGGGTATTATCTTTAGAGCAGTGCCAAATGGTCACGAATTCTCTTCCCTCATTCTGGCGGTACTCAACACTGACGGCAAGGGCAAGAACTTCCCCGATGACTTTACCACAAAGCGCATCAAGGCACTCAAGGGCGAGATTAAGCTGACGACCTATATGTCACTTACTTGTACAAACTGCCCCGACGTGGTGCAGGCTCTGAACCTTATGTCGCTCATGAACCAGGGCATAAGTCACGAGGCTGTGGATGGAGCAATTAATAGCGAGGAGGTAGAGCGTTTGGGTATCCAATCAGTGCCTACAGTCTACGTGAATGGCCAACAATTACACATTGGACGTGGCACCATTGGAGAATTGCTCGATAAACTCGAAGCGAAGTTTGAATCTGCGGAGCTTGCCGCGAGCGAGCCAGTGGAGTTTGACCTCATTGTGGCTGGCGGCGGACCTGCTGGCGCTACTGCGGCGGTGTATTCTGCACGCAAGGGTTTGAAGGTAGCAGTTGTTGCCGAAAAAATTGGCGGACAGGTCAATGAGACTGTGGCTATCGAAAACCTCATATCGGTGGCTCACACCACTGGCAAAGAGCTGGCAAATGACCTCAAAAAACTACTCCTTGATAATGGCGTTGAGCTATTTGAAAACCGTAAGATTGAGAGTTTTGCTGTGGTGGATGGCGCCAAAGAACTCTTGCTCAAAGGTGGCGAGAAGCTCATCGCCTCACAACTTGTCATTGCGACTGGTGCTCAGTGGCGCAAGTTGGGGATTGAGGGAGAGAGCGAATATATAGGCCGCGGTGTGGCGTTTTGCCCTCACTGCGATGGGCCGCTGTTCAAGGACAAGCATGTGGCAGTTATTGGCGGTGGGAACTCTGGTATAGAGGCGGCCATTGACCTCGCTGGCGTGTGCTCCAAGGTTACCGTGGTTGAGTTTATGGAAGAGCTCAAGGCTGATAAGGTGCTGCAAGACAAAGCTCGCTCGCTGAGCAATGTGGAGATTATCACTAATTCTGCGACTATGAAAATCAATGGCGATGGCAGCCGTGTGAACTCTATCGTGGTGCAAGAGC
>CAYJIF010000151.1:0-1850 GCA_964370175.1 uncultured Rikenellaceae bacterium
GCTCCCCTCGCCGGGGAGGGCGCGCTTACGCCGCGCGGGCGGTGCCTGCGGGCACACCGTTTGGAGTTTCGATACAATTTCACGCCATTAGAGCAAACAAAATCAATTGCCCTGCGGGGGCACCCGCCACCCGCCACCCGCCGCCAGCCGCCACAAGAAAACAACCGCAAAATTGCAATAAAAAAAAACCTACTAACCAACCCTCTACTGCGCACTCACCAACTCCGAAACCTTCAGAGCTGTATCGTCCACAAGCTGTATATAATAATAGAAACCACCCTCATCCAATGGCGTATTACGAGCAATATACGCTTTGAGCTGTGCTACCACCAACTCGCGAGCCTCATCCTTCTGACCCTGGCTCGGGCGTGCAACCTTATGCACACTATTCGCATAACTGATAAACTCATCATAAAGACCCGGGTGCTGAACAAAGAACGCATCCATCTCCTGCAAATCCTTAATGCTATTAATCTGCTCACGATACCTATCCGCAAATTTCTGAGCATAAGAGAAAATCGCATTTTTCTGGAAAAGTTCGATAAAATATTTCGGCACCTCAGTAGTATCAACCGCAACAAAGGCATCTGGGGTAATCCCCCCGCCGCCATATAAAACCCTCCCCGCTTTCGTGGTAAAAACCTCAGATGAATCCACATGCGTATTCACCCCCGTCTCCAACTCCCTGCTTTCCATTCGTTCGTATATTTCGGCATTATAGCTATCGCTGTCGCCCGAAACATAGGGTTTTTGCACAGGTCGGCCGAGTGGTGTGTAATATCGCGCTACGGTGAGGCGCATTGCCGAGCCATCGGCAAAGCCCAACTGTTCTTGCACGAGTCCTTTGCCAAAACTACGTCTTCCCACGATTGTGGCGCGGTCATTATCTTGCATTGCACCAGCAAAAATCTCGGATGCACTTGCGCTCGATTCGTTGATAAGGACATAGAGCGGCACTTTCTGGAAAGCACCCAAGCCATTTGCATCCCACTCTCTGCGCGGGAAGTGCTCGCCTTCGACAAACACTATGATTTCGCCCTCAGCCAGAAACTCATTAGCCAGCATCAGAGCTTGGTCTAAGAGCCCGCCTCCATTATCACGCAGGTCAATCACCACGGCTTTTGCCCCATCTGTGAGTAGCCTATCCACTGCCTCTACGGTTTCGAGGTAAGTATTGGTTGCAAAGTTAGAGATACGCACATAGGCAGCCGAGTCGCGGGTCATAAACTGAGCTTCGACACTTAGTATTGGAATTTCTGCACGAGTGAGTGTGAAATCCAACAGAGACTGGCTCTCTCCCCTTTTCACCGAGAGTTTTACCTTAGTATCTCTGGGGCCTCTGAGTCGCGAGACCATCTCCATTTGGTCGAGCTCGACTCCTGCCACTATCGTATCATCAACCATCACAATCCTATCTCCTGGCTGCACGCCTTCCTTGGCGCCTGGCCCCCCTGGCACAACACTCAGTACAATGGCTGTGTCTGTTGCCATATTAAAGACCACTCCAATACCATCAAATTTACCTTCAATGCTTTCATTGACCGATTGGAGGTCTTTTTGGGGGATATAGTCTGAATGTGGGTCGAGCTGTTCGATGAGTTCGGGCACGAGCTCATCGAGCAAAGAGTCAACTGCAACTTTCTCCACATAGTTATTTTTGAGGATTTGCAGCGCGTATTCGAACTTCGTCTGTCCAGTGGATTGCACCACGCCTGTGGAACTGTTTGTGAAGTAGCGTGAGATTAGCCCTCCCAACGCACCTGCTATTATCATTGCAATTACTATCCCTATTTTTTTCATAAAAGTCACTTTGTTATGTAAATATTTAGGCAAAATTACTATTTTTGTGG
>CAYJIF010000152.1:0-1725 GCA_964370175.1 uncultured Rikenellaceae bacterium
GATAGTTGAGACCAGAGAGTGCGCTGTCGTTAGTCCCACGCTCCTTCTTTAGAACTCATGTCCTCAGTGCCGCTACTCAGGGCGTAGCCTTGTTCAACGTAGATTTGCTGGATTTCGAGCTCCAGCGCTGTGTACTTCTGTTTTGTTGTCATAAGTGATGTTTAGTTTAAGTATGTTAAAATAATCATTATGTAGGGGATAATTACGAAAAATCGCAGCGCAAAGGTAGAAAAATATTCTTATTACAACATGTTGCATCCCAAAAAAGTTGCCCTTGCTGCTTCGAATTCATCTTTTCGAAGCGACAAGGGCAACCCTTTAGTTCTATATTAATAGTAGTCTGTTTTACACCAAATCGAGTAGGGTAGTAACTACAACTTTACTGCCTCTTGGACGATGGTGATGTAGCCAAAATCTTTGAAATCATTTGAGCCGAAAGCACCTACACGGCTGCGTGTATCACCACTTTCGATAATTCGTTCGGCCTCCTCTGTGTCGCCATTATATAGCGCCTCGGCCCATGCCGCCACCACGTCGTTATTGTTATACTCCAGGTACTTTGCCAACAATTCGTCTGCTTCGGTGGTGCGTCCCAATTTTTTCAGACACAGCAGCGAAAGAATAGTGTTGCTGTTTTGCATCGCCGAGCTTTCAGCAACCTCCGTGTAGAGCTGTGTAGCACGCCTTTGTTGCCCCATTTTTTCGTAGCAATACGCCATTATATACTTCTCGGTGCGCTTGTCAATGTCTTCTTCGTAGGGCTGACCCACGCCAAGGTTCTCTATCCATGGGATTGATTTCTCCACGGATTTAATTGCCTGGCGATATTTTCCTGCCTCGATTGCTTCGAGTGCCAAATATAGGTTGCAGTCACGATACATTGTACGTCCCTCATTTGCCCCTTCATAGGGGAGGATTTGCACGGTTTCGAGGTATTCGAGTGCTTTTTCGTACTCTTTGTTTTGGATTAACACGGGTACGTATGCCATTCCGAGGCGGAAATCATCGCCAAATAGAGTGCTGTACTCTTTTGCAACCGCGCTCATTTCGTCCACAAGTCCTTGTGCTTTGTATTCCTTGATAAGCATGGTGCCAATGCGCCAGTTCTTGCCAAACGTTTCAGCCTTTCTCAGGTCGGCAATTCTATCAGAGCTGCTCTTTAGCATCGAGCGTGTGATGTAGAACGGTGCGAAATCGGGCGTATTGCCTGCCGCTTCCAGAAGTTTCAGTGCTTCTGGCTTGTCACCCAAGTGCCATTTGAGTAGTGCTAAATAGTAGCCATTCTTCCAACTATCATCCACCTCCGTTGCCCAACTGTATGCCGGCAGTGATTCGTGTCTGAATGGAAATGCAAGCTCGGCAGACGCCTGGGTAGCTTTTTGCAGAGCAGCGCTAAAATCTTGCCCCAAGAGGTGTTGCACATAGGCTGTACGATAGAGGATTTGAGGATGTTCGCCCGCCAAAGAATATAGCTTGAGTGCATCTTCGAGTTGTCCCAATGACTCATACCACAGTCCCATCTCAAGGTAAGTTTCGTGCGCTAATTCGTTAGTCACTTTCGAGGTGAATTCCTGCGCTGTGGCTTTCCCAAGGAGGTGCTTTTCGAAGCGAGCGTAGTGGTTCAATGGCTCTAAGTATTCCAACTCGCCCAACGTCTGAAGAGCATCCTCAGTTGCGCCCATTTTGCGCTGAGCCACGGCTCTGAGCTGTGCAGCATCGCCATTT
>CAYJIF010000153.1:0-1672 GCA_964370175.1 uncultured Rikenellaceae bacterium
TCCAACACCCACTCTCTCTTCGAAATATTATACTCTCTAATCTTTCCAGCGTGAGGATATATCCCCTCGAATAGTCGCTTGTGAATGGTTAGATACTCAACAACAGAGAAGTTAAACGATCGCTCAGATAGTATCTCGGTAATCCTCGTTGCTACCTTGTCAGCCTCCTCGGTTCTGCTCGTGTCGGCATCACGTTTATCTATATTCTGATAGTAACTATCAATCTGCTCCTTTACATCCTCGATGGTAATATCACCCTCGATATGCGAGCAAGCAGTTTCGAGCAGATAATCGGACGTTTTGAGTCCATCAACCTGCTGCAAGCCAATTGCAGTGCGCCACGCAAGCCCCCTCTCACGAGCCTGCGGTTCGCCTTGGCGGATATATTCGTCAAAATTTATTTTTGTATCTTTAATTAATAGCCTACTCTTCAAAGGTGTAAGTTTCATCGTAAATATCACGTAGATTACGCCCTTCAAACTCCCAGTATTTGGTGGGTTGAACGGCTCTAGGTAGGTTATGAAGTTTTATAATTATGGCAGTAAGTGATGTCTCATCTCCATTAAACTCGACTCGCCTTTCAGATACTACCTTGGCAGTTATACTATCGTCATTTACGTATGTAAGCATGCTACCAATCTCAATACCCATCTCCTTAAAATTCAATGGCGGGCGACGAACGATCTTTGCCTTTTCGCTTGCTATTTTATCATCAACTGTCAGTTCGTTTTCAATCTCTTGCGAAAGCTCTTCTGTAATATCTTTTCTATTAAATAGTTCGAGTATTGCGATTGCTTGTTCTGGCTTCATTGTGAAAAATTCCCTATTTTTATTCACTCTGTTAGGCTCAAATGCAGTATGCAGAGCTTTCTCAATTTTTGCACAATCTACGGCGTTCACCTCGCAAGCATAGGCACAATCAAAAGGTATCGGCACCCCAGTACTATAGAGTTCATTCATTCTTGACTCAACATTCTCACGTGTAGTCATTCCAATTTTAACTAATCCAGGCATTGCCGTATTGGTTAGCACATATACTATTCCTTTGTTATTTAGTTTTGCCATAATCGCTATAAATTCTTTACCGCAAATGTATTGAAAAGTTTACGAAGGTGCAAATAATATGAAATTTGACTCTATTATAAGCACCAAAATGTTATTTGTTATGTCTTTTAAGCCACGCTACAGCATAGGAGCAAGTTGCACCTGGTGTAAACCCTTCAGCCTCGGCAAATGCGTAGCACTCTTTGGTGAGTGCCGCAGCAATTCCTCTGCCCTCAAGTTCTTTGGGCACATAGGTGCTATAAACTACAAGACGCCCTTCGATGACTCTGTACGCTACATAGGCGGTCAAACCCTCTACCTCGGTAGTGAATTTCGCTTCATTTTTGTTGTGTTCTATTTTCATATTATTTTACCCTTTTTGTTTTTCCTGATATGGAGCTAATTGCAATGCGCACTATCTCGGTGCGGTGAAATGATTTTTCTGCATATTTCATCCCTATTTCAATGTCATTGGGCGAGTACTTCTCGATAAATAATTTTAGGGCGTGCATACGCTCCTCGGTGGACAACGAACGCTCCGCACGACCACGCACCACGATACTCTCATAGCCTGTTGTGAATTTGGCAGAGACCACATTTGTGCGCCCCACAACCGTGAAGCTAACCT
>CAYJIF010000154.1:0-1659 GCA_964370175.1 uncultured Rikenellaceae bacterium
CCTCGCAAAAATACTGAGGATATACTCAGATTCAAATAGTTTTTTATAACTTTGTAGCTCATAATACATTAGATTTTAGATGAGCTATATTCATACTCACACAATAGTTGCACCCTCCACAGCAGTAGGGGGTGCAATTGCTGTTGTTCGCCTTAGTGGTGCAGATTCTTTGAAAATTGTGGGTGCGCTTTTTAGCCGCCCGCTTGAAGTCCAGCGTGCAACGTATGGCCTGCTCCGAGATTATGGTGGAGAGCCTCTGGATGAGGTGGTGGTGACCTATTTCCAATCGCCTCATTCTTTTACGGGCGAGGATATGGTGGAGATTTCGTGCCACGGATCTGCGTGGATTGTCTCGGAGTTAGTCCGCAGTTGTGTGCACCACGGAGCCAGAGTGGCCGAACCTGGCGAGTTCTCGTTACGGGCGATGCTTGGCGGTAAGATTGATTTGAGCCAAGCCGAAGCCATAGGCGATTTGATAATGAGCAACTCTCGCGCCTCAGCACAGGTGGCATTGGGGCAGATTAGAGGCGGTTACTCCGAGGAGTTCAAGAAGTTACGTGCAGAGTTGCTAAACGTGCTGACACTCATGGAGTTGGAGCTTGATTTTGGCGAGGAGGAAGTGGAGTTTGCCTCTCGCACGGAACTTTTGGAACTGGTGCAAAAGATAATGGGTAGAGTAGGGGAGTTGAAGCGTTCTTTTGCCCTTGGTAATGTGCTCAAAAATGGTGTGGCAGTTGCGATTGTTGGGGCTCCTAATGTGGGGAAGTCCACGCTTTTGAACGCTCTTGTGGGCGAGGAGCGTGCCATCGTGTCGCAGGTGGCTGGCACCACGCGCGATTATATCGAAGTGCCTTTGACTATTGGGGGTGTGGCATTCCGTTTCATTGATACTGCGGGGATTAGAACAGGTGCGGATGAGATTGAGTCGCAGGGCATTGAGCGTTCTCGCGAGCAGTTACAACGTGCGCAGGTTATTTTGCATATGGTGGTTGATGGCGATGAGGCAGTTGAGGCTATTGAGGTGGGCGAGTCGCAGCATTACTTGCGTCTTTGTAATAAGTGTGATGGCGGAGGGGGAGTGTTTAGTGGCGATAGTCTAATGATTTCGGCAAAGTATGGTGAGGGTATGGAGGAGTTGCGGGGGTGGTTGCAAGGTGTGGTAGAGGGTGGCGGTTTGTCGGCTACTCAGGGCGATATAATTGTGAGTAATGAGCGTCATCACGAGGCTTTGGCGTTGGCGTTCAGTTCGTTTGAGCGTGCTGTGTTGGCTATTGAGGATGGTTTGCCCACGGATTTGGTATCGGCAGAGTTGCGTATGGCACTTGGTTATTTGGGCGAGATAACAGGCGAGATTACCACTAACGACATCCTCGCTAACATCTTCGCCAACTTCTGCATTGGGAAATAACTATTTGACAATAAGATAGTTACATTGCCACAAACTGCTAATAAGCACCCATTTAGGGTGCTTATTTCGTTTCCCCATATTTGGCAATATTAGCCGTTTTTAGCCCTTTTTGGTGCCCCTATTGTCCCTATATTGTCCCTATATTGTCCCTGATTGATAAGCACTCACCATATGGGTGGTTATTTCGCCCGTGATATCGCCGAGAATCTTCGCAAATGGGACGAGGTGGGATGTAGTGGGACGCACTGGGA
>CAYJIF010000155.1:0-1640 GCA_964370175.1 uncultured Rikenellaceae bacterium
GTTGGTTGTATGATGGTTCTTACGCACGTCTTCGTAACGTAACTCTTGGTTATGACTTTGCAACACTTCCAGTTATCAAAAATGCAGGTTTCAGCCGCCTACGTCTATACGTATCTGCAGACAACATGCTGACTATTTTCGGTGGTCCTAAAGGTCTTGATCCAGAATCAGGTCTTGGTGCTACTCAGAGCTGGAGCTCTACGCCACTTAAATCTGTTTCATTCGGTATCAACATTGGTCTCTAAGAGAATAGATAACAATTAGAAAAGTGATTAAATTTTATAAATTAAGAATAAACAAGATGAAGAAATTAAAATATTTAAGCTTAGTTCTCGCTGGAGCTTTGTTGTTCAGCTGTTCTGACAGCTTCCTCGACGAGAATGTAAACCAGGATGGTCCTGTTCTTCCAGGTCAGGTTTATAACACTGAAGATGGAATTAGCATAGGTATTACTGGTGTAGTGTCTATGATGAGAACCTACAATGTAGCATCTGTTAATGCAACTCTATACAACGGTATTTGGCACGTTCAGTTTGCTGCTGTAATGCAAGGAAACGACATCTTCGCTAACCCATCAAACTGGTGGTTGTGGGAAGCTGCTTGGACTACTGGAGCTCACGCTTGGACAGCAGCAAGACCTCTATGGGAGTGGAGAAACCTTTACGCAATGATTAACAACTGTAACTTGTTGCTTGACGCTCTTGAGGAGAATAAAGATAAGTTTTCAGCTGAATTTGCTACAAATGCTACGGCTGAACTTCGTGCACTTCGTGCGAACTTCTACTTCCACCTTGCTCGCAGATACTGCCAACCACCACAACAAGCTGGTGGTGACCTAACTGCAATCAAAGGTGTACCCATCTACACAGCTGGTACAACACTTGAAACTCAAGGTGCTCCTCGCGGAACACTTCAGGATGTTTACACCCAAATCCTTTCTGACCTTAACTTCGCAATCGATAACTTTACTTACAACGCTGCTTCTGTGAAGTATCGTGTTGGTAAAGACATCGCACTCGGTTGGAGAGCGTATGTAAACCTTGAGATGGGTAAATACCAAGATGCATACAACGATGCTGCGGCTATCGTAAACAGCGGTAGATATCCACTAATGGGAAAAGAAGACTATGCAGCTGGTTTCAACGATGTTAAGAACTCTGAATGGATGTTCGGTCTTCCATTCAACCAAGCGCAACAACAGTCGTACTACTCTAAATTCGCGGTTCTTGATATGACAGCACAAAATACTCGTTACAGAACTGCAGGTTTTGCGAACACTGACCTTATGGCTGCTTTCACTGCAACTGACATGCGTAACCTTTTCATCGCATCTCATAACCCTGGTGTCAGTGCATACTCTTCAGCAAAATTCTACGATAAAGAAGACTTAACAGGTGCGTACATCCAAATGCGTTCTTCGGAGTTCGTTTTGATTATGATCGAATCTCTTTACCACTTGAATAGAAACGCAGAAGCACACGACTTGCTTTTCGCTCTGCAAAAACATCGTGACCCTTCAGCAGTTCAGTCGCTTAACACAGCTGGTCAAGCTCTGCTTGAAGAAATCTTGCTCGAGTACCGTAAAGAACTTTATGGCGAAACTGCTCCAAGATACTACAACAGTCGTCGTCTTGGTATCG
>CAYJIF010000156.1:0-1620 GCA_964370175.1 uncultured Rikenellaceae bacterium
ATGGTGGAGCTTGAAAATCCATATATCAAAGTGCGAATTGCCCCCGAAGTAGGCGGCAAAGTGTGGGGTGCTGTGGAGAAAAAGAGCGGCCGTGATTTTATTTATGACAACGACGTGGTGAAATTCCGTGACATTGCGATGCGTGGCCCTTGGACCTCGGGCGGGGTGGAGATAAATTTCGGCATTATCGGGCACGCTCCGTGGACTGCCACCCCGGTGGATTACGCCGTGCGCGAGAATAAGGATGGTAGTGTCAGCTGTTTTGTGGGCACGTTAGACCTGCTCACTCGTGCGTGGTGGAGCTGCGAAATTAAGCTCGAAAAGGACAAAGCCTACTTCACCACCACCACAAAATACTACAACCCCTCTGCCCTATCCAGCCCTTATTACCACTGGATGAATGCGGGCTACGACCTGAGCGATAACATGGAGTATTACTTCCCCGGGGATGGCTACATCGGGCACGGTGGCGACGCTCACAGCTGGACTCACGACAGCGAGGGCCGTGACCTATCGAAGTATGCCCAAAACAACTTCGGCTCGGCAAAGAGCTATCACATCATGGGTTCCACAGGCGATTACTACGCAACCTATTGGCCTGAGCACGCATATGGTAGCGGGCACTACGCACCCTATGACGAAAAGCTGGGGATGAAGATTTTCCTCTGGGGGCATTCTCGTGAGGGGATGATTTGGGAGGGATTGCTAACCGACAACTCGGGGCACTATGTAGAGCTTCAGTCGGGGCGCATATTCAACCAAGAGACTCGCGGCAGTTCGCACGAAACTCCCTACAAACACTACAAACACCAAGGCTACGCCACTGAAGGTTCGACGGAGTACTGGTATCCGATCAAAGACACTCGCGGGGTGATGACCTCTAACAAATATGCCACCATCAACATTGAAGATGGAGTGCTCTACATCTCGCCGCTACAAGCCCTCAACGAGACAATAGAGGTGAAAAACAACGGCGAAACGATTTATAGTGGAGTTGTGGAGTTACAGCCTATGGAAAACTATTCGCAAAAGCTACAAGGCGAGTTGAGTGGCGAAGTGGAGGTTGTGCTTGGCGACAACAAACTGGTATACTCCAAAGAATACACGCAACCCACATCTCGCCCGAGGGAGTTACCAGAAGGCTTTGATAGAAACAGCACCCTATATGGTCGCTATTTGACTGCGATTCAGAGTGTTTATGTTAAGGAATATGACATGGCAAAAGCTCTCTTCGAGGAGGTTTTGGCCGAAGACAAATATTATGCACCTGCTTTGGTTGGGCTTGGCGAAGTGCATTTCAAACAAGGGGATTACAATAAAGCAAAAGAACTTGCACTCAAAGCCTTAGCTCTGGACACATATAACGGCGAAGCTAATATACTCTATGGGCTCAGCAGTGCGCAGTTGGGACAAAGCACCGATGCTGTGGATGGCTATGGGGTAGCGGCACTGAGCGTCCCTCACCAAAGTGCTGCATACGTGGGTCTGGCAAAGGAATTTGCTAAACGCGGAACGTGGCACAGTGTGGTAGAATATGCTGATAAAACTCTTAGAACTGCAGCTGAAAATGGCGATGCTGCACAGCTCAGAGCCGTGGCTCAGCGCAAAATGGGCGCAACT
>CAYJIF010000157.1:0-1541 GCA_964370175.1 uncultured Rikenellaceae bacterium
CAGAATTCCGTCCATCCACCCCGACGCCATTGTGCACGTTGTAGCTCATCAGCACGATGGGCTCATCTGCTCGCGCGCTTGCACACATCAGGCACACTAATAGCACGAAAGCAGTAATCGCTTTAAAACAGTTTCGCATAATGATTATTTATCTTCTTTTGAATCGTCCGCGCTTGGGTCGTCTGCACTTGGGCTATCTGCACTTGAGTCGTCTTGAGCAGCTGCCTTTCTGCGCTCTATTGCACGAGTCATCGAAATACTATACTCGTACAGCAGATAAAGAGGCAGGGCAACGAGCAACATGCTAAAGACATCGGGAGGAGTAATCACCGCCGAGAGGGACATAATCGCCACAACTGCCACTTTTCGATATTTTTTGAGAAAGGTTGAGCTAATTAGCCCAATGGAGGCCAAGAGGCGGATGAGTAGTGGGAGCTGAAAGGTGAGCCCGCAAGCCAACGACACTCCAAGCACTATGGAGAGATAGGAGTTGACATCAATCATGTTAGTGATATCGGGGGTGAGCTCGTAGTTCGCCAAAAAATTGTTGGCAAGTGGCGATACCACAAAGTACCCGAAACAAACTCCAAAAATGAACCAAAATGAAACCTGGAAAACAAGAGCGCGAGTGTGCTTGCGAATTCTTTGCGACAGAGCCGGAAACACAAACATCCACAACTGCCACACAATGTAGGGTATGGTCAGCACAAGCGAGGTCACAAAAGCCAGTTTGAGGTGGAGTTTGAACTGCCCCGACATCTGGGTGTTGATAAGGTCTGGATTATCTTGATTTATGAGCAGCGCATCAACCTCTGTTATCTCCGAGAGCCACGCAAAAAAACGATTGGTGGGAAAGTCCGCACTCGTAGGACCAAACAGCACTGTCACCAAAAGATCCTTGAAGACGAATGCCAGAATTGCAAAAACCAAAAAAGCAATAACACTGCGCACCAAACGACGACGCAGCTCATCAATGTGCTCTGCAACGCTCATACGCTCATCTTGCCGTGCTGCCATTACTGAATAGGAAACCCTTCTTTTTTTGCTGCTCGTTGGGGAGGCAACAAGAAAACTCACAGAGTTAGTGAAATGAGGCTACTTCTGGTCTGATTTTTTATCCTCATCATCCTTCACCTCTTTAGCCTCAACGCTACCTCGTGGGTTATCGGTATCTTTTCCGTTGATGGCATCTTTAAACTCTCTGATTCCTTTGCCAGCGCCTTTCATAAGTCCTGGAAGTTTACTACCCCCAAAGAAAATAAGTACGATAATGGCGATTAGAACGATTTGCCATGGGCCGATTTGGCCGATAAAAAGCATATTCATGATTTCTATAGTCTATAGTATGTGTTTAATATTTCAAGTCTCAATACACAAAGGTAAACAAAAAAACGTTAAATCCAAAACCTATTACACCCACCTGCATGGAGCATTTGCAAATGTGTAGAAACTCCAAACGGTGTGCCAGTGGCGGCGGCTGGTGCCCCCGCAGGGCATTTGTTTTGGTTACTCTGATGGTGTAGAAAATGTGGCGAAACTCC